>JBAZQS010000018.1:0-16225 GCA_041645075.1 Patescibacteria group bacterium | reverse complement strand
GGCCAATGTAAAAACCTTAGTCGGATTGTTTATTGGCGGATTAATGCCCTTTGTTTTTTCGGCGATTGCGCTGCGGGCCATTGGCCGCGGCGCCGCCAAGATTATCAAAGAGGCGCGCCGGCAGATTGATGGGGCGGGCGGCTTGATGAGCGGCCTGGCCGAACCGGACTATAATCGCTGTTTAAAAATTGCCACCAACGAGTCATTAAAGCGCATGGTTATTTTGGGGTTTTTGGCCCTGATCGCGCCCGTGGCTTTGGGCGTTTGGCTCGGGGCGGAAACACTGGCCGGATTTTTAATCGGGTCAATTTTAGTGGGTTTTCTGCTCTCAACTTTTATGGCCAATGCTGGCGGCGCTTGGGATAACGCCAAAAAAATTATTGAATTAAGCGGCAGGAAAATCAGGACCAGCGAAACCTTGGAAGCGGCGGTGGTGGGCGATACCATCGGCGACCCATTTAAAGACGCGGTCGGTCCGGCCCTGAATATCTTGATAAAATTAATGGCGATTATTTCTTTGATTATCATTCCCCTTTTGGCTTTAAAATAATTTTACAACCATCTCATAGTAAATTTAAAACCCTCGGTTTTTGCAAGCCGGGGGTTTTTTCTTTCCCCCCTTTCCAAGCATGCCCTGGTCAAAGGGGAGGGGTCTCTTCTTCCTCTGCTTTTTTCTTCCTCCCCTATAAAAAGGTATTTTATCTTGCCTCCCCTTACGAAGGGGAGGCGCAAATTTGCCTTCAAGCAAATTTCGGAGGGGTTAAAATTAACCCCCTCCTGGCCTCCCCCTTCGTAAGGGGGAGGAAAAACTCTGGGGATGGCCCCTCCCCGGCCTCCCCTTACGAAGAGAGGGTCGCTAATGCGACGGGCAGAAGCAATCCGCCAGCTGGCGGACAATAATAATGCCTGGGTTGATTCTCATTTGTTTTTGACAAAATAATACAAAGATGGTAAAGTGAAAATAGAATTTTAATATAAGCACTTTAACAACAAAATATTGGAATGAAAAAAAAGGAGCGAGGGAAGATGAAAAAGAATAATGAAAAAAAGAGTAATTTGAAAAATTTAAAAGAAAGAAAAAAGGAGGAAAGGGAAATGAAAACGAAGAACCAGAAATGGATTATTAGCGGTTTAGTGTTTGTATTGGTTTTTTTGATGTCTAATAGTTTATCTGCTGGGCAAGCCCCTCCTATTGAATGGCAAAAGACCTTTGGCGGAACCAATACCGAAGACCAGGCTAATTCTGTCCAACAAACCTCTGACCATGGATATATTGTTGCTGGTTGGACATGGTCTTTTGGCGGCGCTGGAAGCCATAATGATGCCTATGATGCCTATCTCATTAAGACCGACACCAATGGCAATCTTTTATGGCAAAAGACACTTGGGGGAATCAATGGCGACATTGCTTCATCTGTCCAACAAACCTCTGACAATGGATATATTGTTGCTGGTGCGACATACTCTTTTGGCGCTGGAAACAGTGATGCTTATCTCATTAAAACGGACTCTAAAGGCAATCTTCTCTGGCAAAAGACATTTGGCGGAACCGGTGAAGACTGGGCTTCTTCTGTCCAGCAAACCTCTGATGGTGGATATATTGTTGCTGGTTTGACACAATCTTTTGGCGCTGGAAGCGAAGATGTTTATCTCATTAAGACCGACGCCAATGGCAATCTTTTATGGCAAAAGACACTTGGGGGAACCAATGGCGACATGGCTTCATCTGTCCAACAAACCCCTGACAATGGATATATTATTGCTGGTTGGACAACATCTTTTGGCGCTGGAAGCTATGATGCCTATCTCATTAAGACAGATGCCAACGGCAATCTTTTGTGGGAAAAAACATTTGGCGGAACCGATTGGGACTGGGCTAATTCTGTCCAACAAACCTCTGACCATGGATATATTGTTGCCGGTTCGACAAGCTCTTTCGGTGCTGGATACGGAGATGTTTATCTCATTAAAACCGACTCCAACGGCAATCTTTTGTGGGAAAAAACATTTGGCGGAATCAGTGACGATGGGGCTTTTTCTGTCCAACAAACCTCTGATAATGGATATATTATCGCTGGTGAGATAAGGTCTTTTCAACCCATAAGCAAGGATGCCTATCTCATTAAAACCGACTCCAATGGCGAGCTTCAGTGGCAAAAGACCTTTGGCGAAACCCGTTGGGATTGGGCTAATTCTGTTCAGCAAACCTCTGACCATGGATATATTGTTGCTGGTGGGACAACGTCTTTTGGCACTGGAAGTTATGATGTTTACTTAGTAAAGATTGCGCCAGAAGGAACCCAGTACCCAATTTCTTGTGTGATTTATAACACCTCGCCGCGTTTTTCAAAACCAGTTCAGGTGAATTCGGTTTGCGCTGACGGGTCAGATGTGACGTTGTTGGATGTATCTCTGCCCGATTTCTTGGACCCAAACAGGGTAACACTGGAAATTGTTGAAAGTGGCGCGGAGGGCGAAGATGGCTCAACCCGGATTACTCAACGCCAAATAGGCAAAATTGAGGCGATGTATACCGCCCCTAATAATTTTTGCCGTTCCGGCTATACCGAAGATGCAGGGTTGAAAAGCCGTCTAATTACAATAAAGGTTGTTTATCAAGGCGAAGAGCGATATCAATTCCAATTCCCGCTTTTTCGTCCGCCGGTTGTTATGCTCCACGGACTTTGGGGGTATTCTACTGCTTGGGACGGCGTAATTAACGAGCTTGTTCAAGAGCGGAATTTATATCCTCAAGACCTTTTTTGGAATCATAGCTATTACTCTAGCAATGCCAGTTCTTTTAAAGAGAATAAAGATGTCTGCGATTCGGCTATTTTTTGCGGACTTTTTTTCGCTCGGCAAGCCGGATATTCTGCCGGAAAAGTTGATGTAATAGCTCATAGCATGGGCGGGCTCTTAGTGCGTTGGTATTTGCACAATCTTGGAACAAAACAAAAACATTATCAGGGAGATATCCACAAATTCATATCTATTGGCGTTCCTTATTCCGGGAGTCAGTTAGCAGATTTGGCAATGACGCCCGGTTATTATCAGGTTCTCCGTTGGATATTTGAGAAGATTGATAAGCCAATTGACAAAGGCGCAATTGACAACCTTCGGGTAGATAGTCCGGCAATAGATGTAATTCTCAACGGCGACATACATCCTGAAAATATTGTTCCTTCTCACGCAATCGCCACCACAACCGTGTATTTGGGCGAAGATGATTCTTGGGTGAGAGTTTTTTACGAATTCTTCAGTACTGCTTTTCGCCTTGATATTGACTTAATCCCCATCGCTCTTTTTAGAGAGTCCAATGATTATGTTGTGGCATTAAGCAGTCAAAGAGGCGGTTCTCTTTCCACCACTCACTTTGAAGATATTTTTCATCTTAAACAGTTAAATGCAAGAATAGTTAAAGAGAAAATTGTGGATTTGTTAAATGCTCGTCTATCTCTGACCGATTTTTCGATGAGCGGTTTTCATCCCGTTGATCTCCATTTTGCAATTCCTTTTGAGACCGCGAAGTTTGTTGAAACCATGAAGCTTGCCGCTGAAACATCAGAGACAGAAAGTGTTAAAATTGTCTCGCCCGTTTCCGGCGCTGTCATTGACGCGGGAACCGTTATAGACGTGAAGGTTCAGGCGACCGGTTCCGTAGATAGGGTTCTTATAGCAGGTAAAGATATAGTTTATACAAAAACAGCGCCACCTTTTGATTTTTCCTGTTTTTTGCCTATTGAA
Source organism: Patescibacteria group bacterium (assembly GCA_041645075.1). Lineage (GTDB taxonomy): Bacteria > Patescibacteriota > Patescibacteriia > 2-01-FULL-39-33 > 2-01-FULL-39-33 > JBAZQS01. The sequence goes on along the minus strand of JBAZQS010000018.1, from coordinate 12,481 downwards.
ATAATAGGTCCTTACAATATTGTGGCAGTTGGTTTTGGAGCAAATAATGCTATAACTACTGACACGATTCAATTACGGGTTAGCGCTCCTGCTCAGTTAGTCGGTTTTAGAACCCATCCTCCTTCACTGCTTATTGCGATTGAAGGAGAAAAAGCCGATTTTCGGGTATTAGGCGAATTTTCTGACTTTGTGCGTCGCGATATTACCTCGTCGGAAAACGGAACCAGCTATTCTATCGCCGACACCGGAATTGCGGTTGTTGTCAGTGACGGTGTTATCCGAGGAATTCAAACCGGCGAAACAACCTTAACAATTTCCAACAATGGACTGTCAACTAATCTGATTGTTTCTGTGATAGAGAAAGATATAATAAAAAACTCTGTCACAAATTGGCTCTTTTACGATTAGGGAAGTTTGAAACATTTTCTAATACAAAGTGACTTGAAAATTCAAGTCACTTTTTTTATATAAGTTCAGAAATATAATAAAATAACCTAAAGCCAAATTCTTGCCCCCCTCCAAAACCTAAAAATTGATTAAAAAAAACAAAAGAGATATAATAAAATAAAACAATAAAGGTTAAACATAATAATTTATATTTATAATATATGAATCTCAATCAAAAAAAATTATCTACTATAGTTATAGTAATAATAGTTATAGTTGTAATTATAATAGTTGGTATAATAGGTTATTTTGTATATTTCAAGAAACCAACAACACCATCTATTACAACTCCATCTACTTCCATTCAACCACTTTCAGAAAATCAAACCACAACCCTACCATCCCAGACTACACCACCACCCCAAACAACATTAGAGACAGAAAGCGTTAAGATTATTTCACCTGCTTCCGGCACCGTTGTTAACGCAGGAACTATTATAAATGTGAAGGTTCAGGCAACCGGTTCCGTAGATAGGTTTTTTATAACAGGTAAAGAGGTTTGTACGAAAACAGCACTACCTTTTGATTTTTCCTGTCCTGTGCCTGCTGAAATAATAGGTTCTTACAATATTGTGGCAGTTGGCTTTGGACCAAATAATATTACAGCTACTGACATAATTCAGTTACAGGTTAAAACATCGGCTCAGTTAGTCGGTTTTAGAACTTATCCTCCTTCAATGCTTATTGTGATTGAAGGAGAAAAAGCCGGTTTTCAGGTGTTAGGCGAATTTTCTGATTTTGTCCGTCGCGATATTACCTCGTCGGCAAACGGAACCCATTATTCTATCACCGATACCAAAATTGCGGTTGTTGTCAGTGATGGCGTCATCCAAGGCAAGCAAGCCGGTGAAACAACCTTAACAATTTCCAACAGCGGATTGACAGCTACCCTGCCTGTTTATGTGGAGTCTTATTAGGAAAGTTTGAAACTTTTTCCAATGCAATCGGACGAAAAATATGATTTGCTGTAAAAAATTAAAAGTGGCTTGGAAATCCAAGCCACTTTTTTTGTCGGGAAACTTCGGGGTCAGACCCCGAAATTAATCCCCAGAGCCAAATTTCTAGATTTTCCAATATGTTATGGACTAAAACAAAAAGTTGTTTGCGAAAAGAATTTGTTGTATACTATTAATATGATTGCTCCAGACCCAAAACTTGTGGAATACTTAAAAACCTCTTTAGCGTCAGGACGCTCAAAAGAGGATATTTATAAAGAACTTCTCGGTCAGGGACGGACTATTGAAGTTATCCAAGAAAGTTTTAACGCAATCGGCACAGAACAGGAAAAAGAAGATACGTCGAAAAAGACTATCCGTATAATTGTAACTATTGCCGCAGTACTCGTGGGAGCAGGAATTTTTTCTTTCATAGCCGCGAACTGGTTGGAAATGACAAAGCCAATCAAAACAGCGATCATTCTCGTTTCAATGATTGTTTCTTACGGAGCAGGGTGGTATCTGAAAGAAAAGTCCGAGCTTTTAAAAACTGGCGAGGCGTTAATTTTGCTCGGTTCAATAATCTATGGCGCAGGAATATTTTTAGTCGCACAAATGTTCAATATTCGAGCCAACTGGCCCGACGGTTTTATCTTATGGATGATAGGCACTATTGCTATGGCCTTTGCGGTTGAGTCATACCCTTTGTTTTATTTTGCAATTCCACTTGGCATTATTGCCATAGTAGGACATCCATTTGGAATTTTTACTGGTTTTGGATATAATTCTTTCCTGCTCACTTCATCATTTTTACTTCTCGCCGCAACCATTATTACTTTTGCAACCGGATGGATAGTCCGCAAGAAAATGCCGCCGGAGCTTAAAGAATTTTACTAACTATGGAATATTATATCCTATTCGCGATTGGTAGATTCCTCTTATGGCCAATTATTATCATCGGCCTAATTGTGTTTTTTGTCCGGCGCAGAAAAAAAGGCGCGCACCCCGCAAATGACAAAGAATGGTATTTACAATTAGCCCTCTCCAAAGAAGATGCCGTCAGTCAATTTTTCCTTCTTTTGGCAGTTTTCTTTCTTGGAGTAACATTGCTTGCTTTCAATAGAGATCTCGGCGATCCATTTTCTTGGCGGACTATTTTGTTTATCACATCTACTCTTGGTTTGGTCAGTGCGTACTACTTTAAAGCCCTTTACTCGCTCGCTTTCGGTTTGATCGGAATTACTACTTGGTGGGGCGCCCAAGCCGCGGAATGGATACAAGGAAAAGACATTAGGACTTCCGCGATTCTTACTGGATTGGCTTTCGTGGCATTACTTTTTTACTCGTTAGGACATTTCCACGAAAGAGAAATGAAATGGAAAAGATTTGCGCTTGTGTATTTGGTTCTCGGAATTATCTCAATAACTGGTGTCTTATTTTTCCTTTCCACAAAACCCGGACTTTCTGTTCTGGGAGATATGACAAAAGGAGTTTTATTTTTTGGCTCATGGCAAATAACTTTATCCCTACTTATCTTTTTGGCGGCTCTTGTCGGAGTGGCTTTGTATACCATGGCCAAAAAATTGGCGTCTCCTTTTGAGTTTCTCGCCGTCCTACTATTGACGCTTTTATTCGGAATAATTGCTCTGCTTCCGCAACAAAGTATGTTTCTTCAAGCCGGTGGTTCTTACAATTTTTACTCTGGCGGTCAAGAACTATCGAGTAGCGGCATTTTGTGGGCTCTCATTTTCAATTTTGTCGTATTCTTTGAGTTGCTCGGTTTGATTTTTTCAGGATATTTGCGGCGAGAAACTTGGCTAATAAATTTAGGGGCACTTTTTTTGTTTCTTCTCATTATCGTCAAATACTTCGATTGGTTTTTCACTTTTTTTGACAAAAGTATCTTCTTCATCGGCGCAGGCATTCTGCTTTTTGCCGTGGGGTGGTTTATGGAGCGAGGAAGGAGATATATAATTTCCGATATCAAGGCTCAATCGCAACAGATGCCGCAATAATATGCTGACAAAACAAACAAAATTCATATTGGCGATAGCATTGCAGGTGGTTATAGTTTTCGCCATCATTATTTTCAAAGTGTCTGTTCTTTCTGGTGGCACGGATATTTTGTTGCGAATTGAGCCAGTTGATCCGCGAGATATGTTGCGCGGAGATTATGCCACTTTTCAATATAGTGATATTTCTAATCTTGATTCATATATTTCCGGTGGCCAACAAATCAGGAATGGCGATACTGTATATGTAGTATTGCGGCAAGGTGGACAATATTGGACGGCGCAGAATGTTCAAAAAACGAAACCGTTTAACGGAGAAATAGCTCTCAAGGGCAAAGTTGCGAGCGGCGGTATAGAAACTCAATCGGACGTTTTTCAAAATCAACGTTTTGGTGGTTCTCGTATTCATGTTGTCTATGGGATTGAGGAATATTTTATTCCCGAAGGAAAGGGCCAAGGATTTAGTTTTTTTAATAAAGAGGCCGCAGCAAGAGTTGTAGTTGATGAAAATGGTAATGCCGTTCTCAAGCAAATTTACGTTGACGACGAGCCTTGGCCTTAATTTCTCTTTTCACAAACAACTTTTCCACAAGGCGAGCGGATAAAAGCTTGTCCCGTGCTACGACACGGGATTCCTTCCCCCTCACCAGTATGAGAAAATATAGTTTTATAACCATCTCATAGTAAATTTAAAACCCTCGGCTTTTGAAAGCCGGGGTTTATATTTTGACTAAAAATCTTAATTTTGTTAAGATAATCGGGTTGTTATTAGTAGTTTAATAAAATTCATGAAATCAGAAATTAAAAAATTAGAAAAATCGCAAGTAGAAATTATTATTGAAGTCGCGCCAGACGAGACAAAGCCATTTTTGGAAAAAGCCGTTGGGCGCCTGGCGCAAAAAGTTAATTTTGAGGGCTTTAGGCCGGGCAAAGCGCCATATGAGATGGTGAAACAGAAAGTCGGCGACATGGCCATTATGGAAGAGGCGGCTGACGAGATTATCGCCAAGACCTATTTTAATGTTTTAAAGGAAAACAATATTATTTCCGTTGGCCAGCCGAAAATTGATATTGAAAAAATGGCGCCGGACAATCCTTTTGTCTATAAGGCAACTGTGGCGGTTTTGCCCAAAATTAAAATCGGCGATTACCAAAAAATTAAAATCGCCAGAAAAAAAATTGAAGTCAAACCCGAAGAAATAGACAAGGTTATCTTGGATATTCAAAAAATGCGCGCCACCGAGAAATTAATTGACCGCGAAGCCAAGCCCGAGGATAGATTGGAAATTGACTTTGATATTTTTGTGGACAAGGTGGCGATTGAGCATGGCCGGCAGAAAAAATATCCCATTACCATCGGCGAGGGCCGGTTTATCCCCGGCTTTGAGGAACAGCTAATTGGCTTGAAAGCCGGCGAAATCAAAGAATTTGAATTAAAATTTCCTGACAGTTATTATCAGAAAAATTTAGCCGGCAAAAAAGCGGAATTTAAAGTCAAATGCAACGCGGTTTATGAAGTAAACGCGCCGGAATTAAATGATAATTTTGCGTTGGAAATTTCCCATCAACAATTTAAAAATTTTCAGGAATTAAAAGACAATATTAAAAAGAATTTAGAGGAGGAACAAAAACATAAAGAAGAGCGGCGGCTGGAAGCGGAGATATTTGATAAAATTATAGAAGTTTCTGACTTTGAGGAATTGCCTGACATTTTAATCCACGGCGAGGCGCATAAGATGATCCAGGAAATTGAGCATAATATTGAAAGCCAGGGCCTTAAGTTTGACGATTATTTAAAGGGTCTGAATAAGACCGAAGAGGATTTGGAAAAAGAATTAATGCCCGAAGCGGAAAAGAGAGTTAAGAGCTCGCTTGTCGCCAAAGAAATTTATCAAGAGAATAAATTTGAGGTGAGCGAAGAAGAAATCAAACAGGAAATGGCAGAGGTGAGCAAGCATTATCCAGCCGACGCCAACGCGCGGGAGCAGTTTGAATCAGAATCATATAAGGATTATATAAGAAATTCTCTTGGCAATAGGAAGGTGGTTGAGTATTTAAAAAAGATTATCATTGAATAATTTTTAATTTTCAAGTCGGAGTGCGTATTGGGCTGGTTTTATAGTATAATGTAATTATAATTAATTTATTATTTAGCCATGAAAATTGGCGCTCACATTTCCGCGGCGATGGATATTGCTTTGGCGCCTTCTCGCGCCAGAAAAATCGGCGGCGAATGCTTTCAATTTTTTTCCCGTCCGCCCCAAGGCGGCAAAGCCAAACCGATTACCGCCGCCCAGATAAAAAAATTCAAAGAAGAATGCCGTAAATATCAATTAAATAGCTATATTCACGCGCCATATTATATCAATCTTGCCTCGGCCAATAACCGGGTTTATTACGGTTCCATTTCCGTTTTACGCGAAGAGTTGGCGCGCGGGGCGCAACTTGGCGTCAACGGCTTAATGACTCATCTGGGCAGCGCTAAAGAATTAGGCGAAAAAAAAGGCCTGGAAAAAGTTATTGCCGCCCTAGAAAAAATTTTAAATGGCGACCAAGGCCAGACGAAATTTTTAATTGAAATGTCGGCGGGCGCCGGCAATATTATCGGCGATACCTTTGAAGAAATTCAAAAGATTATCCATTCGCCAAAATTAAAAAAATATGATATCGGCGTTTGCTTTGATACGGCCCATGCTTTTGCTTCGGGCTATGATTTAAAAGATAAAAAAGCGGTTGAGGAGACCTTTAAAAAATTTGATAAGATTATTGGTTTGGAAAATTTATATTTGATTCATGCCAATGATACTAAAGTTGAGCTCGGTTCGCATAAAGACCGGCACGAACATATCGGCGAGGGCAAAATCAGCCTGGAGGGTTTTAAGGCGATTATCTTATTTGCCAAGAAGCAGAAAATAAATATGATTTTGGAAACGCCGCATGATGGTAAAGATATTGAGGATATAAAATTGCTGAAAAAATTGAGAGCGGGAAAAAATTAAAAATTAAAAATTAAAAATTTTTCCATGAAACTTGCCATCATCTCCGACTCCCACGACAACATACCAAATATAGAAAAATTTCTTGATTGGGCAAATAATAACGAAATAGAAATGATTATTCATTGCGGCGATATTGCGGCGCCAGCGGTGGTAAAAAAGGTCTTGGCCGAAAAATTCAAGGGGCCGATTCATTTGGTTTTTGGCAATGTCGCCGACAGAGAATTATTACCGAAAGTTTGCGAGGAATTAGAAAATATTACGCTTCATGGCGATGAGGGCGAGATAGAAGTTAATGGCTTAAAAATTGCTTTCTGCCATTTTCCGGACCAAGCAAAAAAATTAGCGGAAAGCGGAAAATATAATTTGGTTTTTTACGGCCATACGCATAAGCCGTGGGAAGAAGTCATTAATGGCTGCCGCGTAATTAATCCCGGTACCTTGGCCGGCATGTTTTATAAAGCGACTTTTGCCGTTTATGACACAGCAAGCGGCAAGTTGGAATTAAAGTTATTGGAAATTTTATGAGGCAAATCTTAGTTGAGGTAAAACCCAATTCGGCCAAAAATCAAATAGAAAAAATTTCCGATTCGGTATATAAAGTTAAGTTGACGGCGCCACCACAAGAGGGCAAAGCCAATAAGCTTTTGATTGAGCTCCTATCTCAGTATTTTAATATTGCTAAAAGCCAGATTGAAATAAAATCGGGAAAAACGAGTAAAAATAAGGTGTTGATAATCTATGGATAAAATCAATTTGCCAAGGTGAATTAAGTGAGTTATAATGCTATCGGTAAAAGATTGATAAGAATAAAAAAATAAGAAATACGCTAAATTTAGCGATTTTTTTTGTTAATTTTGTCTAGGATACTTGACAAAATTAAACGGGCGTGATAAGATAGGGTGTTATCTATAAGAGATAGTATCCACAGCTCTGCAGGCACGACAAGCATAGGAGTTGTTAGAAGGATTATTCTGGTTCGCAAGGACTCGGGTTTTATCTTCAGATAATTTCTTTGTCTGCAGGGATGTGCATAGTATCTAATAATCTGTAGGCCAGATTTGTCACCTTCCAAAATAAACAAATTTGAGAAATTTTTTATCTCTACTTCAGTTTCCATTCGCTTGCCAGCGCAAGAAGAGTGGAGCGCTTGGGTGGGCTGCTACGGCTAGGCACGACAAGCATGGGAATTTTTAAAAGCTTTTTTCGGGCTTTTAGCTTGGAAATTGCTTCACAAAAATTTTCTTGCCTGGCCATATAAGCCCATCCAAGTATTAGGCCTACAGATTATTGGATATTAAAAAACCCGCCCCCCACTTTATTAAAGTGGGGGGCGGGGTTTGTTTATGGATTAACGACCGGTGTTATATTTTCGGCCGTGGAGGTGGCATTAAGATCGGATAATTTTTCTACACCGACCAGGCAAACCGCTTGCCACGGCTTGTAATGGGAAGTAAAGGTTGTTTTTTTTACCTCGCCATTAGGGTACGTAACAATATAATCAAAGGAAGCGTCAACGCCTTTGTGCGAGGCCTCGGTACATTTTTTTTGGCCGGCCGGCAAATCCATGGTTTCCACTATTTTTGTGGGCGGCGGGGAAACCCAGTTCCAAACTTTTGGCTTGGTCTTTTCCGCCTTTCGGCCGTCTTTCGTCCCCCAGAATTCAAAAATTAAATCATTACCCTTGATGTATGTTTGGATTAAAATGTAATTCCCCGTGTCATTGATGAATTTAAAATCAGGGCGGGGACTATAAATCGTGGCGTCCACGCCGGGCAGGCCGTTTTCCAAATAATAAGTTACGCTGTAAGAATGGGCGCGCCTTTCGGTAATGGGCAGGCCCGAGTCCAGAGCGGCTCTAAAAATAGTGGTGCCGATTTGGCAAAGGCCGCCGCCGAATTCGGGCGTGGTTTTATTTCCTTTAATCACTAATTCAGGCAGATAGCCGGTTGAGGCGTCAATATCGCCCAAGGCCTTAATCAAGGAAAACTCCTCATCCGGCTTAATGATTATGCCATTTAATTTTTTGGCGCCGGTGGCAATATTGTGCCGCCGATTTACCGGACTGCCCGCGAAGTTGGAGCGGCCGATTCCGATAATTTCCTTAATGCCCAGGTCATTGACATTGGCCACGGCAATACTCGGCTCTGATTTTTGCGTGAAAATTTCAAAAGCGCGACCGCTTTCCGATAATAAATTATTATTTATCTCTGCATATATTTTATCAAGGTCGATTTTTTGGCCGCTTTTGTGGGGGATGATTTTGGTAATTTTTCCATCAGTCATTTCAATTTTAGCGTCCCGCGGTTCAACGTCAATATCCGGTGAAATATTTTTTTCCAACCACTCTTTAAAAAGTTTATAATTTAAGCCGATTTTAATGGCGCCGTTATCTCTTTGAAATTCCAGCATATCAGCCAAGCCCTTCTTGCCCATCGGCCACTCTTTATTTTCAAAGATAAATTTTGGCGTGGTGGTGGCCAAGGCCATTTCAATCAAATTTTTATTGGCTTCGGCTTCGCCATAGGCGATGGTGGCCTTATCATTTTGCGAATTTATCTGGACCGAGCCGTTGTTTAATTTTTTGAAATTATCTTTAATTTTTTCCATCGCGCCTTGATAATCAAAAGTTGTCCCATTTTGTTCTTTACTGATAGTTATCTGATAATTTTCGCCTCGCCAGGAAATTTGCGGTCTGGCATTTTGGCCGGTGATTTCCAAATCAGAAAATTGCTGGCGCAGTAATTTTTCCAGCGCCTCCTTATTAAGTGTAAAATTGGCGGCCAATGATTTTTTTTGCCAGAGCAGATTAATTTGATTTAGAATATTTTGCCCGCCCCGGCCCCGCCCCAGGCCTAAAGCCATATCCGCCGTTGCTTCATTATCAAAATCCACCATTTCTTGCGGCACATCAGGATTGCTGGCGATATCAATTAACGGCGCCAATTTTAATATGGCCCCGCCTTCATTTTGATAGATAAGCTTGATGCCGTCCTGTTCAATTTTATCGGTAATTTGGTTGAGCGTGTCAAGCGCTTCTTCTTTAGTCAGGCCGCTTAGGCCGAGGTCGCCAATTTGAACGCCGGGAAAAATTTTGTCTTTATATTTAAATTCAAAAGCCCAGAGACCGCCGGCAAAAATCAGGGCCATAAAAAAAACAGCGACTAAAATTATTAGCCACCATCTTTTATTTTTCTTTTCCGGTTTTTCCTCGGACGCCGGCTCCGAGGGCTTAAGATTAATTTTAAGCGTGAGTTTAGGTATCGTCATCGGTTTTGAGAATATCGTTTAAAATGGTTTTGGCAATTTTTTCTCTTTCTTTTTCCTCGTCTTTTGAAGTACCGATAAATAATTTAACAATTTGGCCTTCGTTGGCGCTCTCGGACAATTTGTCTATGGGCCAGATTATTTCCTGTCCATCATCGGTCTTTATCACCGCTTTATCGCCCTCCAAGCGGTCAATGGCGGCGGTAATAAAAGAATTGTTTATTTTATCAAAGTCATTAATCATCTAAGTGCCTTATTCTTATGGAAGTGGTTTTATACTTTTTAGGCAAAACAACAGTCAGCACGCCGTTTTTTAAGGTGGCCTTGGCTTTTATTTGGTCCACTTGCTGGGGCAGGACAATGGAGCGGCTGAAGGCGCCCCAATAGCATTCACGGCAGTAAAAATCATCTTCTTTAATTTCCTCATCCATTTCTCTAAAACCGCGGATAGTTAAGAGGTCGTTGCTTACCGAAATATCCAAATTTTTCGGGTCAACGCCGGCGATCGTGGATTTAACCACGATATTTTCCTTGGTCTGATAAATATCACAGCACAGCTGGCCCTCGCCGCTGAACAAATCAATGTCTTCATTTGCACTATGTTGTTTGGACAAGAAAAAATTTTCCTCGTCGTTTAGATGAAGGGGGATATTTCTATTTGGTTGCGGCCGGCCCGATCTTACCATAAGGATTGGTTATGATTATATTATAATAGAAACAAAAGATTAAATCAAATAAAGTGGATAAATTAGGGGAAAGATTATTAGTTGGATAAATTTTCCGCCCTCACCCCGCCCTCTCCCAGAGGGAGAGGGAAATTAAGAGGGAAATTAAGAAAGGGGGTACGGTATTAAAAGTCCCTCTCCCCGTAATCGGGGAGAGGGTAGGGTGAGGGGGCACTGTTCATTGACTTTTAGCAAAAAATTTATTAGAATATTATTTAGTGTTAATAAAAATCATAAACAATTTGCCGCCATCGTCTAGTGGGTCGCGACTTTAGGAGCGACGGGCAGGAGCGAGGCGAGCGCTAGCGAAGCCGAGAGTCGATGAATCCGAGCTGGCGCAGGATTCATCGCTGCCCAGGACTAGGACATCATTTAGGTGTTTAACAAAATAAATAATTTGCCGCCATCGTCTAACGGTTAGGACATCAGGTTTTCATCCTGGCAACCGGAGTTCGATTCTCCGTGGCGGTACATTCGGGTAAAAGTCAAATTCCCCTCGGCCTGGTCGTCGCCTTTGGCAACCAAATCATACGGAATTTTATAATCAAAAATCAATTGGCGGTTTTGTAAAATGCGGTTCGAGCCGATATTTTTCAGAAATGTTGCTATCTCTTCAAATTGATTGGATGTCCTCAATTTTTCCGCTTGGTTAAGCGATAATACAAATTCACGAGCCGGTTCGAGCCACGACTGTCCCTGTTGTTCAAAATCTCTGATTTTCTCTTGGAGTTCTAACTTGTCAGTTAGGATTTTTTGTTTTCTGGGAGTGTATTCGTCGGCCACAATGACTCCTGCCAAATAAGCGTCTAAAAGTTTTTCCAATTGGCTTTCTACTTTGATTAACTCCTCTTTTAGATTTTGAACAAAAATCTTAGCTTCCTCTTTGGCTTCGTCTTCATCTTTTTCCAATTCAAACATTATTTTTTCTAAGTCATGGCTCGATAAAGAAACTTTTTGCAGGTAATCTTTGATTTGTTCAATTAATGATTCTTCTCGTAAATAACTTTTCTCACCGCAAGGCCCTTTCTTTTTAGTACAGCGATAATAGTTATGGCCTTTTTGTCTCTCGGCGGTAATGGCGCAACCGCATGAACACTTCATTAATCCCAGAAAAGAAAAATGATGTTTTTTAACCTCACAAATCTTACCTCGCTCTTTTAATTTCTTTTGCGTTTCATCAAAAAGTTTCTTAGAAATTATCGGCTCGTGAACGCCCTCAAATATTTCATCGTTATATTTAAACAGGCCAAGGTAAAAAATATTTTGCAGGATTTTGTAAATCCCGTTAATGGAAACATAGCCGTTTCTATTATTTAACAAGCCATTTTCTTGGCACCAATTGGCGAGAGAATGTAAAGTATAGTTTTCATGAGCATAAAGTTCAAAGATTTTTTTGATATTTTCGGATTTTTCGAGGTTAACATCAATCAGGCGAGTTTTGAGATTGTTTAAGTAACCGATTGGCGCTTTACTGGGATAGACGCCATTTCTCACTTTTTGCCTTAGTCCACGTTTTACATTCTCTCGCAGATTATCCACAAAATATTTTGATTGGCCAAAAGCAATATTAAGCATAAATAATCCCTGCGGAGTGGGCTCAAACCAAAAGGTGGGGAATTTGAGGGCGGTTATCGCTCCCTTGTCGATCATATGGATTATTTTACCCCCATCAACGCTATTTCTGGCTAAGCGGTCTGGATGCCATGAAATAATACCATTGGCTTCTCCTTGCTCGATTCTTTGCAACATTTCGCCGAACAGTATTCGGCCTGGCTCTTTGGCAGTTCTGGCTTCCTGGAAGGAAGCGACAATTTCCAGTTTTTCTTTGGCGGCAAATTCTTTTAATTCAACTAATTGGGCTTCAATGCTTAAAATCTGTCTGTCATCTTCTTCGGTGCTCTTGCGAGCGTAGATAAAATACTTCATAAATTTTTGATTAAAAATGATAAAAATTTTCTTTTACCCTGAATGCTAATTCAGGCAAAACCGCCAATTGATTTTTGATTATAAAATTCCGTATGATTTGGTTGCCAAAGGCGACGACCAGGCCGAGGGGAATTTGACTTTTACCCGAATGTACAGGATAATTAAGATAGTCC
>JBAZQS010000046.1:0-2715 GCA_041645075.1 Patescibacteria group bacterium | reverse complement strand
GCCGTCAAAAAGAGCCGGGACAACCAAACTTGGTTTTAATTGCCGGATTAATTTTGCCGCGGCCGCCACCTCAATAAAAGGTTTGCCGCCAGCCGGCACAAAAACAATGTCGGCATCTTCTAAATATTCCTGAATGTTTTTAATTTCATTTTCGTCAGTCAGATGTCCCAACAGAACAATTTTAAGATCATCGATTTCTAATAAATAAACCGATCTTAAATTTGAATCTTTTTCGGTTTTACCTGTCTGCGCAGGCAGGCCTGCCTGCCGGTCAGGCAGGGTTTTTGAGGTTTGTACCGACCATCCTTTGATAGAAATATTTTTTACTTCATATTCTCCGGGGTAGCTAATTTCAAAAGCTTCGGCCGGCTGAAGCCGATCATTTGACAACGGGGCAGTGGTTCGGATAATAATATCGGTTCGGCCGCGAAAAGGAGAAAGATTACTTTCTTTTTCAAAAGGATCGGTGACTATAACCAATTCTCCGCTTTGGAGTTTAAAACAATTTTTTCCGTACCAAGTGATAACCATACCTTAAAATTTACGCGAGGCGTTTAGGCCGAGCTGATTACTTAATTACCATAATTACGGTAATTGCTGTAATTGAATAATTTATTATGTTATTATAACGCGTCTTCACTTGCTTTTCAACTAAAGATTGTTAAAATTAACCATTAGACATCAAAAAATATGCCCAACAATCAAAACATTAATGTCATTGACCAATTGGCTAAAACCGATCCGAATTTAGTTTATTTATTGAAGGTTGGCGATTTGGTTGAAGGAAAGGTTTTCAAAAAAGAACCCAAAAGTTTATTTTTGGATTTAGGCAAGTACGGCACCGGGATCGTTTATGGCGTGGAATTTATCAATGCCAAAAACATTATTAAAGAACTTAATCCCGGCGATCCGGTGAAAGCAAAATTAGTGGATTTGGACAATGACGAAGGTTATATAGAATTGTCTTTAACCGAAGCCGGCAAGCACAAAGTTTGGGAGGAATTAAAAGAATTAAGAGAACAGGATGAGCCGATAAAAATAAAAGTAGCCGGTTTTAACAGCGGCGGCTTGATAGCCGAAATGAACGGTTTGACGGCTTTTTTGCCGGTTTCCCAATTAAGCAATGAACACTATCCTCGGGTTGAAGACGGAGATAAAAAGAAAATCGCCGAAGAGCTGAAAAAATTAGTCGGCCAGGATTTAATGGTAAAAATTATTGATTTTAATCCGCGAATCGGCAAATTGATAATTTCCGAAAGGGAAGTGATTGACCGGCCCTCGAAGGAGTCGCTTGAACAATATCAAGCCGGCCAAGTAATTGACGGAATTATTTCCGGAGTGGCTGATTTTGGCGCTTTTGTAAAGTTTGTTGACAATCCGGCCGTGGAGGGTTTGATTCATATTTCTGAGCTAGACCATCGTTTGATTGATAATCCCAAAGAAATTGTTAAAGTTGACGATATCGTTAAAGCTAAAATAATTGATATTAAAAACGGGAAAATATTTCTTTCTTTAAAAGCTTTGAAACCCAATCCCTGGGATTCGGTTGAAGAAAAATACAAAAGCGATCAAGAAGTTATGGGCGTTGTTTCCAAATTTACGCCCTTTGGAGCATTTATCAATCTTGATAACGAAATTCACGGTTTGCTTCATGTTTCCGAATTCGGCAGCGTTGAGGAAATGAAAAAACAGCTGGAAATCGGAAAATCTTATAAATTTATCATCGGCTTAATCAAGTCTCAGGAAAAAAGATTGATTCTCAAATTGGCCAAATGATGAAAGTTTTTTCTAAAAATATTTTTTGGGCCATTGTTACTTTAATAGTAATCTCGTTGTTGTTTTCTCTTTTTGCCCAAACGGGCAAAGCGCCGCAATCGGTCAGCTTGAACGATTTGGCGTTAAAGATTAATGCCGGCGAAGTAAGCAAGATTGTTGTTAATCAGAATGACCTTTTCATTGATTTAAAAAATGGAGAAAAATTAATTTCAACCAAAGAACCCGAAACCGGACTTTCTGAAACTTTCCGCAATTTGGGAGTGGACGTTTCGGTTTTGCGCCAAGTGGCTTTTGAAATTGAAGAGGCTTCGGGATTTAAATTTTGGATGGGCATTTTAGTGCCAACGCTTTTGCCCCTGCTTATCATCGGAGCAATTTTCTGGATGATGTTTCGTCAAGCCAAAGGCGGGGTGAATCAGGCCTTCACTTTTGGCCGCGCCAATGTGAAAGTTTTTGCGCCTTTTAAAGACCGGATAACTTTTGAAGATGTCGCTGGCTTGAAAGAAGCCAAGCAGGAATTGTTGGAGGTGATTGATTTTTTAAAGAATCCCAAAAAATATTTGGAAATCGGCGCTCGCATTCCTCGCGGAATCTTGTTGCTGGGTTTGCCCGGAACGGGAAAAACTTTGATTGCCCGAGCGACCGCCGGAGAAAGCAACGTTCCTTTCTTCCATATGTCCGCTTCCGAATTTGTGGAAATGTTTGTCGGTGTTGGCGCCAGCCGTGTCCGCGACTTATTTTCTATCGCCAAAAGAGGCGCTCCGTGCATTGTTTTTATTGATGAGATTGATGCAGTCGGCCGAGAAAGAGGAGCAGGTTTGGGTGGCGGCCATGATGAAAGAGAACAAACCCTCAACCAAATATTGGTGGAAATGGATGGCTTTGAGCGGGATACCAATGTAATTGTTTTGGCAGCCACCAACCGGCCCGATATTTTAG
>JBAZQS010000017.1:0-16460 GCA_041645075.1 Patescibacteria group bacterium | reverse complement strand
AGCCGAAAAGCAGTTTCTTCTCTTGCATCAGACAAATGACATTTGAGGTGCCCGACCGGCTTATTATCGGCTTGCCGCCCGCTTCTTTTATCACTTCACCGATGCCCACGGGCAGTCGCGCGTCAATCACAATCCCGATACCGCTTTTCTTTTTTAAAATAATCTGGCTCATTAAACAATTTATATAATAAGGAAAAATATATTTTCCTTTTTCATCTAAAAAAATACAGCGGTCGCCGTCGCCGTCCCAAATCAGCCCCAGATCGGCTTGATTTTTTATAATCGCATTTTTGGCCGATTTTTGGCTGGAAATCAATAAAGGATTTAACTCGTGGGGCGCTTTTTGGCTTTTTGACTGGAAATTTAATTTTATTAACTTATTGGGCAAGCGCGAGAAAACATAATCGGCCAATTTATCCGCCGACCCGCCGCTCGCATCCAAGACCAATTTTGATTTTTTAATGGTATCCTTGTTAATCAAAGATAAAACCGCCCGGCCATAATCAGCGCCGACGTTTAAATATTTAAAACCCGCTTTTTTCTTTGATATCTTCCTTTCGGGCAATTTATCGGCCAGGGCCTTAATTTTTTTCAGGCCGGTTTTCCCGCCGAGGGCGATGCCATATTTATCAACCATTTTAAAACCGACGTAACCGCTCGGGTTGTGCGACGCCGTGGCCATAACGCCGCCCGCAAAATTATATTTGCCCACCGCAAAAAATAATTCCGGCGTGCTGCAAACGCCCAGACCGGAAATTTCACCGCTCTCGTCGACCGCGCCCCGGATAAAACTGTTTAAAACTTTGGCCGAAGCCGGACGGCGGTCTTGGCCGACAATAATTTTTTTTGCTTTAAGCGACAAAACAAAGGCGCGGCCTAATTTATAAGCCACGCTCTCATTTATTTGAGCGGGATAAAGGCCTCGGATGTCATACTCCTTAAAAATTTCCGATGATATTTTTGGCATTTATTTAAAATGAATATTATTTATTTTATCATTTTTTTGAAGCAATGGCTACTAAATTCCGGCCACGGAAAAAATTAGATTTCATTCCCCGGCTTTCATAATAAATATCCTCTATGACAAAATCGGCTTGTTGTAATAATTTTTTTAACTCGCTTTTGGAAAATGAATGGACATATCTGGACTGACATTCGCCAGACAACTTCCAGGGTATGAAAGCGTCTTTAACGCTCCAAACGCCCATTTTCGTCTTATTTTTGAAATCAAATAAATAACGCCAATAATTTTTACGCCGGCCCAACGACCATAAATTCCAATTATAAATTACCAATCGTCCGCCGCCGGCCATTAAATCATTAATATTTTTTAAAATTTTTAAACGCAGCCCTTTGGTTGGGATGTGGTGTAAAACCGCAATCAAAAAAACCAAATTAAAGTCATTTTCTTTCAGCTGTAAACAAGCAATGTCGCCAATCTCAAATTTTACTTCAGGCACGTCCTTAAATCTTTCTTGGGCAATTTTAATTAGCTCTGGGGAACCGTCAACGCCTAAATAGCTTACATTTGAGTCGGCAAAAATCGTGGCCATCCGGCCATTGCCGCAGCCCAAATCCAATACTTTATCACCGGGCTTTACATATTTGGCAAAATTACCGAAACCCGGCCACCACTTGCTTCTTGTGTCAGAAAAATCAGGAGCGATATGATTGTAAATTTCGCTAGTTTGGTGTAGAATTTTATTTGCTATATCTTGCTTCATAATTTTATTAAATATATTTTCATGACCTTGCAACAGCTCCAAAAAATCATTAAAGCGGTAATCATCAAGTCCCCTAAAACCGAAAAGGAGTTTTTTAATTTTATTCGTAAAGAAGCGGGTAAAATTAAAAATCCGCCCCCCGAAAAATCCGCTCTCCTTTCAGCATATCATAAATTGTTAAAAAATAAAGATATCAAGTCCAGCCCGGTTTTAGAGAAACTGCTCACCAAAAGAGCGGTGCGCACGCTCTCGGGCGTGGCTGTTATTTCGGTCTTAACCAAGCCGTATCCCTGCCCCGGCCGGTGTTTATATTGCCCCACCGAAAAAAATATGCCGAAAAGTTATCTCGCAAACGAGCCGGCCGTGATGCGCGCGATTCTCAATGATTTTGACCCATACCGCCAAATTAAAATGCGGCTCAAAGCGCTTGAAGCCAACGGGCATAACACGGATAAAATAGAATTGATTATTATGGGCGGGACTTGGTCGTCTCATTCGCCCCAATATCAATCTTGGTTTATAAAAAGATGTTTTGAGGCATTAAACGGACGCCGAGCAAACCGCCTAAAGCAGGCCCAGAAACAAAATGAAACGGCCAAACGCCGTTGTATCGGCTTGACTTTGGAAACCAGGCCCGATTATATCACCGAAAAAGAAATAAAAAAAATGAGAGGATTTGGCGGCACGCGCGTTGAGCTCGGTATTCAGCATATTGATGATAAAATTTTAAAATTAAACCGCCGGGGCCACACAGTGGCTGAAAGCATTAAGGCCATTAATTTATTAAAAAGGGCTGGCTTCAAGATTAATTATCACTTAATGTTAAATTTGCCCGGCTCCACTCCAGCCAAGGACTTGGCCATGTTCAAAAAAATATACAGCGACCAAAATTGGCGGCCGGATATGATTAAAATTTATCCTTGCGTGGTCACGAAAAATTCAGGACTTTACGAATTATGGCGCGCCAAAAAATATAAGCCGTATAGCGGCAAACAATTGATTGACTTATTGATTAAAATAAAAAAAATCACCCCGCCTTTTGTCCGCATCGCGCGGCTAATCCGCGATATACCCGAGGGGAGTATAATGGCCGGCAATAAGATTACCAACTTGCGCCAGCTAATCCAGGAACGCGCCCAAAAAGAGGGCTGGTATTGTAAGTGCCTTAGATGCCGGGAGGCGGGACACCAGCCCATACAATTAAAAATTAAAAATTACGAATTAAAAATTAAAACAATAAAATACAAAGCAAATAATGGAACGGAATATTTTTTAAGCTATGAGTCAAGAGATGGAAAAATACTTTACGCTTTTCTGCGGTTGCGGCTCAACAATCGGCCGGAAAATAATTTTATGGAAGAATTAAGGGGCGCGGCCATCATCCGCGAACTGCATACTTACGGCCAACTGGCGCTAATCGGCGAAAAAGGCGAAATTCAGCATCTGGGACTGGGTAAAAAATTATTAAAAACCGCCGAGAAAATTTGCCGAGAAAACCGCCTCAAAAAAATTGCGGTAATCTCGGGCATTGGCGTCAGAAAATATTATGAAAAATTTGGTTACCGCCTGGAAGGAAGTTATATGATAAAAAATCTATAACGACAAAAAATTTCTCAAAAATAAATTAGGTTTCGGTGGGCGGGGTATTTAGATCCCCGCCCACCGACCAAAGGGTTGTTCCTGGGTTGGCGTCTGGATTGCCACCGGCAATCCAGACGCCGCTCGGCTTCATCACTTCGTGATTTGCCTCGCTTCCAACCCGTGTCGCTTTGCTCCACCCCCTTTGGAATCCTCTTTTGATCAGGGTTCGCTTTTGCCTTTTTCGCCTGTTGGCGAATCGGCAAAAGCTCACAAATTAAATCATAGACTTCCGCCTCATCCTCGCCCCGATGTAACGTCGGGGCGAGGTATTCGGCGGAATCTCAAAATAAAAAGAGGGCGGGTAACGGCATAGCCGTTCCCGCCCAAGAAAACAAAATCTTACCAGGGACAGTTAACGAGGGTCAGAACTCTCGACAAAGGCATTGACCAGTTTTTTCCGAGCCGTAATGATCATGAAGTGGCGCGCGGTAGTAGAGGGCTGACGCAATTCGTGATTCTCACTCAATGGCTTGAATTCCACGACTTCGCCTCCCTCTGCTCTTTGCTCTTTAAGGCGCCGTTGGCAGCGGCCATCATGGACATGGGCGACCATGATGCCGCTGACAAATGCCACTAGACCATGAACGTCGTGCGTCGCCAGTATTTGGTTGCATACGGCACACGCTTTTTGGGATTGTAGCTTCATACTCCACGCCTTTCAACTGGAATTGGAACAACGAGTACAATAGGGATAAACCCTGTGGAATAAATTTTTGCTATGGCAAAAATTTGGGCATCGCCCTATTCCATAGGGTAAAGGCCGGTTAATTCCCTTTTGATTTCCTCCTTTCCGTCCTCGGGAATTAAGGACTTGAACAGGATATATCTGGATTAATAAGGAATATACGGTTAAAAACAAAAGGTACTATGTATAATCATTTATCTTATAACAACAATCAAATACTGTCAATATTGAATAAACTTTCAATTGACATTATAATTATTTTGCATTAGAATATTAAATAATAGAACATTATTTTGTTCTATTGATAATTAATAAAACAGGGAGGAAAAAAATATGGATATTAACAAAACGCAATCGGGCGAAATCGGAATATTTTATGCCATGATTGCGTCTGGGCCGGTCATTATCCAGAGGCGGGACGGAGTGAAAAAAACCCTTCTCGTTAAGCATGGCGATAAGCCGATTGAAGAATTAAAATGGAAATTCTGCGGCGGCAAACTCATCAAGGGTTTGTCTCTGGAAGAAAATGCCATCCGCGAAGCCAAAGAAGAAATTGGCGTGCAAGTGAAATTAATTAAAGCGCTAAGGCCAATGGTTTTATGGAATGAAATTCCGGAAACCGGCAATGACAATCCGCAGGTAATCATCCTAATTCATTATCTGGCTGAAATTGATGAGGAGCCGAAAATGGGCGACCAAGTTTTGGCCATGGATTGGTTTGATATTGATAATCTGCCTGATGATTGCGCGCCAAATGTAAAGCCGGTTATTGAAGAATACCTAAACAGCACAGCTAAAATTTTTTAAGGGTAAGGGGGCAGAGAAGCTGCCCCCTTTTTATGCCACCATCTTATTGAGTAAAAAAATTAAATTTGCTAAAATATAATACATGGAAAAAGAAGAAATATTTAATTTAATTGAGCAAGAAACCAATCGCCAGAAAAACGGCTTGGTGATGATTGCTTCGGAAAATTACGCTTCCAAAGATGTGCTTTCCGCCATGGGTACGGCCCTGTCCAATAAATATTCCGAGGGCTATCCGGGAAAAAGATATTATACGGGCAATCAATTTATTGATGAAATAGAAACCGCCGCCCAAAAACTCGCCTTAAAAATTTTCGGCTTGAACGAAGAGGCGTGGCGCGCCAATGTCCAGCCCCATTCGGGTTCGTCGGCCAACTTGGCGGTTTATCTGGGACTGCTTCAGCCGGGCGAGAGAATAATGGGCCTGGATTTGGCCACGGGCGGACACCTAACTCATGGCAGTCCGGTGAATTTTTCCGGCAAATTATTTAATTTTGTCCATTATGGCGTCAATCCGGAAACCGGCCGACTTGATTATAATGAGATAGAAAAATTAGCCATACAGGAACAGCCAAAAATGATCGTTTGCGGTTTTACCGCTTATTCGCGGACTATTGATTTTCAAAAATTCAGCGAGATTGCCAAAAAAATCGGCGCCTGGCTTTTGGCCGATATCTCCCATGTCGCCGGCTTAATTGTCGGCGGCGTCCATCCTTCGCCTTTCCCCTACGCCGATATAGTGACGACCACCACGCACAAAACACTGCGCGGCCCCCGTGGCGCCATCATTATTTGCAAAAAAGAACTGGGGCCAAAAATAGATAAAGCGATTTTTCCGGGATTGCAGGGCGGGCCATTGGAAAATGTGATCGCGGCCAAGGCGCTTTGTTTTAATGAAGCGCTTTCAGATAAATTCAAGCAAGACCAAATCCAAACCGTAAAAAATTGCCGGGCGCTTTGCCAAACGTTGATAGAAAACGGCTTAAAAATTGTTTCCGGCGGAACCGATAATCACCTTTTGCTTGTGGACTGCCGTCCACTGGAAATTTCCGGTAAAGATGGCGCCCTCGCTTTAGCCGAAGCGGAAATTTACACTAATGCCAATATGATCCCGTTTGACCCGGCCACGCCTTTAAACCCGTCGGGCATTCGCCTCGGCGTGGCCGCTTTAACCACCCGAGGCATGAAAGAAAATGAAATGAAAATTATTGGCAACTGGATCAGTCAAATATTGAAAGACCATGCTAATTTAGATCTAAAAAGCAGAATTAAAAAAGAAGTATTGGAACTTACAAGTAACTTTCCGATATACTAATTATGAATTTAATTTAACCCCCTCTTGGTCGTTCCTGGGCAGAGCCGAAAGCTCTCGTTGGTCGCTTTCGTCTACTCTCGGCTTCGCCTCGCTCCTGCCCGTCCCGCCAAGGCGGGACCCCCTTCGTAAGGGGGAGAAAAAATGAACTATGGCCAACAATAAAAAAATCGCGCAAATTTTAGATGGCCGGGCCCTGGCCGAAAAAATCAAATCGGACTTGCATAAAAAAATCGCGAGATTAAAAAAACGGCCCGGTTTGGCCGCTATTTTAGTTGGCCCTGACCCGGCTTCCGAGCTTTATATCCGCTTGAAGGAAAAGGCCTGTCAAGAGGCGGGCATTAATTTTTATAAATATCTTTGTAATCAGCCGGGCTATCCGCCTATTGCCGAAAAAGAATTATTAAAGATGATAAATTTTTTAAATAAAGACGATTCTATTGACGGGATTCTGGTCCAGCTTCCCCTGCCGCTCGGATTCAAGACGCAAAAAATCATTGAAGCCATCGCCAAAGAAAAGGACGTGGACGGATTTAATTATCCAAAAGTTAAAATTGTGCCGCCGGTAATCAGCGCCATTATTGAATTGTTAAAATCGGCGCCCAAGCCCGACTATGCCCATAAAAATGCTTTAATCATTATTAAAAATGATCGCTTTGCCCGCGGCCTGAAAATTCAGCTTAAAAATCTGGGTCTTAAAAATATTTCCCGCGAAAAAAAAATACCCGCTAATTCAAATAATTATGAAGTAATCATTATGGCGCTCGGCCAAGCCCGCGCCCTCAAAAAATCCATGATAAAAAAAGGCGCTATTATTATTGATGTGGGCATTAATAAGCTGGGCAATAAAATCGTGGGCGATGTTGAGCCGAAAGCGGCCGAGACCGCCGGCTATATTTCTCCCGTTCCCGGTGGCGTCGGGCCGCTGACCGTGGCATGCTTATTAAGAAATACATATATTCTTTCAAAAACACGCGATGAATAACAAAATTATTGTTAAATTTAACAATTTTTTTTATTTAAAAGCATCTCCATCAACTCAATAAAAATCTTGGCATTCACTTCCACGTCGGGCATGGCGCGGTGCGCGCTATTATGTTCAAAATTAAAATATTTGGCCACCTCGCTTAAACTATATTTGGGTAAATTAATTAATTTTCTTGATAATTCCAAGGTGTCTATCAGTTTATTGGACGAAGCCGGCAAAGATAATTTTTTTAATTGATTCAAAACAAAAAGCCAATCAAATTCCTTAATATTGTGGCCGACAATAATTGAGTCGCCGATAAAGTCAATAAAATCACTCAAGACATCTTTTAGGCCCCTCCCGTTAACTAATAAAAAAATTTCATTCAGTCCATGCACTTTCTCTACCTCCAATGATATGGCCTTGGTGGGCTGAACCAGCGCCTCAAAACGCCCGGCGATGTCTTTGCCTTTCAGCTTTAAAGCGGCGATTTCCAAAATCTCGTCATTTTCCGGATTAAGGCCGGAGGTTTCCAAATCAAAAACCGTGAAATCGGTTATTAAAAATTTTTGGTATTTTTCCCGCATAACAATGGCTTATGGCTAATGGCTCTATCCATAGTAATAAAAATTACCGCTTCTGGCAAGAAAATATTTATTCTCTTGAAAAAATAATTTCTTTCTTATATAATAATTAATATTATGTCTTTTTCTCTCGGTATTGTCGGCCTGCCCAATGTCGGCAAATCCACCCTATTTAAAGCCCTGACCAAAAAGCAGGTTGACGCTTCAAATTACCCCTTCTGCACCATTGACCCCAATGTGGGCGTGGTTGCCGTACCTGACGAACGGCTGGACCGGCTGACCCTGGTCTCCCGTTCGGCTAAAACGATTTACACCACCATAGAATTTGTTGACATTGCCGGCTTAGTCAAGGGCGCGAGCAAAGGCGAAGGGCTGGGCAATAAATTTTTATCCCATATCAGAGAGGTTGACGCCATTGTCCAGGTACTGCGAAATTTTAAAGATGCCAACGTTACCCATGTCGCCGGCAAAATTGACCCGGAATCGGACAAAGAGACCATTGATTTAGAATTAATCTTTGCGGATTTACAAACATTAGAAAAACGGCTGGCGGCCAACGGCAAATTAATCCAGGCCAAAGATAAAGAGGCCATCAGGCAACAGCCGTTTTTGGAAAAATTAAAGAAAAATATGGAAAAAGGCCGGCCGGCCCGCGAGGCCATTGCCGATGAAGACGAATTAACCATGATTAAAGACCTGAATTTATTAACGGCCAAGCCCATGATCTATGTGCTTAATGTTGATGAAGATAATATACTTAATGAATCCTCCGCCAAAGGCGGATCCGCCTCTAGCGGAGATTACCTGCCCATCTCGGCTAAAATAGAATCCGAATTAGCGGACTTGCCTGAAAACGAGGCCAAAGATTATCTAAAAGAATTGCAATTAGAGGCATCGGGCCTGGATAAATTAATAAAAAAATCCTATGATATTTTGGGCCTGATCACTTATTTCACTTCGGGGCCGCAAGAATCAAGGGCTTGGACGATTAAGAAAGGGACTAAAGCGCCGCCGGCCGCGGGCGTTATCCATACGGATTTTGAAAGGGGCTTTATCCGCGCCGAAGTCATAAACTGGCAAGACCTAATTGATTGCGGCGGCGAAGCCCAAGCCAAAGAAAAGGGCTTGATTCGCTTGGAGGGCAAGGATTATGTGATGCAAGACGGCGATGTTTGCCATTTTAGATTCAGTAATTAGCTTGTAGGAAAAGCTTGAAATCCTACCAGCTACAAGCTAAATATATAAATATGTTTCTTGAAGACGACACAAAATTAAAAATCATGTTTCTTGTCTTAGTGGTGATGTTCGCGGTAATTAGCATCGGCGTTTGGGAGGTATTATTAGAGCCCTTGTTTATTTTCCTTAAAAATTCAATTGTCTCTTAATTATCCCTGGGCTCTTTTATTAATGGCTTTTTAAGCCCTTATTTTTATATTTAATTATATCTAAATTTAGATAAAATATTTAAATTTAAGATAATTGGTTGTTGACAATGTTTAAATTGTATGATATACTATTAAGTTAATGAGATGGTTCATTTTATTTTCAATATAAATGTGGTTTGTTAAGACGGCTGGCTGTTTGCGGCTGTTGGGCGATTAAACTCTATTGAATGGCTCGGATCGGGAGCCAGAAAGGTGTCTGCAAATGAAAAAGACGAGAAAAACCACCGGCGTGAGAGTTCTCTCCGCCGAAGAGCGCGACGTCATTGAGACGACCAACGAGTTCGTGGTTTCGTGCCACGAACAGTACTTGGACCTCGCTGTGGCCGAACTGAACAACGCCATGGCGACCGGTCGCATCAAGGCGGTCGTCATGAGGAAGATCGGGGCATGGTGCCAGTTCGGCGCCGACCCCGAGCACCCCGAGGATCTGGGCGAAATTCTCACTTTGGTGACCGACGTCCTTTTGGACAAGGGCACCAAAGCGGAGCCGGCCAGCAGAATTCTGGCCAAGGTCCCGCAAATCGCCAAAGCCGAGTGCGTCAGGGTGGATGAGGCGGCCAACACGTTGACCCTCACCTCCTCGCTGGCCATCGGGTTTGATTACCGGTATCGCACGGTTGAAATTTCGGTCCAACTGGACCGGGATGGCGCCATGGTCAACCCATATTTCGTCCTCCGCCACTTTCTCCTGAACATCTCTTCCGAAGGGGAAGTGTCGCGGGAAGAAAACGGCCAGCCCCAAATCTTCCATTCCAAGGACGACTTGGCCCGGACGATCAAGGGCGACGGTGATGATCGCGCCCAAGCCCGCCACCGCTTCATGGGCTTTCTGTTCCACCTCGTGGGTGAGGCCTTTGGAGCAGCCAAGACCTACATGGCGGAGAAAGCGGAGAAGGCGCGGCGGCAAGAACGGCGTGGCATGGCTCTCGCCGTGGCCAACCGGCTCCAAGCCAAAAAGCTCCCCACCGCCAAGACGGCTCAGGGCTAAACCCGGCTACCAAGGGCAAGAATTACCAAAATTCTTGCCCTTCTTTTTTTTGGTGGGATTAAAATTTCAGCCATAGGCTGATCCGCCTTTGGCGGAGATTTGACATTATTTTTAAAATAAACTAAACTGACATTACATTCATTTCGCGCTTCATAATTATTCTATTCTTTGGGAGGAACGGGAGGAATTTCAATGACTTCGCGGCATATACCATTTTGGAATTTTGTTGCTTTAACTTCCTATCCCAATGGCGAGATAAGACGGGGGCAAGTCCAGGCCTATAGTTTGAACGGCGCCTTAAATAAAATCCAAAAAAAAGGGTTCTTTGCCATTTCTCTGCAATTAGCCAATCTGCAAAATGGCAAAATTGTCCAAAACCTGGCCATAACCCAAGCCGTTATTAATCGGCTAAGGCGGGAGGGCGTGGAAACAAAATTAATCGCCGTAGGAAAACTAGTCGTCGCACCTTTGGCTAAAAATACATCATAAAATTTGTCGTGTCCTTAATATAAAAAATAGAGCGAAATCAATCGCTCTTTTTTAAATTCTCTAAAAATCTTGCCTCCCCTTACGAAGGGGAGGCGCAAATTTGCCTTCAAGCAAATTTCGGAGGGGTTAATTAACCCCCTCCTGGCCTCCCCCTTCGTAAGAGGGAGGAAGACAGACCCCAAATCGTAACCAGCCGCCAGACCTTTTGGCCGCTCCTTTTATAAATCAAATCGCCTTGGTCCAGCCGCTTAAAACCCTCTTTTTGAATTTGCGGAAAAGTATTTAAAGAAAAAACCCTATGTTCTATGTGCCACTCGGGAAAAATAATTACGATTTTTCCATCCTGATTTAAAATTTTTTTAAAATTACGGAAAGCGGCAAGATATAATTTTTCCAATTCAAAAATAATTTTCTTAATCTCGCTTTCGGTTGGTCTGCCCCGCAACGCCGGGCCCAAATACGGCTCGGTCACCACCGCGTCCGCTGATTTTATTTTTTCCGGTAATCTTTTCACATCAACCTGCTCAATTTTAAAATTAACATCAGCTAAATCAAATCTCCCCCCGCCCCGATGCGACGTCGGGGCGGTGGTAGGAGCCATAAGCCATTTTAAATTTTCTTCCGTATCTTTAACGGCTTTTTCCGACAAGTCAGAACCAATCAAATTTTTATAGCCCAGGGCCGCGGCTTCGGTCAAAATCGTGCCCGAA
Source organism: Patescibacteria group bacterium (assembly GCA_041645075.1). Lineage (GTDB taxonomy): Bacteria > Patescibacteriota > Patescibacteriia > 2-01-FULL-39-33 > 2-01-FULL-39-33 > JBAZQS01. The sequence goes on along the minus strand of JBAZQS010000017.1, from coordinate 5,111 downwards.
CCGCAAAAGGGGTCTAAGATAATACCCTTTTTTTTGGCCTGCGATAAATTGAGCATCATCTTGGCCAATTTGGGCGGCAGCATTCCGGCAAACGCGTCGCTGGCGGGACGGCCATAATCGCGCCGACCGTATTCCTCAAATTTTTGCACCGCGCCCGTTAAGCCCAGAAAATCAGGCAAAACCAAAAATTCCAGACATTTATTTTTCGTCACCACCACGGATGACAACGTTTCTTCGCGGCTAACAACCAATCGGCTGCTGATGCCCCGGTTCTTTAATTCGCCTTTTATTTCCATGCCGATTTTGGTGGGCTTAACGCCATAAAAACTAAAACCGAAATTTATTTTATTTTCTTTTTTTTGTTTTAAAATTTCCGTAATAATGGAATTCTCGTTAATTTTATGGTCAATTACACGCCCGATTTTAATGGTGCCGCCCAACTGGTCTAAAACCGACTGGCAATCAATTTCCGGACTTTCCGCGACTAAAAATTTGTCGCTCTTTCTGATTATTTTCAAATGCGGCAAAACCGCCGAGATTTCGGCTTGAGAAAGCGCTGGATTTCTGCCTAAAATAAAAATATATTTTGCCATCTCTTGGTATAATAGCAAACTCTTGCCTTTTTTTCTAATCCATGATAATATCTATTTAAATTAAAAACAAGAAATTATGAAAAATTACGAACTGCTGTATATCGTTTCTAATCAATACACCGAGGAGGAAAAGGAGCAAATCAAGAAAAAGATCAACGCCACTATTGAAAAATACGGCGGCGCCATCGGTTATGAAGAATTTTTAGGCAAGAAAAAATTGGCCTATCCCATTAAAAAAATCCTCCACGGCTATTATCAGGCGGCGGAATTTGCCTTGGCCGATGAAACCAAATTGGCACAAATCAACAATGAACTCCGCCTGGATAAGGAAATAATCCGAGCGCAGATAATTATAAAACCCCAAATGACCGCCGCCGAAATCAAAAGAAAAAAAGACCGGGCGTTTCAAGACCGAATTCACCCGGCCGGTGAAAGAATAATCTATACCAAAGAAAAAAAGAAAACCGAGGAGGAAGTGAAAATAAAAATTAAAAATTTAGATGAAAAACTTGATGAAATTTTAAAGGATGATAATATAATTTAAGTTATAAACTTAACTCAACCATATGAATCTAAACAAAGCAATCATCATCGGCAACTTAACCCAGAATCCGGAAGTGAGAACCACGGCCAATGGCACGACCGTCGCTTCTTTTACGGTCGCGAGCAACCGCGTCTGGACCGACCAGCAGGGCCAAAAGCAAGAGCAGGCCGAATTTCATAATGTCGTGGCTTGGGGAAGATTGGCGGAAATCGTCGGCCAATATCTGGCCAAGGGCCGTCTATGCATGGTGGAGGGCAGAATCCAAACCAGAAACTGGGACGACCAAGCCGGCGTCAGACATTGGAAAACGGAAATCATCGCCGAAAATATCCAGCTTGGCCCCCGCCCGAATCAAGGCCAAGGCGGTTCATTTGAAGCGGAGAGAAGCCAATCAGCCGGCGAAAGCGTTGCGCCTGCCTTTCCGCCCGCCCCCGCCGATAAAGTGAAAGAAAAAGAAGACGAGGAAGAAATTAAAATTGAAGATATACCATTTTAAGGAAACTAAATCTCAATAAGAAATTATGAATCATAACCGCCAAAAGAAAAATTTGCTGCAAAAAGACCGATACTGTTATTTTTGCGTCAACAGCGCGGATTACATTGACTATAAAAACGGCCAGTTGTTGCGGCGTTTTACTTCGTCATATTCTAAAATCGTGCCCCGCAAAAGAAGCGGGGTCTGCTCGGCTCATCAGCGGAAATTGGCGCAGGCCATAAAAAGAGCGAGGATAATGGCGATTTTGCCTTTTGTCACAAAATAGCTCTATGCTTTCCACTTTAAACGACATTAAAAAGGGTTTAAATATTATTTACGAAGGCGAGCCATACGCGGTCGCCGAAGCCCGCTTTGTCCGCATGCAGCAAAGAAAGCCGGTCATGCAGACCAAATTGAAAAACCTGCTTAACGGCAAGGTCAGGGAAATTAATTTCCATCCCGGCGATAAAATTGAAGAAGCCGATTTGCAAAGGAAAAAGGCCGACTATCTTTATCATGACGGCTATAATTATTATTTTATGGCACAGGATGATTATGAGCAGTTTTCTATCAGCGCCGATTCAGTCGGCGATAAAGCCGGCTTGATGAAAGAGGGCGATAAAATTGATGTTTTATACTTTAATAATAATCCGGCCTCAATTTCCCTGCCGCCGAAAGTGGAACTCAAGGTTATTTCGGCGCCGGACGCAGTCAAGGGCAACAGCGCTCAAGGGCGGGTGACCAAAACCGCGGAAATTGAAACCGGCATTGGCCTTCAGGTTCCCCTCTTCGTTAAGGCCGGCGATATAATTAGAATAAACACTGACACCGGCGAATACGTGGAAAGAGTGTAACCCATACCCTCTCTCTCTGGGAGCATTCCCTCTCTGTATTTCCCCTCTCCCTCTGGGAGAGGGTGGGGTGAGGGGCCAGGTGAGTGAAAAAATTATGGTCAACTATTTAAAAAAACAAACCGCATTACGGCGCACATTGCGAAAGGCAATGCCATCGGCCGAATCGGTATTATGGAAAAAAATAAAAAATAGACGACTTAACGGCATAAAATTTCGCCGTCAGCATAGCATCGGCAAATATGTAGTTGATTTTTATTGTTCTGAAGCAAAAGTGGTGATTGAAATTGACGGCGGCTCGCATACGGCGACCGAAAATGCGGAAATCAAAGATAAGAAAAGACAGGATTATATTGAATCATTGGGTATAAAAGTATTACGATATGATAATTTAGCGGTTTATAAAAGTTTGGAAAATGTTTTAGATGATATTTCGGAAAATATTTTAAGGTAATTTTTTAAATACCCTTCTCACTCGGATTCCCTCCTCACCCTACCCTCTCCTCTGGAGGAGAGGGGGATGCCAAGCGCCCTTCTCTTCTTTCCCCCCTCTCCCTAATGGGAGAGGGTTGGGGTGAGGGGAATCTGTTTTCTTACCTCCTCACCCTACCCTCTCCTCCAGAGGAGAGGGAATTTAAATAATTAGCAAAAATAATGCTAAAAATGGCATTGTTTTTTATTTATAAATTATTTAAATTTAGCTTAAAGCTGAATATTGTAGCGGACATATACGGACATTAAGTATAATTAAAGATATTAAATATATATAAGGTATAATTTAAGATATTAGTTATCCACAGGTGTCCTCTATTTGACTTTAGAGGACATCTTATTTTATAATTACCGTATAAAACTAGCCACAACCTAATTAAATAGCGCCCAGAAATGGGCTGATTATGCCAGGTTACGAACTGTTGTCAATGGAACAGGTAGCCAAGAAGCTTGGGGTCTCCCTCAAGACGATTTATCGTTGGATTGATTCGGGCGAATTACCTGTCTCTCAAATCGGTAGAAGAACCTACCGTATTTTTGAGCGCGATTTAATTAAGTTTATATATTCAAGGAAAATTACTAAACGCAAAAAGAGAAGATAAATATGAGTTTTTTGACGATTGAAAAATTCAGAAAGCCGTCAAATCCGCCTCGCGGGGGAATGGTTAATATGGCGCGAAAAATCTTGGGCGTCTTCATAAGACACAACCAAAGAAGTTTATATAGCGGTATGCGATTTAATTCCCGCCACAATTTAATTGGGGGCGATTCAAAAATGAATCGGAAAAAATATTCTATTTCCCGAATGCTTTGGTTTATTATTTTACTTGTCGTGCCATTTGCGATAATCGCGGCTTGGCTGGCGTTTGGCTTTACTACGGCCCAAACCAGCCAGGCCGCCGCGGGCATTAATAAACAAATCAATTATCAAGGCCGAATCGCGGATAGCAACGGCATTTCCCTGGCCACGGGCAATTATAATTTCAAATTCCAAATATATGATGACCCAAGCGGCGGTAATTTGCTCTGGACCGAGAGATGGACCGCTACGACCACGGCCGGCGTGGTGCGAGTAATCAATGGCGCTTTCTCGGCGCCGCTGGGCACTTCCACAGCGCTTTCAACTATTGATTTCAATAGCGACTTATTATATTTAAAAGTAAGTTTTGACGCCAACAGCGATGGCATATTTGAAGAGGTGTTTAGTCCGAGAAAAAAACTGACTTCTTCGCCCTACGCTTTCAACGCCGACATGGTGGATGGGATTCACGCGACCAGCACGGCCACAGCCAATCAACTACTCGCTTTGGATAGCAATTTGGGTTTAAGTTTAAGCAATATTACTACGACCAATAAATTATTAGTGGGAACGGGCAGTGTTAATTGGGCTGCACCTACCTCCACCCTGACCGTGGTCGGCTCGGCTCACTTCACGGGCGTGGCCACATCCTCGGAGGGTTTGTGGGTGGGTGCGGGCGGTGTTGCTAATAATCTTGATCTGGCGGGCGGTGATTTGTATGTGGCCGGCGACGCCGAGTTTGATGGCCGGGTTTATTTTTCCAAAAGTCCTACTACAGCTCATAGTTTTACCAGCTGGGCCACGGGTGCGGCCAATACCAATTCCAGCAATGCCACCCTGTATGTTAACCCGGCCTCGGCTGTTTCCGATTCCAATCTTTTGGCCTTGGACGTCAATAGCTTAACTAAATTTTTAGTGGATGCTGAAGGCGACACTTTTGCTAAGAGCTTAACTCTTGAAGGATCACTTAGCGTGGGCACTTCCAATATTTCTACCCTGATAGTTGAAAATAATTCTTTCTTGGGTGACGCGCCCAATTCCGATTGGACAAATATTAATGGCACGGCCTGGATTTATGCCAATAAGAATTTGAGTGTGGCTTCCTCCACCGCTTTAATGATTACCCAAACGGGCACGGGCAATTATTTAGAAGTCAATAATGGCGCCTCTTATTATGGCGGCACCAGATATTTTACCATCACCAATGATGGCACGGCTTCCACCACCAAATTTGTGGTCCAGGGCAACGCCACGACCACTGGTAATTTAGTGGTTGGTGTTTCTAATTGGGCCACTCCCACCTCCACCCTCTCGGTGGTGGGCTCGGCTCATTTCACGGGTGTGGCCACTTCTTCAG
>JBAZQS010000045.1:0-2743 GCA_041645075.1 Patescibacteria group bacterium | reverse complement strand
CGGCTAGCGCCAATTAAAACCATTAAAACAATAATAAAAAAACAGATACTAAAAACACCGGGCTTAACCGGTACTTCTAATAAATCCTCCACTACTGCTTTATCGGTTAAAATATCCTCAAGATTTAATTCTCGTTTTTTTCTCATAAGAAAAACTTCTAATTCCAAAAATTATTAGAAATCCCAGAGCCATATTATAAAACAACTCAACAATAATGGCTATGGGATTAGTGATAAAGTAATGGGGATTTATTATTAAATAAAATCCTAAATTCCCCAGCGAAATAAGAATTAAAAAATCAAAAAAAATATTACCGGCTAAAAATTTTTTAAGCAAAAAGGCTATAAAGCTTAAACCTGATAAAATCAAAATTTCTTTTAACCAATAAGGCAGAAAAATGACCGATAATAGAATAATTATAAAAATCAAAACCAGAAATCTGGAGATTTTTTTTTCTAAAATAACGCCCAAAAAAATAATTAAGAGAATTAAATTAGGATTGATGTCTCCTAAACTAAAAAAATGATTGGCCTGCAAAACAAAAGCCAAAATAATAAAAAAAATCCAAACCAATATTTTAATCAAATCCTTCATAATCGGTGACAATAAAAACCTTATCCAGCTGATTCGGATCATAATCGGTTCTTATTTTTGCTTGCTGGAGGGAAACGGTGGGCTGAGAGTTTATCTCGCTTATTTTGCCCACTAAAAGATTCAAGGGCAGATTTGGAGAAACGCTAAGGACTTCATCATCCAACTTTATCTTGGCATCGGCAGGAATAAGGTCTAATTTTGGCGGACGGCCGCCAACCAAAACCGCCTCAATGCCTGCCTGGCCAATTTTAACTCCGCTTTTCCAATCGGGTGAAAAAATTGTCAGCACTTCACTGGTGGTGGTTTTAACTTCAACAATTTTTCCCAAAAGATAATGTTCGGCCGCTAAAACCGGCCAGCCAACCTTAACTCCGTCTTTTGAACCAACATTTATGATTAGCGTTTGATTGTTATTGAAGGGATAACGCGAATAAACCCGAGCCGAAAGATACGGCTGCGAAGCAAGATTTAATTTATTTTTTAAATCTTTAATTTCCTGCTCCAGGCCTTGATTTTTAAGGCGCAATTCGGTCAAGGCCTGGTTGGAAAGCCTAAATTTATCCAAACCGGTAAAAATATTCCTCTGATAGGAATAAACAAAAACCAATACTGCTAAAAGTATAAAGATTAAAATATATTTTTTGGTCATTACGAAAACAACAGGTCTTGATACTGTTCAAAATTTTCCGCAATCAAACCGGTGCCCCGGACCAAACAAGCTAAAGGATCATCAACAATCTGGACATTGACGGCTATTTCTTTTCGGAAAAATTCGTCAATTCCTCTTAATAAACTGCCGCCGCCGCAAAGATAAATGCCGTTTTTATAAACATCTCCCACCAATTCAGCCGGCGCCGTTTCAATTACTTTTTTGACCGTTTCGGCCAGAGACCGAAGCGAACGATGAAGGGCGGTCCTAATCTGGCTGTCTTTGATAATAATTTCTTTGGGCAAACCGCTTGATAAATCTCGGCCGCGAGCCAATACTTCCAATCGCTCGGATTGGGGCACGGCTGAACCTACTCCCAACTTTATTTCTTCGGCGGTGGGCTCTCCGATGATTAATTTAAATTCATCTCGAATAAATTTTATTATTTCTTCGTTAAACTGGTCGCCGGCTATTTTCAAACGCTCGGAAACCACCAAGCCGTTCATTGAAAGGATAGCGACGCCGGTTACTCCGGCTCCGATATCCACCATCAGACGGGCGCTGGGTTCGTTAATTTCCAAACGGGACCCTAAAGCCGCCGCCACCGGCTGAGGAACCAAAAAAACGTTGCTGGCTCCAGCATTTTTAAAAATATCTTCCACGGATTTCTGCTCAACTTCGGTTAAGTTGGTAGGGATACTGGCGATAATTCTGGTAGCCAAAGACCAAGGCATGGTTTTCTTTAAAAACTGACGAATCATTTCCTGGGTAATATCAAAATCGGAAATAACGCCGTTGACTAAGGGCTTGACGGCGCTGATGTGAACGGGGGTCCGACCGAACATTTTCCGGGCTTCCTGGCCCACGGCAATTACCCGATTAGTCCGATTATTAAAGGCGACAATTGACGGCTCATTCAAAACAATGCCTTTGTTATCTAAATAAACCCGGGTATTAGCCGTTCCCAAATCAATGCCGATATTTTTTTGAAAAATTCTTAAATTACGCATTTTATTTTTATTTCTCTATTCTCTTAAAAATTTGCTCTAAAGTCAAAAGCTCTGTTTCCCCCGACGCTTTGGTCGGGGTCCCGACCCCTTCAGGGCGTCGGGATTTCTTATCTCTTTTTTTGATTTCCACTTTTTTAGCGGCCAAAGTTTTTTCGCTGACCACCAACCGCCAGGGGATGCCAATCAAATCGGCATCGGTAAATTTTTCTCCGGCGCTAACTTCGCGGTCATCAAATAAAACTTCAATATTATTTTTCTGAAGAGCCTTATAAACCTTTTCGGCTTCTTTGGCTTCTCCCAAACTGATTAAATGAACCTTAAAGGGAGCTACCGATTCCGGCCAGATAATCCCCTGTTCATCATGGCAAAGCTCAACGATGGTTCCCATTGAACGCGGCAAACCAATGCCATAGCACCCCATAATTACCAATTTTTTTTCTCCTTTTTCGTCTTTTACGGCTAAATCAAAAGGAGCGCTGTATTTTGTTCC
>JBAZQS010000016.1:0-16996 GCA_041645075.1 Patescibacteria group bacterium | reverse complement strand
ATGGCAATCCTGATTAATTCGCCAATGCCTTCCTGGTCTAAAACCTCAAACGGGTCTCTCTCATAAATTCCCTGCGCCACATATTCCTTCAAAAATTTTCCGGCGTCATCACGGCTAAAGCCAGCGCCCATTTGGGTCAAATCATTGGTGCCAAAGGAAAAAAATTCGGCCTCCTTGGCGATTTTGTCGGCCACCACGGCCGCTCTGGGCACTTCGATCATGGTGCCGATTTTATATGAAATTTTAATGCCCGCTTCTTTTAATTTTTGCTCAACAATATCAATAATCCGCTTTTTTAATATTTCAAATTCTTTGGCGGCGCCGACCAAGGGAATCATAATTTCCGGCTCAACCTCGGTGGCTCGGCCGCATTGCGGGCAGGACTTGGCCACTAATATAGCCGCTTCAATAATCGCCGTCACTTGCATATCATAAATTTCCGGATAAGTGATGGCCAAGCGGCAACCACGATGGCCGAGCATGGGATTGAATTCGTGAAGCTCGGAAATTTTGGCTTTAATTGTGCCGACATCTACTTGCATTTCTCGGGCTAATTCATAAATATCTTTTTCTTCGGTGGGCAAAAATTCATGCAGCGGCGGGTCAAGCAAGCGAATGGTAACCGGAAAGCCATCCATGGCGTGAAAGAGCCCGATAAAATCCTGCTTTTGATAGGGCAATAATTTAGCCAAGGCCTTTTTTCTGCCTGCCTCGTCCGAGGCCAAAATCATTTCTCTGACCGCCTTAATCCGGTCGCCTTCAAAAAACATATGTTCGGTTCGGCAAAGGCCAATGCCCTCGGCGCCAAACCCCCTGGCGATTTTCGCATCATGCGGGGTGTCGGCGTTGGTTCTAACGCCCAATTTCTTAACCTCATCGGCCCAACCCATTAAAACCACAAAATTGTCACTCAATTCCGGGTCCTTGGTCGCCAATTTGCCTAAATAAACCGTGCCATCAGAACCGTCTAAGGTGATAAAATCGCCTTCTTTTATGGTGATGCCCCGGCTATTGATGACAAGTTTTTTTTCTTTTTCATTAATAAACAAATCAGCGCAGCCGGCCACACAGCAAGTGCCCATACCGCGAGCCACCACAGCCGCATGGGAAGTCATGCCGCCACGAGCCGTTAAAATGCCCTTGGCCGAGTGCATGCCGTCAATATCTTCGGGAGAAGTTTCCGTTCTAACTAAAATAACCGGCAAGCCCTGTTGGGTTTTTTCAAACGCCTCTTGAGCGGTAAAAACCACTTCACCAACGGCCGCGCCCGGAGAAGCGGGCAAACCCTGCGCTACCAGCGCGGCGGACTGCTTGGCAATCGGGTCCAATTGTTTATGTAATAATTGATTTAATCGGTCAGGCTCCACTTTCATAATCGCCTCTTCTCTGGTAAGCAAGCCCTCACTTACCAAGTCAACGGCAATATTAACCGCGGCTTGGGCCGTTCTCTTGCCGTTTCTATTTTGTAAAATAAATAATTTGCCGTCCTGAATCGTAAATTCCATATCCTGCATATCCTTATAATGCTCCTCCACTTTTTTGCAAATTTTAACCAACTGGTCATAAACTTCGGGCATCTGGTCTTTTAATTTTTCCACGGGCTGGGGCGTTCTAATACCCGCCACCACATCTTCGCCCTGCGCGTTCATTAAATATTCGCCATAAAATTTATTTTCACCGGTAGACGGATTTCTGGTAAAGCAGACGCCCGTGCCCGAGGTCTCGCCCAAATTGCCGAAGACCATGGCTTGAATACTAACCGCCGTGCCGATCAAGCCCCTGATATTATTAATTTCGCGATATCTGATGGCGCGATGATTATGCCAAGAATTAAATACCGCCTCAATGGCCAGTCGCAACTGCTCCTTCGCGTCTTGAGGAAAATCAACGCCTTTAATCTCTTTAATTTTTGTTTTATATCTTCTGACTATTTCCTGCAAATCCTCGGCCGTCAAATCCAGATCGTATTCGGCGCCCGCCGTGTCTTTGACATTTTCTAAAATTTCATCAAATGCCGCCGACTCCACGCCCATGACCACCTCGCCGAACATTTGGATTAATCGGCGGTATGAATCCAAAGCAAATCTCGGATTATTGGTTTTCTGCGCCAAGCCAACAACCGATTGGTCGTTTAAACCCAGATTTAAAATCGTATCCATCATGCCCGGCATGGAAGCAGCCGCGCCCGAACGCACGGAAACTAATAATGGGTCTTGGGCATCGCCGAGCTTTTTACCGATTTTATTTTCTAATTCATGCAGTTTTTCTTCTATCTGCTGGGTAACCTCGGCCGGATATGACTTATTATTTTTATAATAAACATCGCAGACCTCGGTGGTGATGGTGAAGCCGGGCGGAACATTAATGCCCAAACCGCTCATCTCGGCTAAATTTGCGCCCTTGCCGCCCAAAAGCGCTTTCATTTCTTTATTCCCCTCCTCAAAGGAATAGACATATTTTTTGTCGGACATAATTATTTATTATTAATTTTTTAAACCGCCCAATTTCCCGCAAAAAAATGACAGGCCAAATTAGACCTATCACCTTCCTTTTTGATTAAAACTAACTGGCAATTTGCCTTTTCGTTAAAATACCGTTCTGGGCACCGATTTTAGAAACGACCGAAGCCGAATTTTTTATCCCCCACGCCAAGGCGGTCTTAATATTCTTACCATAAATCAAGGCGCCCGTAAAGGCGGCGGCAAAAGCATCGCCCACGCCCACCGTATCCACGCTTTTACTATCCATCGCTTTCATATAATAATATTTTTTGCCGTCATAGACATAGGCCCCTTTGGCGCCGTCGGTGATGACGACTATTTGCGGGCCCAGGCCCTTGATATATCTTAACAAGCCCCTGATATCTTTTAGTTTTTTAAATTCCAGCGCCTCGTCGTGATTTAAAATAAATAATTTTATTTTGGGCAGATAGTTTTTTAATCTAGACGGTTGTTTTAATTGGTAGCCACCCGGATTCCAAATAATATTCTTGCCTGTGGCCATGAGCTTCTTCATTATTTCCTCCCAGCTGTCTTTGGGCAAAGCCGACACATAAAACCAATTTGTCTCTATTTGCGAAAGGGGCAAATCAACGCCACTAAGTGAATTATTGGCGCCGCGATAACCAAAAACCACATGCTCGTGTGATTCGCCCCTGACCGCCAAGATTACAGAAAAGCCGGTAGTTTCTTTTTTATTGATTTTAATAAATGAAGCGTCAATGCCCTGATTTTTAAAATTCTTTAAAATTTCCCGGCCATTGTCATCATCACCGAGGCGGCAAATGGCGGCGGTTTTCAGGCCCAGCTTGGAAAAGGTGACGGCCGTATTGGCCGCGCCGCCGCCAAAAGAAAAATAAAGCTTGTCGGCCGTTATTTTGGCGCCATATTCAAAAGCGAGAAATTTCTGCCGCGTAATGTTGTTGGTGGTAATCAATTTGCCGTCGCCCGAATAAAACATAATATCGCGGGTCGCCCCGCCAATCGTTATTACGTCAAATTTTGATTTTTTATTTTGATTCTGCATGTATTAATTATAGCAGAAATTTAAAAAACAAGAAATAATTATAACACCATAAAGCGTCTAAAAAATAATTTATCAGGAAATTTAAAAGACCCGCTAAAATACACGGGTCTGATTGAAATAGTTAAGATTCAATTTTTATTGAGAAGCGGCTGTTTAGAAGCGTCGACCAAACTTATCTGCCACACTTGGTATATAATGGGCCGAAATTGGTGCAGGCCATTTGATCGGCCACCCCCGGGTCGCTCGTCCCGAAGGAGGCCCATGCCGCCGGACGGAAGATCTTCCTCTCGTCCACGTTGTGCATAAAGACCGGGATACGCAGCATCGCCGCCAAAGTGATCAATTCCAAGCCGATGTGGCCGTAGCTGATCGCCCCGTGATTAGCGCCCCAAGCGTTCATCACCGAGTAAACGTCGACAAACGGACCCCTGCCCGTCAGGCGCGGCGCGAACCAGTGCGTCGGCCAGGTCGGGTTAGTCCGCTCTTCAAGCTTCTGATAAATCACGGGTGGGACGTCGACGAACTCACCCTCGGCAATCTGAAGCACCGGTCCCAGGCCTTTGACCATGTTCACCCGGAACATTGTCGCCGGCATGTCGGCACGAGTGCCGAAGGTCGAGGAGAAGCCGCCGCCGCGGAAGTACTCATAGACCGCCGGCGACCACTTGGTGACATTCAAGCAGGATTGGGCCTCTTCCGGGTTGATTTCCCAGAACGGCTTCATCACCGGCTCGCCGTCCCTCTCCTGCTTGCCGCAGGCGTCCAAGGTGGCCGCGCCGGAGTTGATCAGATGAATCATGCCGCCGTTCATCTTGCCAATCGGCCAGGTGCCAGTAACACGCTTGATCGCCTCGGGACTCCAGTAGGTGCGCACGTCAGCGAAAATCTGCGCCGTGTTGGTGAGCAGATGGCCGAAGAGCATGCAAACGCCGTTAAAGCAGTCGTTCTCGGTAGCCATCAGGTAGGATTCCCGGATGCCATTCCAGTCGAACGAAGAGCAGAGCATCGCCTCCATGAAATCGCCATTGGGGAAGTGATCGGTCCAATGGCGCTGACCCTGGAATCCAGCCAGAATCGCATTGTGGCCGAGGGCCTCCTCACTATAGCCGAGTTCGTTCAAGCGCGGATTGCCCACCATCAGGTCGCGGGCAATCATGGTCATCCTGACCACGAACCCCCATTCCCAGTCCTTGCGCTCGCAGCTCTTCTGCTGTTCCTCGCTGTTGTAGTCCTTGCCTTCCTTACAGTTGACGCGGACCCAGGCGATGGCGCGCATGAACTCTTTCTGGTCGTAGATACATTCATTGATCCGTCGGACGAGCTCGCTCATGTCCACCGTTACGACGCGCATGCCCAAGTAATCCTCAAAAAAATCGGGGTTGACCACCGAACCGGCGATCCCCATGGAGGTGCCGCCCAGTGACAGGTACGACTTATTCTTCATTGTGGCCACCACCAGGCCAGCCTTGGCAAACTGCAGTAATTTCTCCTGGACATCGCCCGGGATCTTTTCAATGTCGCCCATGTCCTGGACGTCGCGCCCGTAAATTGTGAACACCGGCAGGCCCTTCTGGCTGTGTGCGGCATTGACGGCGGCCAAGTAGACCGCGCCGGGCCGGTCGGTGCCATTAAATCCCCAAACCGCCTGCGGAATACCCACGGTCATGTCCATGGTCTCGGAGCCGTAGCACCAGCACGGAGTAACGGTCAGCATGGCACCAACGCCTTCCTTGCGAAATTTCTCGGCGCACATCGCCGCTTCAGTCGCTCCGCCGATACAGGTATCGGCAATGACGCATTCCACCGGCAGGCCGTTGGCGTGGCGCAGCTTCTCCGAAATCAGTTTGGCGGCAGCTTTGGCCATCGCCATCGTCGGTCCCTCGAGCGACTCGCGGACGCCCTTGCGTCGGCCGTCAATCGTCGGGCGAATGCCAATCTTGGGCATCTGGCCGACTAGTTGGTTACGTGGCTCGTTCATCTGCAACTCTTGCAACCTTCTTGTCTGTTTCATGCCTTTCCTCCTTGTAAATGGTACTTTTAGCAATATTGCTAAACTAGCTACATTCTAACAAAACCAGCCGAATTGTCAAGATTATTATAATTAAATCTTGATCGCCCCCTGCCTTAAAATCTCAATTTTTCCGTTTTCAATTCTTATCAGCGTGGACGGCTCGGATTCCATCGCGCCCGCATCAAAATAAAAATCAACTTGGTTATTAAAATATTTTTTTGCTTGTTTTATGGTCTTGGCCGGTTCTAATCCCTCTGGATTGGCGCTGGGCGCGACCAGCGGCCCGGTTTGTTTTAAAATTTTTATTAAGTCATTTTTATCCGACAGGCGGAAAGCCAAGGTTTTTGTCCCCCGATGCAAATATTCAAACCCTTTTTCCGGGCAGGGCAGAATTATACTCACCGGTCCCGGCCAATATTTTTTTAAAATTGTTCTGGTTTTTTTATTGATTTTAATGTTAAATAATTTCAAATCAGCAATTGAGTTTATTAAAATAATAAACGGCTTATCGGGTTGCCTTCTCCTGACTTTATAAATTTTCTCCACGGTTCTTGGCAATAAAGCGCGCCCCACCAAGCCATAAATCGTATCAGTCGGCAGAATACCAATACCACCATTTTTTAAAATATTAATTATTTCTTCAGATTTATTTTCTCCAAACATGTTTTAATTTGTTCTCAATCCAAATAATTTTTCTTCTAAATAACCGCGGATTTGATCGCCGGTAATTGATCTTGGGCCCTTATTTGCAAATTTAATGAAATCTCTGATATAATAAAGATAATAAAAGAATTATATATAATTTTAAATACTAATTCAACCTGTCCGCATATAACTTGTTATCCATAAATAGCGAAAAGTCACAAATTTCATGAAATTTTGATATTTATGGTAATTTGTTATTGTATGCTCAAACATAACTTGATAATTAATTTATTAACATAAAAAAACTATGAGCAATCCAGAAATGGGCGGATACTCGCCCGAACAAGAAGATTCTAAAACGGAATTACCTCATCCAAAATTTATGATGACTACTGGCGAGACAACATCGTCACACAAATTTACTAATGTAAATTATAAGGAAGGTGAACTTGTGATTATTTATAAGGAAGATCAAGACAATTATTATGGCCGAGGGAGTGTGGGGTTCGAGGGTAATTTAATAGATCAACAATTCTCCAAACAAAGTTTGCGAGAACTCACTTCAAAAGAGTTGGATGATTTAAATAAAAAACGATTTAATGAACCGCAAATCGGAATTATACAACAAAAATTGTCTCCAACTGGTGAAATAATAGAAATAGAATCAAAAGATGCGTCAGAGGAATAAACAATAACAAATTACCAGAAATATATGACCGAGAAAAAACAAATCTACAAATGTAATGTTTGCGGCAATATAGTTGAAATTCTACATGCCGGAGCAGGGCAACTTGTTTGCTGTGGCCAACCAATGGCGTGGCTGAAAGAAAACACGGTTGACGCCAGTAAAGAAAAACACCTGCCCGTGATTGAAAAAACCGAAAAAGGAATTTTGGTTAAGATTGGAACCGTCCCCCATCCAATGGAAGAAGAACATTATATTGAATGGATAGAAATAATCGCCGACGGAAAATCCTATAGAAAGTTTTTGCAACCAGGCGATAAGCCGGAAGCGGAATTTTCTATTGAGGCGGAGCGGATTGAAGCGAGAGAATACTGTAATCTTCATGGTTTATGGAAAGCATAAATTTATCTAGTTAAATAATTACCATTACCATGGAAAAAATCCACTTAAAACCGATAGGATTCGTAAAAAATAATATCAAAGAACCGAGATTCGGGAATTTTGCCGATGAAATTTCGGAAATAATAGTTGACGAAAAATTTACCGAGGCCTTAGATGGCCTAGATGATTATTCTCATGTGATTATCGTGTATTGGATGGACGAGGTCAAAGATTATGTGATAAAACATCGACCGCAAGGCAATCCCGATGTGCCGATTGTCGGAATTTTTGCTTGCCGTTGTCCGCGAAGACCAAACCCGATTGCGATTACGACCGTGAAGCTAATCGGGCGCGAAGGAAATAAAATAAAAGTGAAGGGTTTGGATATTTTAGACGGCACGCCAATAATCGACATCAAACCGTATTGGCCGCAGTATGATAAGGTGGAAAATGCAAAGATACCTGATTGGGTTAATAAATTAGAATTATGAATGTCGCGCTTTGGCATAAAATAAGATCCTTCCGATATTGAATCAAGCCAACAAACAGGTAAATAAAAAATGAGGCCCATCAAAGCGCCTCATTATTTTTTTAATATTATTGATAAGATTTGCGCGTGGCGGCAAATACAATGCTCCGCGCCCGCTTTAATAAGCGCGCGATAGTGGCCATAGCCGCCGTCAAAGCCAACCGCGCACACTTCGGCATTTTTGCCGTCGCGCATATCGGAAAGCATGTCGCCGACAAAAATTACCTCTTCCGGCTTCGCGCCAAAACATGAACAGACATCCAGAATGGGTTCAACCTTGTCAAAAGCCAGGCCCACGATAACTGCGAATTCTTTTTCTAAATTATCCCGCTCTAATCTTTTAATTATCAAATCTCGGGGATGCGAACTGATAATCGCGACCGGCAGATTTAAGAATTTAAGCGCCGACAAAATCTCCTTGAATTCAGGAAAGATTTCCGCCCGGCCGGTATCAGCCGCCAAAAAATAAATTCTCCTTAATTCGGCATCATCGGCATTAATCCCGAATTTTTTATAATAATGACTAAAGGGCTGGCGATAATTCTTATGAAAATTAGTCAGTGACGGGGGCTTAACGCCGAAGTGGTTAAAAACAGCGCGCATACCCGAATAAACAATCTTGATGCTGTCCAGCATAACGCCATCCCAATCAAATATAATCCCTTTTATCGGCATGGGCATTCTCTCCTTTATTTTTAGAATGAGCGAATTAAATGTGCGAATTAAAATCGTATCAAATATTTTATATCTTGTCAATTTTAAAATACTTGGATGTGGACATTACAGGATTTGAACCTGTGACCTTTCGAATGTTCACCCTGTTAAATACTAATTGGACACAATAGGATTCGAACCTACGACCTCGCCGATGTGAACGGCGCGCTCTAACCGACTGAGCTATGTGTCCATAAAATTTAACGGGGTGAATCGAACGCTCTATCCTGGGTTGGCGTCAAATCTGTCACCGGCAGATTTGTCGACGCTCATCTACGCCTCGCTTGGTGCTCGGCTTGCTTCGCTTCCAACCCGTCTCGGCTCCGCCTCGACCCAACTGAGCTAAATGTCCAAAATTAAAATTTTAAGCTAATTATTGGACTCGAGGGGACTCGGACCCCTTACCTCTACAACCCGCCCCGCCAAATTGGTTTGGACTCAGCGAGAATCGAACTCGCGTCTCCGCAATGCGAATGCGGCGTACTACCGCTGTACTATGAGCCCAGATATTTGGCGGGGTAAAAATGTAGCGCTCTACCAGATGAGCTACGAGCCCACCATGGGCCCTTAAAGCTAAATTATTATAGCTGAATTTATTAATTTTTTCCAGAGGAGCCAAAAGCGCCACTTAATTTCATCTTAATTAGTTATAATTTCAACCCATTAATCTAATCGCAAAATAAATAATAATCGCGCCGATAATTGTCATTAGGGTTGTCAATTTAGTTGAGTGGCCGTGATGGCTCTCGGGCAATAAATCGCTGGCGCCGATGTATAGGAAAAAACCGCAAAATACAGCCAAAATAATCCCAAGAATAGCCAAGGGCAAAGAAAAGAATAAAGTGGCAAAGATGCCGAGCGCGGGCGCCAAAGCATCGGCCGCCAGCCACCTTAGGGCTTCTTTGACCGAGCCCTTATTTTTTAAAATGACACTCACTGTGTTTATGCCGTCGCAAAAATTATGAACCAAAACCGCGGTCGCCACAATAAAGCCAACGGCGGGGGAAACCTGAAAGGCCAGGCCAATCGCCAAACCGTCTAAAAAACTATGAACCGATAAGCTGGCCGCGCCCAGCTTGCCACGATGGCGCTGATTTTCACAATCTTGTTCAGGGCAATGAAAATTAATAAGGCGATCAAGCAACATATAAGCAAAAAAACCGATGGCGACAAATGAAACGATGAGGCCGATTTCAAAATTATTTCTGCTTAGTTCTATTGACTCAGGCAATAAATCAAAAAGCGCCACGCCGATCACCGCACCCGCGCTAAAACCCAATATCAAATGGAGTTTGTCCTTGAATCTTAAGGCGAATAAACCACCAAAAAAAGTAGAGATGACTGTGGCCAAACCGATTAATATAATCATATTATCTCATTATAAAATTAATACCTCTATTTTATCATTTAAATAATGGTATCGCAATTATCCTGATAAATTGAGATGTCAGATTTTATTTTTTGGCGAGACAAAACAAACCCTTGTAAAATAACGTAATATGTGGTAATTTCCTTTTTAGAAAACAGCTCTTTAATAGTCAAATACAGGAGGAATGAGAGATGAAATTACACGGAATTGATTTTGGAAATGTTCTTGGCGCTTCGGGCGTGCAGGGATTTTTCGGAGAAGGATACTGGTTCCATAGGGTGTGGAATCTATTCGGTCTGAATTTTGCGGGTATGACATTCGTCGCAAAAACGGCAACGCTTCTGTCTCGCAAGGGTAATATGTCGCTTACGCGTCACTACACACCCAGAAGTCCGTTTCCGGGATGTGTGAAGACACAACTATGGCGGGGCGTGATGTTGAACTCTATCGGTTTGAGTAATCCCGGTATTGGCGCATTGCTCGGCGCCGGCAAATGGCAAAAACGCACAAAGCCGTTTTTGCTTTCAATAATGTCGCTCGCGGATACGCCGCAGCGACGATTGGAAGAACTGCGTATTATGGTGGAGATGATCGGATTCTGTAAAGAGAGTTTTTCCGCGCCGTTTGGTTTACAGATTAATCTTTCTTGTCCAAATACCGAACACGACCCCCATGAATTGATCGGCGAGTCCGCAAAGGTGCTCGAAATCGCAAGCGCGCTCGGCGTGCCACTAATGCCTAAATATAGTATTGCTTCGGCATCGATCCAAGCAGTCCTGCAACTGAATGACCACCCCAATTGCGACGCGATCTGTGTGTCCAACACATTGCCGTTTGGGTGGACGGGAGTTGATTGGGAACGGGTTTGGGGCAGTAAGACATCACCTCTTGCAAAATTAGGCGGCGGCGGATTGTCCGGGAAGACACTTCAGCCGCTGGTATGTGAATGGATCACGCGCTTGCGCGATGCCGGATTCACTAAACCGATAAACGGTGGTGGTGGTATTCTCTGCTCCGAGGACGTAAAACGCTACCACGACGCAGGTGCTTCCTCGATCTTTTTGGGGTCAGTCGCGGTTCTGCGTCCGTGGAGAGTAAAAAAAATCATCAACCAAGCAAACAACCTGAACTGGAGGTAAAGTATGAGCGACAGAATCACTCTGCGACGATTTGACGATATGCACTGCCACTTTAGGATTGATTCGCTCCTTGCTGAAGTGTTGCCGTTCACGGCGCAGTATGCGGGTCGCGGAATCGCGATGCCAAACACCCGGCCGCGAGCAATCCTTACCGGAAACGATGTTGTGTGGTACCGCGACGGAATCATGCGAGTACTCGATGGATTGTCAAATCGGCCGTCCTTCGAACCACTTATGACTGTTGAGATAAGAGACAGTACGACGCCGGAAATGATCGTGGAAGCATGGAGTGCGGGAGCGGTTGCCGGAAAAGTGTATCCCCTCGGAGTTACCACAAACTCCGATGAGGGGCTTCGTGATTTTTTCAGCGATGAAATTTCGGAAACTTTTCAAGCAATGCGAGATGTCGGCATGCTTCTTCTTATTCATGGCGAGTTGGATCTGGAACGAACGCTTGTCACGAAACGAGAGGAGGTTTTTCTCCCGACACTTCTGAAATTTGCCGAAACGTTTCCAAATTTGAAGGTTGTTCTCGAACATGTCTCCACAAGAGTAGCAATTAAGACGGTGGAGCAACTTGGAGAGAATGTCGCGGCGACAATCACCGCTCATCACCTCTGCTTGACGCTAAACGACGTCATCGGCTACGGGATACAACCACATCATGGCTGTATGCCAATGCCGAAAAATTTCGATGATCGCGACGCGCTCATTGAAGCGGCGACAAGTGGCAATCCAAAGTTTTTTCTGGGATCGGACACCGCGCCCCATGTGCGAGAGAAGAAAGAGTGCGCCAAAGGAGCCTGTGGCGTCTACACAGCGCCAGTACTCCCTCAACTTCTCGCGGAGATTTTCGAGAAAGTTGGACGCCTCGACCAAATCGAAGACTTCACCTCGCGTTTCGGCGCGGAGTTCTATGGCCTTCCCCTCAATGAAGAGAGCATTACCCTCGTCAAAAAAGAATGGGTAGTACCAGAGCAGATTGGAAGCGTCGTACCGTTTCGAGCCGGTACGAAACTCCAGTGGCAACTCTCGTAGCCGTGCCGCTCATCGAATCGTTAAGTATTACGATTTCCGATGAGCGGCTTTTTTATTTTAAGATTCCGCCGAATACCTCGCCCCGATGGCCATCGGGGCGAGGATGAGGCGGAAGTTTATGATTTAATTTGTGAGCTTGTGCCGATTCGCCAACGGGCGAAAAAGGCAAAAGCGAACACTGATCGAATTGCGACCCTACGGGGTAAAATTTTTTGCCCGCCCTCGCCTGTCCACTGAAACATTGACGAAGGAGGGCTCTTCCGCCGCCGCCGAACTTCGCGCCCCGATGTCACATCGGGGCGCGCCGCCTTTTAATTATGTATGCTAAAATTCATTAATTCATTTTTTGTCTGCGTTTTTTCTTTAAATAAAAAAATAAAATTACAAAAAGTAAAATAAGAATTAACGGGAAAACCAATTTAAACGTGGGGGGAGGAGGACCGGAGGACATTTTATTTTTGATTTTTGAAATAAATTTAGAAATGAGGCCTTGCTCCATATCAATTGGCGTCTTGGAAAAAAAGGTCACTTCTTGGGTATGATCCAAATTATCTTTTAATATCCATGAGTCATTGAAGGTGGTGTCATCAAATTTTAAACTAAAACTAGCCCTCCCTTCTTTATCCATTATTTCCGACCAGACAATCTCATTATCTTTTGTTAAAGTAAGTTTTGTTTCTGGTTTCCCAATAACATCATAGATTCTAGTAACTTTAGAATTCTCCCAAGAAAAACCACCGATATTTCCTATCTCCAAGCTTCCTTTTATAGTAAAGTCGTTGTTCTCAATAATTTCAGCCGCCGTATCCCATATGACGTTTTCAAATACCATTTCGCCTCGGAAATTTCTGGGATCAAACTCGTTCATGTGGGTGTTTATAAGCTTCAATTTTGAATCATCATAAATAAATGTCCAAAAAGCTTCGGAATCTCTGATGGTAACATCCGAAGAACCGTGTGGAAATATTCCCCACTGACCCTTAACAATTACATTTTCTAACAAAATATCTCGATAATTAAAATTGGTTGGTTTCCCTAAAGCAAAATTGGAGAATTCAGCTTTCTCATCAAAAAGGTTGATAACCACTTTTCTTAATTCGCTATTTTTAATTTTAACCTTGGCTCGAGAGTCAATAAAAACCGGCCATCCTCTTTCAAAAGGACCCGGCCCGATTCTATCAGGGATAATTTCGGTATTCTGCAAAATAATATTGTAATCAATGTTTTCAACTTTTGTGTCGCGTTGCAAGTTCCAATCTTCAAAGAATCCGGTTCTTAATCCCTCTGCCTCAAAAGTGGCTTTTTCCGGGATGAATAAATTTACTGCCCCAATTTTAGAATTTACAATCTTTGCCTCCCCCCTTCCTGAAGCAATAATCAATCCGCCAAACTCACCAATAATCTCTGAATTTTCAACCAGCGCCTTGGCAGAATCATCAACAATAAAAAGATGGATCTGGGTTGGAGAATTGAGCATTTTTATCCTTGCCCTGTCTCTGGCCTTAACCACTACTAAAGTAGTTGGACCTTCTGGAATTATTTTTGAATTTTCTATTTCTAAAGAGGCCTGATATTCTAATTCAATTCCCCAGTGATTTAAAAGTCGTTCGTAACGGGAAATTTTTAATTCGGAGTTCTTAATAATTAATTTTGCCCCATCTTTTAAGAAAATATTGCCAAACTGAGTAAATTTGCCGTTTTCCAAAATCAAAAAATCTCTTCCAGTTATAGTTAAATCTCCTTTATGTTCACCATTTGGAAATAAATCCTTGGCTTTCAATTCTCTGGCTTCTGGCACCAATGCCTCAACTTTTACATCGTCAATATAAGCAATTGAGTCTTCAAAGGTTTCAATGCTGATGCCACCTTCCTCTAAAATATTTTCATCTTCAGCCCAAATAATTAACTTGCCGTCCGAGTACACATTTATTCTTTTTCCAACTATTTCTATTTTTATTTTATGCCATACGCCGAAAGAAATTCCTTTTCCTCCGCCTTGAAGGGTCAAAAAATTATTGCCAACCTCTTTTGATATGCGGCTGTCTCCCGGATTCAAACCAATAAAATAGCGATTTTGCCCCCCTCCCCCTCCCAGTGCGTCTCCTGTTACGAATTTACTCCTTACATTAAGGTGGATACTTCCTTTAATTAGTTTGAGTTTCAATTCGAGTTTATTGACGGCGCCTTCCAAAAAAGCGGTGGCAAATGAATGTTGAGTACCTTGTAAAACCTTATTTCCATTCTCTGAAACCACTGACCATCCTTCTCTTGAATCCCAGTTCTCAAGGTTCCCCTCAAAATTATCATAAAAAACCGTAGTTTCCGCAGCTTCCACGGAATTAAAAAGAAAAAGGGTAGTAATTATTAAAATGATTAAAATTTTTGTTTTCATATTTTCATTCTATTTTTGTAACTCAATTATTTTTACAATCTCGCCTGAAGTTAAATCAACCATGGTTATATTATCCGATTGGCTATTCGCGGTATAGAAATATTGCCGATTCGGTGATATAACAGCATCACAATCCCTGGAATATCCTCCGAGATTAATGATTTTTGTGGACCAGAAAGATTTAATGAGGTCGTAAATAAACAAAGAATGGGCATCTGCACCAAAAGCAAAAAGTTTTTCTTTGGACGGAGAAAACGCCACGCCGCAAATCGCAGTGGGACTCCAACGAATACCTGATAGTCCTCCGTAAGCATCTATTAGATTGAGGGCGCCGATCAATTTATCAGTATCCATATCAATTTTATAAACCGAGGCGCCTCCGGTTAGATAGAGGATTCGATTTACTTCATCAAAATTGGCTTCAGGGAAATAGCTCGCACCGTGACGCAGTTGAAGATAAGGGATTTCTATGGTATTGATGATTTTAAGAGTAGAGGCGTCAAACACCGTAATGACGGTTGTTCCCACCATCGAACCACGGGAGATATAAAACTTTGAACTGTCAGGAGAAACGATTACTTTATCGCCGTGAGGTTCGCGTGGCAACTCAATAGATTTTAAAAGGGTCATATTTCTGGCATCAAAAATGAGGAGTCGTCTGGCAATCTGGGCAGTTTCGTAATCAATAGCCGCCATTTTGTCACCAAAAAAGGAGAGGGTGATTGGCGAGAACTCCGTGGCAATAGAATATTTTTTAATTACTTTACCGGTTGAAGCCCTAATGGCGTAAATGGTGTTTCCTGCGCCGGCGTAAAGATTGCCTTGATAGAACCCCCATCCACCGCCCTGGAAAGGTGATTTAATGCTGGCTATTAACTGGCCGGAATTCAAATCCAGTTTGTATACGCGTTGAGCGAGACGACTGATTACATAGCCCATGTCGTCACCACGAATAATGGCATAGGGTTGAATATCTGCTTTATTGAATTGCAATTTCGCGACCTCTTTTCCGGTTGGAATATCCACTTTTCGGATGAGATTAAAGTCGGCTTCGGTCATGTACAAATAATTGGCATCCGCGGGATCAATGACTATTGCCCGCTGGTCACTTGATGGCGATACCGGAATACTGCGAACAACCTTGCTAGTTGCTATATCATATTCTTGGATAGATAATTTTTGAGGGGCGCCGCCACCAGACCAAAATCCTATGATGTATGTTTTACTTGTCTTCTCATTAACCGCAAAATCGCTAACTCCATTCTCTATCGGCACAGAAGCTAAAACTTTAAAAGTATTCAAGTCAAAAACAACGAAGTTCCCGGCCCCCCTTAAATCACCTGTCACTTCCATCCAACCAAAATAGGCCATTGTTTCATTTGGATTGACAATAAGTCGGCGTGCATATGTATGGGGTGGCAGGACTTCGTTTGCCAACCTTACAGAACGCACAATAGTGTTGTTAGAGACATTAAAGATATAGAAATATGATTGGAAAATCCCTGGAGGTTTTACAAACATTCCTGCAACATAGAGTAAATCAGGATTACTGGAAGAAGGCACTACTGGACCAAAAATCACGCCCGGTATAAAAATGCGGCGGTATGAATTATCCGAAGTATTAATGACATATAATGCTCCATCCTCAGAGGACGGCAAATAAACTTTGCTTCCGTCTTTTGATATGGTGATGGCGGTGGCGTGTAAGGGCTTTATTGGAAGCACTTTCTCAACCCGTTTGGTTTCCGTATTTATCACCATTACATTCTTGGTTCCTTCGTTAGAAACATATAGCTTTTTCCCATCCAGGCTCAAGACAGCAGCGCTTGAAGAAAGCATAATGCCGGCTGGAGAAACATCTATTGAATCGGTAACAGTGAATGTGGATAGATCCACTACCGATAACGCATCGTCAAGCTCAAAGGGAATATAGGCTGTTTTTCCGTCCGAAGAAATTGTTAATCCAGATTGAGCGGGCAGCCAGCCTGGAAAATATTTTTCTGTTGTTGGGGTTGGCGTCGGTATCGCAACCCATCCTGTTTTGTCTTTTTGATACCAAAACATTCCTCCAACTACTCCCAGAACAATTAGAATTATTAAACCAATTAAAATTTTAGTTTTCATATTTCTATTTATTTTTCAGTTCAATTATTTTCACAATCTCGCCCGAAATTAAATCAACCATGGTTATACTATCGCTTTCTTGGTTGACAGTGTAAAGGTAACGCCGATCCGGCGAGGCAATAGCGTCAGTGATAAAATATCCTTTAAGATTAGTGGTTTTTGTTATCCACGCAGACCGAGCGAGATCGTAGGTATACATTGAATGCGCGTCTCCCGAAACAATAAAAAGTTTATCTTTGGTGGGAGAAAGCGCCACGCCGCTAAGCCCGGTAGGAGACCAACCGCGGATGTTTTGCGGTTCATAGAGATCTATTAAATCTATAATGCCAATTAGTTTGTCGGTATCCATATCAATTTTATAAACAGAAGTGAACCCTGTCAGATAAAGGATTCTTTTTGTTTCGTCAAAATCAGCTTCAACAAAACCGGTGGCGCCACGACGAG
>JBAZQS010000015.1:0-17106 GCA_041645075.1 Patescibacteria group bacterium | reverse complement strand
CTGGGCAAACCCCTTAATCTCTTCCGGCTTGGTTCGGTCAGCCACGAGCGGGCCAAAGGGCGTACTCACGCGCTTCCAATCAATAATAATCAGCTTCCCGCCGATTTTTAACAGGCGGTATGCCTCTTGGATTACCAGGTCGTCTTTACGCGATTGGAATAAAATATTGATTAAATAAGCCGCGTCCAAGCTTTCGGCGGAAATTTTTGCGGCGCCCACGATTTCCAAATTGGACCAAATAGTTTTTAAATTTTCCAAGCCCTCGTGCTTGGCTAAATTTGCGACCGATTCCAAAACCGACTTTAAAATATCAACCGCGTAGACCAGGCCGTTCTTGCCCACAATTTTGGCCGAAGGAATGGCAAAATATCCCAAATTCCCGCAACCCAAATCCGCGACCCGCATACCTGCCTCTAAGCCGGCTTTCTTAAAAATGTCTGCCTTAATCAGCTCATTGCCGCCATATTTTACTACTTCTTTTATTGCTTCGGGCATAAATTTTTACTTAAATAATTATCTGCTTGTTTATATTATACCACTAATTAATATAAAACTTAAAATATTCACTATAAAATTTTTGTTACCTTTTTATACAACATCGGCAAACAATCCTGCTTCATTCTAAATTTAGTTCCATGATTATGTCCGGTGCGCGCGTCAAAATCTACAAGAATTTTTCCTTCTTCAAGCGCTTTCAGAAATCCTTTAAAACTGAATTTCTGCAACATTATTACTTTTGTATAGTGGTAAAATTCTTTTTTGCGTCTGACTTCCATTTCTGCTTGTACATAAAAAGTATTGAGCAATTTTGTCCCCGCCTTATGTTCCAAATCATCAAACCCCCAATATGGTTGTGGATTAAGTTCGCCAAGTCCGGCGTTCTTTTTTACAAACTTGAGCCAGTCCTTATGTTTTGGATCAACACTTTTTGAATCAAAAGAGATTAGAATTTTTCGTTCATTGCGATTAATAATAACTTTAAATCCTCGGTCGCTTCTAGAATTGCCATGAATTGTTTGTCTGAAACTCATTTCACCTTTTGGATATTTCCTTTCATCCTCTTGATGAGGCCAGCCGTAAAGTGGCAATAAAACTTGCGGAACAAATTTGACTGCGCGAGGCGACGGCTCAATATGAAAAAGTGTGGTAAGAGAGGTTGAATTTAAGCGTTGAGCTTTCAATTCCCATTCAGCCGCATTTGGAATTGGTAAATTATTTTCTTTTATACTAAGTAAATCTTCAAGCGTATTTCCAATTCCACCTTGATTGCCTTTCCGCGCATTTGGAACAAATCCCACTGCAGAGATTTCTTTGAGTTTGGCTATTAAAGCCGGCTTTGTATAAATAATTGGTTTTACCATATTTTATAATAGTTTAGTTTGCGATTGATGTTGTTTAATTCTTTTTCTTGCCGACTCGCAATAATCCGGCGAAATATCAATCCCAATATAATCTCGATTAAAATTTATTGCTGAAATTGCTGTTGTGCCGGAACCCATAAACGGATCTAAAATAATTTTTGCATTTGTTGCGGAAATAATTCTGTCGATCAACTTAACGGGGAAAGGCGCGGGGTGACCATTTTTCATTTCTTGCGGCACTTCCCAAATATCGGCGTGAGCGTTTGCTTTTTCCACAAGTTTAAATTTTGGTTTAGCAATAAGATAAATAACCTCATAGGTCGGCAAAAAATAGCCAGCATTAAAATTTAGTCCACCGGCGCGTTTCCAAATAACAATTTGGCGAACAGGAAAACCACTGACAATATCCTGTCGATCTTGTAGTAGTCCGCCCTGAACTCGCCATTTATGATTATAAAAAATTGCCCCGTCCTCCGGGATTAGCCGCATCATTTCGGTTAGGCAATCTCTTTGCCACTTCACATATTCTTTGTGTGGCATATTGTCGTTATAGTGCGAATATCCTTTTTGTAAAGCGGCATTTGCCCACTTGCCACCGCGTCCGTCTTTCATACCATTGCCGGTAGAATTTTTTAGGTTATAAGGCGGTGAAGTCACGACCAAATCAACCGACCCGTCCGGCATTTTTTGCATTATATCAATCACATCCCCGCAAATGATTTTATTTAAAAATTTGGTAATATCTGGCATATCCTTTCCTTGTTCAGGGTTTAACTTTATTTATTATAGCGTATTTTTCATATAAAATAAATCGTTTTTTCTGCGATTCCAGGAGCAGAAAAAACACCCTACTCCCCTCTAAAAATAAATAAAAAAACAAAATTTTATGCCAAATTTTTAATCGGCTTATAGCTCTTCCGATGAATCTCGCAAATGCCGTGCTTGCAAAGCATCTTATAATGCAACCGCGTGCCATAACCCTTATGCTTGTCAAATCCATACTGCGGAAATTTTTCGTGCTCTTCAGCCATTATTTTATCGCGCGCCACTTTGGCGACAATGGAGGCGGCGGCAATGCTCCAAATCTTCCGGTCGCCTTTAATAATATTTTCTTGTGGAATCGTTATTTCGGATAATTTTACCGCGTCAATTAATAAATAATCCGGCTGGACCGATAAATTTTCTACGGCCTGTTTCATGGCCATCTTGGTTGCCGGCACAATTCCCAAAGAATCAATCAGCTTATGTGAAACCACGCCAAGGCCGTACTGAAAATTTTGAATTAGCCAGTCAAACGCCTTTTCTCTCATGTTCATGGTCAAAAGCTTGGAGTCATTGATTTTTAACAATTTTTCCAAAGGAATTTTTAAGTCAAAAATCAAGCAAGCCGCCACGACCGGGCCGGCCCATGAACCGCGGCCCGCCTCGTCAAGGCCGGCAATAAAATTATAGCCATCATTTATCAATTGTTTTTCGTATTTGATATTCATAATTAAGATTCTATTCCATTATAAGCCTTCGCTTAAAAAAAATAAATGGCATTGATTTTAGTATAAAATTTTGTATTATGCATTTATGCAGCATTAAAAAATCCAGAAACAAAACCAAGCGGAACAAAGCGTTGCCATCCCGCCTTTGGCGGGATTATGGGCAAATTTTTTGCTGAACTATTATTCTCCTTGAAAAAATCATTAAAAAAATAATAGTGAATCAAAAAATTAGCTTTGTGAAGCGCCTGGTTTTGTCTGGATTTTTTACTAGCTGCGATTTTTTGCGCTCCTTTTTTCTAAAAAAAGGAGCAAAAGAATAATCTTATTCCAAAATATTACCATCAATTTTTTTGCTCTTGCCCCAATCAGGAAGTAATCGGCCGCCACTGGTGGCCACAATATATTTATACGCCTGAAGCGCCGTTTTGGCGCCCTCACCCGCGGAAATAACAATTTGTTTATAGCGGGAATCAGCGCAATCGCCCGCCGCAAAAACACCGGGAACCGAGGTCTCGCCGTCGCGATTAACCATAATTTCCCCCCGCTCGTTTAAATCAACAAATCCTTTAAGCCAGCCGGTTTTTGCCTGATAGCCGATTTCAATGAATAGTCCGTCTAATTTTATTTCGGCTGATTTGGTTTGGCCATCTATATCGGCTAAAATAACTGACTCAACTTTTTTGTCGCCCTTGATTTCTTTTACCTGCGCGCAACATAAAAATTCTATATTTTTAATGGCTTTGGCTTTGGCCACCAAATACCCTTCCGCGTTGAATTTTGGGCTGAAATATATCAAGTATGCCTTTTTAGCAATGCCGGACAAATAAATCGCCGATTCTAACGCCGCATTGCCGCCGCCCACCACGCCCACAATTTTATTCTTATAAAACGGCCCGTCGCAAGTGGCGCAATAGGCGACGCCGCGGCCTTTTAATTTTTCTTCGCCGGGCACGCCCAAATCCCTGGGCGTCAGGCCAAAAGCCAAAATCACGGCCCTGGCTTCAAAATCATCTTTATTGGTTTTTACGATAAAACCTTGGTCAACTTTATTAATCGCGACCACCTCATTATAGTCAAACTTGGTTTCCCATTTTTCCGCCTGCTTTTGCATTTTTTGCGCCAAATCAGCGCCGCTAATTAAATCCAAACCCGGATAATTTTCAATTTCATTGGTCATGGCCATCTGGCCGCCGAGGCCTTTGGCAATAACCAAGGTTTTTAAATTCCGTCTAGAGGCATAGATTGAAGCCGTTAAGCCGGCCGGCCCGCCGCCAACGATTATCACGTCATATTGGTTATTCATATTTACTGTTTACTATTTACTAATTACCAATTACTATTTACCGATTACTGCATTCAGTTTATCCATTAAAATATTTTTTGACTGGACGCCAATCATGGTTTCTGCGGCTTTTCCATCCTTAAATATAATCAACGTCGGAATAGACATCACTTCAAATTGCTGGGCGATTTTGGGATTTTCATCCATATTAAACTTGCCTACCTTGGCCTTATCGCCAATTTCTTTGGCTATTTCCTCAATAATCGGCCCCTGCATTTTGCACGGCCCGCACCAATCCGCGTAAAAATCAACCAACACGGGCTGATCGCTTTTTAAAACCTCCTGTTCAAAATTGGCATCGGTAAAAATGACTACTGGCATAAATTATAAATTTTTAATTTTTAATTTTTAAATAAAGCGAATTAAAAATTACTGGCTCAAAACCACATATTCCATTTTAACGTATTTTAAAAAAAGTTTCAACAATCCGATCAATCCGTTTTTTGTGGCAAACTTTTGATTCCTCCCTTAAAAGCCGGATGGCTAATTGTTCCAAGCTGGCTTTCGCGGCCATAATCTGGCCAATGACTAAAATGTTATCGGTTTTAGCGCCAAGCATTTTTTTCACGCCTTGGGTCTGGCCGATAATCCGGTTAAGGTGGGATTGGATGGGCGTTTGCTTTTTCTTCTTTTTGGGCATATTTTTAAAAAATATTTAAATCTAATTTAATTATATACCCCAGTGGGGTATGTGTCAATAATGTGAACTTTCAATTTTATAAATAATTTTTTACCCAAACAAAAAAGAGCCGCTGATCTTTAATTGACGCGCTCTTTATGCCAAATTAGCAAGTTCAAAATTGTATTAATCAAATCCTTTTTTATTAAGGGTTTTTAATTCTAACTTACTATTATAATAAGTATTAACAATTCTGTCAAATAAAATTTGTCTAGACATGTCTAGACAAATTAGCCACTTATCCACAGAATATACACAAAAAATAGAATAAAATTTTTATGTGAACAACGGCCAACCCCACCCCAGCCCTCCCCTTGGTAAGGGGAGGGGGTTTAGGAGGAGTTTCGTAATTCAAAGTAATCACTAAACCCTGTGGAATAAATTTTTTGCTATGGCTGCAAAATCTGATCCGGCAAGCAATTGGCATTTATACAAATAATCACTTCCTTGACATAGGGAAATTGCTTGGCCGTCTGATTAATCTGCGACTTTACGGCCGATATGGCGCAAGCGCCCGAAACCGCGTTTAATTTATCGCTAAAATTAATAACCGCGACATTATTATTCACTTTTATAAAACCCAAAGTCGTCCCTACTGGAATATCGGCTATAAACCCGCTCGCTTTTTCCGCTTCTGACAAAGGCGCTAAAAGGCCCCTGATCGTATTAATCAGGTCGGAATCATACTTTTTCTCGGTTTCGCGCTCCAAGGCGTAAACCCGGCTGCAATCCGTATCACCCGTTTTCCGATAAAAGGCCTTTATTTTTACTGAACTCGTGGCCATGGGGTTAGCCAAATTTTGGCCATTTTGCGCGTTTTGATTAATATTTCCCAGTTCATCCTCGCCAATAATAGTCACAATGCCTTCTTGCTTGTTGGTGTCAACCACAATATTAACATCGGCCACTGAACTGATATTATCTTTATCAACTCTGCCGGCCAGGCCTAAATACCAAACCGCGAACCCAACAATGGCAATTATGACAATGGCTCTTATCACCAGAGCCGATCGGCTAAGTTTGGACGGAGCCGCCGTGTCCCCAACCGGATAAATAGATGTATTTTCCTCGGTTTTTGATTCGCCCTCAAAAAAATCCGTACCAAGATTCGTTGACGAATCAGCCGCTCCATAGGGAGCATCGGAATTGGTTGCTTCCTTATGAGCCGAGGCCGGCTGTTCGCTTTCCTTTTGAACACTTTGAACACCGCCCTGGTCGCCACCATCCACGGGCTCTGATTGGTTTAATGGCGTCTCTTGGCTCTGGCTCGCGACGGCTAAATCCTGACTATTTGGGTGGCTTTCTGTCCCGTTAGTGTTTTCCGGGGCTGACCCGGAATCAACGGGATTATCTGTTTTTCCCTCTAAATTTTGCCCGGAAACGGTCGAATTTTGCTGACCAGAAGTGTTGGAATCGGCTGGATTGTCATCAAATAATCCTAAATTTTTACCTTCTTCCATATTTTTTTAGTTTACCCTGTGGAGTATAGTAAGCTACTCCACAGGGTTTAGTAAATTAAAGTTAATATTTAAAAGAGAGCTAATATTTGGACCCACGGGGAATCGAACCCCGCCCTCATCCATGCCATGGATGCGTAATACCGATTTACTATGGGCCCGAAAGTGAAGAGTGGGTGAGAGGGGTTTTATTATTCTTACCTACTCTTCTTCGTCAGCTAATTTTAAAAGGGCGTTGGCAACCATCTGGGTAGCCATTTCCCTGCCTACGGCCGGAGAGCCCTCAAATTTTAGAGGTTTGCCAATTTTTATCGCGACCTTTTCCTGTAAATTTGGCCAAGAAAACAATTTGTCCGGCGAATCAGCTGGGGGTAAAAACTTATCCGCTCCTTCAATCCAAACCGGAAGAACCGTGGCTTTTGTTTTTAAAACCAACCAGCCGAGTCCGCCTTTAAGTATTCTAATTCTTTTGCCTTTCTGGCTATACAAAAAACTTTCTCCTAAATAAGTCCTCCCGCCTTCGGCAAAAAGAATAATTATTCCTCCGGAATTAAGAATTCTTTTCATTTGGAAAAGAGATTGCAATTCTTTTCGTTCGCTGCTTCTATCAATGGGGATCATCCGAGGCCTTAGCCAAAACCAGTACCATGGGTCGTAAAAATTTTTTTGGTCCGGCGTGCTCCAGGGAACGAATTTAAGGGGGTAAAATAAATATTCTCGGAAAAATAAAAGTGGCAATAAAACCGGCTCTAATAAAGACGGATGATTGGAGACCAAAATTATCTTTCTCTGCCAATGCGGAAAACGCCCCCAATGCAATACCGAAATTACTTTTAAAATCCTAAGAATATGAAAAATAACTCCTAAAATAATCCCTAAAGGATAGGTTATGGCTAAAAATACTATTAGATTAATGGCTTTTTCCATTTCTTCTTCCCTTCTAAATTTTAAAGAACGTTTGTAACCATCTCCTATTATAATTTACATTTTAAAGATTTTTTAATTTTTAATCAAGCTTTTTAAATTTCAAATAAAAATGGCAGGCGCCTTAATCTTTTTATATGTAATACATGGATATAAATTTAAGTTAATACTTAATATTACAACACATTTTATAATTTAAATCAAATTTATCTAAATTTAAATAAATTTTATATTTTCTAATTTAACAATGAAAAATATTTTTTTAGATCCATGGCCAATGAAATTTGTCTAGACATGTCTAGACATTTGTCCACTTAAAACACAGGTTATCCACAGAAATTGGCATAAATTTGAATACAAAAAACACTAAAAAATGACAAATTTCTTTTTTTATGGCATAAGATATAAAAATTTGTCCAAAATCAGAGATTTGTCTAGACATGTCTAGACAAACGCATATTTTTTAGTTGACATAATATGCTGTATGGTATATAATATACAGTAGATACTTGAAACAGCCTAGGCGGTTACCTGCCGGGCAAAAATTAGCGATAAATCACTAAGGATACTTCATTTTCGGTTTTGAAACTGAAACCATTGAGGACATGCGGATGTCATACGATTTGGCGGTGCAACTCAAGGAGTTATCCCTAAAAAGTCGCGCAAACTTCAGAACAAGCGTCTTTCAATTTCGCCCATATCATGGCACCGAGCTGTACCACGATATGATTCTAAAAGGGAGGATTATTGACGAGGTTATGTACCACGATGATTGGTCAATAAACATGGGGAGAAAACAGTTTAACTTCACGAGTGGTAATTTTTCCGAAGCGTCTGATGATGATCTTCGGAAGTTTATTACTGAAACTAATGGAATCAACCGATGAAAAATACAAAGGTAATAATGTGGGTCGGTCTTTCCGCAAAAAAAGCAACTGAGGCCGAGAATTACACGCCCCTCCACATAGACACAAACACTGGTAAGTTAGTGGCGGAAATTGAGGCACAGTGCCACAACACAAGTTTTTACAAAACAAATCTTGTAAAGTTCCCTCCTTTGGATTCTAAAGGAAGGTTGAGATATCCGACACTTAAAGAGTGTATGCTGTGTTATCCCGAACTGCAGATCGAGTTTCAAGCAGTTAATCCTCGCGTTGTCCTGTTACTGGGCAACAAGACGGCGACATTCGTTCTCCACCAGCTTGGATTACAGATGCCAAAATTATCCTATAAGTACCAAGCTTTTGAGCATGAAAAGAGGTGGTACGTACCTATCCATCACCCGTCATACATTATGGTGTACAAGCGAAAGGAAAAAGATCGATATATTCAGGCAGTGAAAACTGTCATCAAACGACTCGTTTCATAAAAAATGGTCATCTATAATTTTTTCATCAATATATATAACCTCGCAGTTCACTCGAAAATTTTCGAGATTGCAATTGCGGGGCTTTTTCTTTTTTCCGCAAGCCCTTTATTTTTTTGTAAATACCGTTTCTCATTGCGAGGACGGCGCGGCACCCCACCCCGCTACTCGCGAGCGGCGGGGTAGGGTTTAGGCCCCCCAGAGCGCCATACCCTCATCTGGAATTTCACCCCGTCAATTAATACTCTTGCGTCTCCGCCAGGAATCGGACCTGGATCTAAGAGGCTTAGGCCCAGCACTATGCCCTCATCTGGAATCGGACCAGAATCTAAGGCTTAGGAGTCCCTTGTTCTATCCGTTGAACTATGAGGGCATGGTGCTTGGGTAAAAGTCCCTTGTTCTATCCGTTGAACTACGAAGACAAATAACGTGTTTCAAAACGCTTGAATTATACTCAAAAATATATTAAAATAATAAAGTCAAACATCCTTAATATAATATCAATTTTTTTATGCAAATTCAATGGCTGGGACAATCATATTTTAAAATCCAAACCAAGAATAACGGCGATGAGGTGATTATCGCCACCGACCCGTATGGCGCCGACATCGGCTTAAAGCTGCCCAAAATCCAAGCCGACATTGTGACCATATCGCACCAGCATCACGACCATAATAATTTAGACGCCATAAAAGGAGAGCCGTTTGTCATTGACGGGCCGGGCGAATATGAAACCAAGGGCGTTTTTATTTATGGCATACCCGCTTGGCATGATAATAAAGAGGGCAAAGAGAGGGGCAGTACTATTATGTACCGCCTTATCGCGGAAAATATGAACATCCTGCATCTCGGCGATTTGGGCGATTTGCTCACCGACGAGCAAATAGAAAAAATCAACGAGGTTGATATTCTGCTTATACCCGTGGGGGGTATATATACGATAGACGGCAAAAAGGCTAATGAGATAATTTCTCAATTAGAGCCGCGGCTCGTCATCCCCATGCATTATAAAATCCCGGGCTTAAAAACCAGTACCGAGCTCCACTCGGTAGACCAATTTATCAAGGAGTCGGGCCTGCCCGTGGAAAAAATGGACAAATTGAAAATTGCCAAAAAGGATTTGCCCCAAGAAGAAACCAAAATTATTTTATTAAACGTTTAATTATGTCTAAAAAGATACGCCACCAAAAAAACCGGCTCGTCCCAAGAAGGCCGAGACATATCCGTCCCAAGAAGGCCGAAACCCAAACCCACCCAAAGACAAAAAGGGGGGCAGGTGCTGATAGCCAAAAAACGGCAGCCGCGGAAGCGGAGGGGGCAATGGCGGGCAAAAAATATGTGGCTATCAATGAAAATAATCCGGCCGTGGAAGCCAAAATAAAAATAATTTGGCTGGTGGTCATTGTTTTGAGCATCGGCTTGCTAACTTTTTGGTTTTGGACCTTAAAAAATAATTTGAGCCAGCCCCTTAATGATAAAGGGCTGGCCGAGCTTTCAAGAGGAATTGAGTCAACTATTGCCGATATCGCCGCCAACCTGAAAGACACCAAAAAAAACATAAATGAACAACAAAAAGAATTGATGGGTGGGCAAGAATTGGAAAAAATCAAAGAAGAGGTGTTAAAGCAAATCCAGCTCAATCTTGATAGCAGCAGTTGGCCCCAGCATACTTCGGCAAACCTCGGCCTTTCTCTTCAATACCCGGCTGACTGGCAAAAATATGAAAACAATAAATCGTTGAACTTGAAAATTCTCAAGGCCACGAGTACCAAAACCAATCTGGCCGGTCAAATTACGATTACCAAAACAGCCAACCCTAAAAATATTCCTTTAATTAAGTGGCTGGAAGCGAAAAAAGATGAATTAAAAAATTATTCAACCGACGATAAAATATTTTATCTTGATGGCCAGTCGGCCCTAAAATATATCTTAAAAAATTCCGGCCGCAATCTTGATTGGCTGGTATTTATCGGCTTTAATAAAAACATTTATCAGATAAGCGCGGCGATTAACGAGGGTGGCGGCTTATATGAGCCCATGATAGATAGAATATTATCAACTATAAAATTTGTAAGATAGCCAAATCTAAAATTCAAAATTTTTAATATTATGCCCAAAGAAATCAACAAGCACGGAAAAAAAGCGCCGAAGCCGGTCAAGCCGAATTTAGTGGATTTGTCATCGCCAAATCAAGCTAATATCTCGGAACAAACCATAAGCAACGAGGTCCAGCAAAGCTATCTTGACTATGCCATGTCCGTGATTGTGGCCAGAGCCCTGCCTGACGTACGCGATGGATTAAAACCTGTCCACCGCCGTGTTTTATATGCGATGTGGGACATTGGCCTGCGCGCCAATGCCAAATTCCGCAAATCCGCCAATGTGGTCGGCGAAGTCATGGCCAAATATCATCCGCACGGCGACATGGCCATTTATGATACTTTGGTGAGAATGGCGCAGGACTTTTCCTTACGTCACCCACTCGTGAAAGGCCAAGGTAATTTCGGCTGTTTTACTAAAGACACTAAAGTTAAGCTGACCGATAATCGCGAACTGTCTTTTGAAGAATTAATCAAAGAACACGAACAAGGCAAAAAAAACTTTACCTTTACCATTGATGACGCGGGCTTGATAAAAATCGCGGAAATTAAAAATCCCCAGCTGACTCAAAAAAAAGCGGAAATCATGGCCGTGATTTTAGATAACGGCGAGGAAATAAAATGCACTTTAAACCATAAATTCATGTTGCGCGACGGGCAATATCGGGAAGCCAGGAATCTTAAAGCCGGCGAGTCATTAATGCCCGCCTATCTTAAACTCTCCGCTAAAAAAGACGACCCTAATATGGCGGGATATAAAATGATATTTCAGCCAAAATCCAATTCTTGGGACTTTATCCATGCTTTATCAGATGCCTGGAATTTGGAAAATGATTTTTATGAGAGGCGAGCCGGACGAATAAAGCATCACGTTGATTTTAACAAACTAAATAACAATCCCGACAACATCCGAAGAATGAACTGGAGGGAACATTGGCAGACACATTACAAACTCGTCTCCTTAAGGCACAAAAACGACGCGGAATACAGGCAAAAATTAGCCGAGGGAAGAAAAAATTTCTGGAATGACGAAAAAAATCGATCGGCTTACGCCCAAAGGATGAGCCAAAAAAACATAGCCAATTGGAAAAAGAAAAATTATCGCGAAATGATGATTAAGAACTTGAGCGAAATCAATAAAAAATATTTAAGTGAACATCCGGAACGGATTGAAGAAATAAAGCAAACCGCCCCTAAAACACTTAAAAGATTGTGGCAAATTCCGGAATATAAAAATTTATTCCACCAAAAAATCGTAGCCAGCAACAAGAAAAGAAAAACCAATTTGACCGGAAAAAGAAAATTTTTACGGATCTGCGAATATTTAAAAAATAAATATCTTGCGTTAAACAAAGAAAATTACGAACGGGCCAGAAAGGAAAAATTCGGGCGCGGATTTACTGGCTGGGATTTGGGCTTTAAAAAATATTATCACCGCGACCAAAATTCGCTTCTGGCGGAAATAAACGGCAATCACAAAGTGGCGGAAATAAAATTTTTGAACGAGTTCACTGATGTCTACGACCTTACCATAGACAAAACCCACAACTTCGCTTTATCAGCCGGAATTTTCGTCCACAACTCCATGGACGGGGATAGTGCGGCCGCTATGAGATATACGGAAGCCAAATTAGCGCCCATCGCTGATGAAATGCTTTTGGATATAGAAAAAAATACGGTTAATTTCACGCCCAACTATGACGGCGCCCATAAGGAACCAAGGGTGCTGCCCGCCAAGTTGCCGAATTTATTAATCAACGGCTCCCAGGGCATTGCCGTGGGCATGGCGACAAACATACCGCCGCACAATTTAGGAGAAATAATTGACGGCGCCGTTCATTTGATTGATAATCCGGATTGCCATGTTGATGACTTGGTAAAATTCGTCAAGGGACCGGATTTTCCGACCGGGGGCATTATTTATAATGTCAACGACATAAAACAGGCCTATGCCTCGGGCCGAGGCGGCGTGGTCTGCCGGGCCAAAACCGAAATTGAAGAAACCAAGGGCGGGCTGTTTAGAATTATTGTGAGCGAGGTAACCTATCAAACCAACAAGGCGACGTTGCTGGAAAAAATCGCCGAATTAGTCAAGGACAAAAAAATCGAAGGCATCAGGGATTTGCGCGACGAATCAAATAAAGACGGGGTGAGGGTGGTGATTGAACTTAAAAAAGACAGCTACCCCAAAAAAATCCTCAACCAATTATTCAAGCATACCCAGCTCCAGAGCACTTTCCATTTCAATATGCTGGCCTTAGTAGATGGCATCCAGCCGAGAGTTTTGAATTTAAAAATGATTTTGGAGGAATATCTTAAGCACCGCAAAGAAGTGGTGGGGAGGCGAACCCAATTTGAGCTGGACCGAGCCAAAGAAAGAGCGCATATCTTGGAGGGCTTGGTACTGGCCTTGGCCAAAATAGACCAAGTCATTGACACGATTAAAAAATCAAAAGACAAGGAGCAGGCCAAAGAAAATTTAATCAAAAAATTCAAATTGAGCGACCGACAGGCGGTGGCCATTTTGGAAATGAAATTACAGCAACTGGCCAATTTGGAACGGCTAAAAGTGGAAATAGAATTAAAGGAAAAACAAAAGCTCATTAAAGAGCTGGAAATGATTTTAAGGTCGCCGGAAAAAATAAAAAATATCATTAAAGATGAGTTAAAAAACATCAGAGAAAAATACGCCGAGCCCAGAAGAACGCAAATCACGGTTCATGGCGTTGATAATTTCAAGATGGAGGATTTAATCGCCAATGAAAATATAATGGTCATGGTGACTAATGACGGCTATATCAAGCGCTTGCCGCCCGATACCTTTAAAACCCAAGGCCGAGGCGGTAAAGGCGTTATCGGCTTGACCACCAAAGAAGAGGATTCAATCAATTTGGCGTTTATGACCAACACTCACGCCGACCTGTTGTTCTTCACCACCCGCGGACGGGTCTTCCAACTTAAGGGCTATGACGTGCCCCAATCCTCAAGAACGGCCAAGGGACAGGCCCTGATTAATTTTTTGCAATTGTCGCCCAATGAAAAGGTGTCTGCCATCCTGCCTTCCACCGACATTGAAAATGACAAATTCTTGATTATGGTCACCAATCATGGCACCATCAAGAAAACCGCCATTGAGGACTTTGCCAATGTCCGGCGCTCGGGCTTAATCGCCATAAAATTGAAAAATGGCGACAATTTAGAATGGGTTCAGCCCACCAACGGCAAAGAAAATATCATTTTGGTGACGGCCAACGGTCAAGCCATCAGATTTAAAGAGGAAAACGTCAGGCAAATGGGGCGGGCCGCCTCGGGCGTGCGCGGCATTAAACTGAAGAGTAATGACGAAATCGTGGGCATGGGCGTCTTTGACCCCAAAGTAGATAAAACCGCCCACCTGTTGGTCATTATGGAAAAGGGCTCGGGCAAACAAACCGTGCTTAACGCTTATAAAGTCCAGAACCGCGGCGGTAGCGGCATTAAGACCGCAAAAATAACCGCCAAAACCGGTAAAATTGTGAGCGGCCTGATCGCCTATGGCGACGAGGAAGAGAAGGATTTAATGGTTATGTCGCATAAGGGCCAAGTGATCCGCTTAAACGTTAAGCAAGTCAATATCTTGGGACGCGATACGCAAGGCGTGAGAGTAATGAGGTTTAAGGATGAGAATGATAGTGTGGCGAATGTAACCTTAATTTAAAATCCAAAATTCTAGATTTTAGAGTTTAAAATTATCCATGCTTACCTATTTTTTTTTAATCATCGGTTTTATTTTTTTAATAAAAAGCGCCCAGATTTTGGTTGACGGCGCTATGGCGGTCGCTAAAAAATTAAATATTTCTCCTTTGGTTGTCGGCATCACTCTGGTCGCTTTCGGCACCTCTCTGCCCGAATTGATTTTAAATATAACCGCCAACCTTAAGGGCGCCGGCGATTTGGCCCTGGGCAATATTATCGGCAGCAATATCAATGATATTCTTATCGTTATCGGCTTAGCGGCTTTAATTCATCCTGTTAAAATAAGAGCGGGCGTCACTTACAAAGAAATCGCTTTGGGTTTTCTGGCGATAATGGCGCTGTTTCTTTTGGCTAATAATCTATTTCTGAAAGGATCCGGCACGGCCTATATCGGCCGCGTAGACGGACTGATACTAATAATGCTTTTTTTGTCCTTTATTTATTATGTCATCGGCACCGCCAAAAACCATCAAGGCGAATGGCCGGCTCATGAGGCCAAGTCCTACCAGACCATAATTTATATTTTTTTGGGAGTGGCCGGTTTAGCCATCGGCGGCCATCTGGTTATTAGCAGCGCTACGGCAATTGCCAGTAAATTCGGTTTAAGCCAATCTTTAATCGGCTTGACTATTCTATCAATCGGCACCACTTTGCCGGAAATAATTACTTCGCTCGTCGCCGCCATTAAAAAAAACGCCGACCTGGCCATCGGCAATATTATCGGTTCGGTTGTTTTTAACGCGCTTTTTATCGTCGGCCTTAGCGCCCTGATTAAGCCACTGGCCTACAACGATAAATTAAATGTAGATTTTATGGTTAGCGCCGGCGCCACCCTGATTCTTTGTTGGTTTATGTTTAACGGCAAAAAAGCAAAAAACGTCAGCCGAGGGGAGGGCTTTAGCTTGCTTTACCTTTATGCGATTTATTTTATTTATCTGATCTGGCGCGGCTAACTAAAATGAAAAATGAAAAAATCGAAATGACAACGTAAAATGAAAAAATCGAATAAATAAATTTTCAAGCACCTTAACAATCTACCGTGAAAAGGAGAGATGGGATTATGAGTGATTTAAGGTCCAGTATTCTTAGTCCGGACCCGGTTTTAATTGCCACCAACAGGAATAATCGCCCAAACGATTTTACTCCGGGAGAAAAAAATCTATGCCCTTTCTGCCCGGGCAATGAAGAGCTTACGGCCCAGCCGGAACTTTTCCGCATCAATAGCCCTTTTAATCATCAATGGGAATTAAGAACCGTGCCTAATCTTTATTATGCGATCGGCATTGAGGGCGATTCCCAATTTTTGCCTGATTCGGAAATTACCCATACAATTTTAAATGCTCATGGCGCGCATAATGTCATTATTGATACGCCCAATCATAATGAAGATTTTTCCCTGTTTCCACTATGGCGCTTCATTAATTTATTTCAGGCGATTGTCTTTCAGACAAACGATTTAAACCGGGACAAGAATATCCGTTTCATTAGATTTTTTAAGAATCATCTGCTCAATGCGGGCGCGAGCTTAGAACATTCCCACACCCAAATTATCGCTTTGCCCCAGATACCCCAGCGTGCGCTTGATCGGCTGGCCAAGGCCTTTGAATATGAAGCAAAACATGGCGTTTCCGTTTTTAACCTTCTGCTTCAACGGGTGGAAAGGGACCAAAGAGTGGTTATTAAATCCCAGTATTTCATCTGCCAAGTACCGTATGATGCCCTGTTTCCTTATGAAATGTGGATTGTTCCTTTGTTTAATCACGCATATTTTGCCGAATCCAAGGATTTTTTTGATGAGTTGGCCCTGGTCATGGCGGAAACATTCCGCCGATTAAAAGCCGTGAACGGGGGTTCACTGCCGGCGTTGAATTGCATTCTTGATGAAATGCCGGCCGACTTTTACCAAAACGCGAATCGGTTTTATCGCTGGCGCTGGATTATTATGCCTCGACTTACGGCAATATCCGGCCCGCAGCTCTTTGACGGGCTTTATGTCAATCCCCTGCCTCCAGAAATCGCGGCCAAGCAATTGCGCGAAGCCAAGATAGATTAAACCAAAATCCAAAAATCAAACCACGCTCAATCGAGGGTGGTTTTTTAAATCTATCTTTTTGTCCCTTTTTTTAGAAAAAAGGAGTTAAAATTAATTTTTCTTAATCAATCTTTGTTTTTCCTCTGGATTTGCGTTTTGGTAAAGAAATTCGGCTTTTTTGCGATTTCTAAAATTGTTGAGCCGGTCGTGTAATAATCAAAGTCGGCTTGGTTGTAGCGGCTCAGTTTAGATTCAGCGTCTTCTATTTGCTTTTTGGCTTATATCCTTCCTGAACAAAAAATTCATTAAGCTGGGGGCTCGTTGTTTTGTTGGGAGGATAGTATTCACAGGATTTTAGATAATGTTCATACGCCGAACCAATATCCATAACCTTAATATCGTAAACTTCATTGGGCACAATCTTGGCAAGCACCATCCAGTGGAGTGCCATCGATACTCTCTCGTATAAAGGTAAAAAAGAAAAAAACTTTTTTCCGGTTTGTCTATCGTATTTTTTAAAAAATGTCATTTCCTCGGCAGTTAGGGCCGGAAGATGATGATAATTAGATAAATTAAATTTAGGTTTCATAATTTTATTAATTCAATATCTAAAATATCAAT
>JBAZQS010000014.1:0-18301 GCA_041645075.1 Patescibacteria group bacterium | reverse complement strand
GGATATGGGCGATTTTGCCGTGCCCTGTTTTTATCTCGCCAAACTGCTTAGGCGGTCGCCCAATCAAATCGCCGACGATTTTAAGAAAAAAATCCAGCCGGCCGGCGCCATTAAATCCGTCCAGAACATCGGCCCTTATCTTAATTTTTTCATCAATCCGGCCATATTCGGCAAAAAGGTCTTACAAGAGATTCAAAAGAAAAAAGCGGCTTACGGCGCGCTGAAATCGGGCAAAGAAAAAATTATGATTGAATATTCCCAGCCCAATACTCACAAAGAATTCCATATCGGCCATCTGCGTAACGCGGTTTTGGGCAACAGCTTGGTGAATATAAATAAGTTCGCGGGCCATAAAGTGGTGGCCGTAAATTATATCGGTGATATCGGCGCCCATGTGGCCAAATGCCTGTGGGCCTTGGAAAAATTCCACCAAGGCGAAAAATTGCCAGAGAATAAAGGCAAATATTTAGGCCAGGTCTATACCGAGGCGGCGCAAAAAACCGAAGCCAATCCTGATTTTAAATATCAGGCCGACGCGGTTCTGCAAAAATTGGAAACCGGCGATAAAAAATGGCTGGCGCTTTGGCAGAAAACCAGAAAATGGAGCTTGGCGGAGTTTGCTAAAATTTATAAGATTTTGGGCGTTAAATTTGCTGATGTTTTTTTTGAGAGCGAGGTGGAAAAGCCGGGCAAAAAAATCGTGGACGAATTATTAAAGAAAGGCCTCGCGGAAAAATCAGACGGCGCCGTGATTATTAATTTGGAAAAATATGATTTAAAAAACTTTTTGCTTCTCAAATCAGACGGCTCGTCGCTTTACTCAACAAAAGACCTGGCGCTCGCAGAATTAAAATTTAAAAAATATAAGATTGATAAAAGCATCGTGATTACCGATTCGCGCCAAAGTTTTTATTTTCAGCAATTATTCAAGACCCTGGAAGTAATGGGTTTTGATAAGCAAATGGTTCATATTCCATATGAATTTGTCACCCTAAAAGACGGCGCCATGTCTTCGCGCGCCGGCAATGTGGTTTTGTTTGAGGATTTTTACGAACAGGTTTTGCTTAGAGCCAAAACAGAAACCAAGAAAAGGCGCCAGGATTGGTCTGACAAAAAAATTAAGGCCACGGCCGAAAAGATTGCTTTGGCGGCGATTAAATTCAATATGCTCAAAACCGGCAATAATAATGTCATTGTTTTTGATATTGAGGAGGCCTTGAGCTTTGACGGCTTTAGCGGGCCGTATTTGCAATATACTTGCAGCCGTATCAGC
Source organism: Patescibacteria group bacterium (assembly GCA_041645075.1). Taxonomy (GTDB): domain Bacteria; phylum Patescibacteriota; class Patescibacteriia; order 2-01-FULL-39-33; family 2-01-FULL-39-33; genus JBAZQS01. The sequence goes on along the minus strand of JBAZQS010000014.1, from coordinate 17,028 downwards.
AGTGTCATAAAGAAAGCCGGATTGGCCGGCCTCGCGGAAATAAATTACGCAAAACTAAACAGCGACATAGAAAAAGAGTTGATGCTTAAGCTGGCCGAATTTCCGCAAGCGGTTGGCGAGGCGGTCAAGACCTATCAGCCGAGCGAGGTGGCTAAATATCTTTTTGATTTGGCGCGGCTGTTTTCTAATTTTTATCAGAAATTGCCGATTCTAAATTCCGAGGCAGCCACGCGAAAAGCGCGCTTGGCTTTGGTGGGCGCGGTAGAGCAGGTCTTAAACAATGGACTAAAACTTTTGGGCATTGAACCGCTTAGGGAAATGTAACTATTAAAAATACTAAATCCTAAACTCTAAATCCTAAACAAATCCAAAATTCAAAATCCCAAAAAATTATTGTTCTAAAATTGTTTTGAATTTTGATCATTGTAATTTATTTAGAGTTTAGAATTTAGAGTTTAGGATTTTAATGGGTTGCTTTTATAAAAGAGAAGTAGTATTATTTAATTAGATACTAATTTAATTAGCCATATGCCATTAAAACAAACAATATTAATGGTGGAGGACGAGCTGGATTTGGCCGAGGTGTTTAGTTTGAAACTTAGAGAAATTGGCTATGATGTTTTGATCGTGCCCGATGGAAAAACTGGTTTAGCCATGATTAAACAGAAAAAGCCGTCGTTGGTTTTGCTTGATTTGGTCCTACCCGAGATGGATGGTTATGAGGTCTTAAAAGCCATTAGGGGCGACAAGTCGCTTAGCGGCGTTAAGGTTTATGTTTGGAGCAACTTGACTCAGAAAGACGAAATTGAAAGAGCGGAAAAATTGGGTGTTGACGGTTATTTGATAAAATCCGATTACACCCCCACTACTTTGTCAGAAAAAATTAAGAAAGTTCTTAATAAATAAATATTTTGTCATGAAACCAAAAGTTGATGACACTTGTATTGCCTGTGGCACTTGCGAGGCCCTTTGCCCGGCGGTATTCAAGGTGGAGGAGGTCGGCGGCAAGATGATAGCCGTAGTGCAGGAGGCGGATTATGAAGCCGAAAAAACCAAGATTGATGAGGCCATTGGCGCTTGCCCCACCCAGTCCATAAGCTGGGAAGAATGAAGAATAAAGTTATGTTTTATTGACCCCGCCCCCCACTTTTAAATAAAGTGGGGGGCGGGTTTTATTTGACCAAGCAATCATTATTTGATATATTAAAATCAATTTTTAACCCCATGTCTGAAAAGAAATCTGTAAAATTCGCGAAAGATGAAATATCCATAAATCCAATCGTTGAACATGAATTGGCAATTTTGAAATTTTGGCAGGAAAATAAAATTTTTGAAAAGACCTTAGCGGCCACGAAAAACGGCCCGCCGTATAGTTTTTATGACGGCCCGCCTTTTGCCACGGGCGCGCCTCATTACGGCCATATAATTACTGGCTTAATGAAAGACGTGGTGCCGCGCTATCAGACCATGAAAGGAAATTATGTGGAAAGGCGCTGGGGCTGGGATTGCCACGGACTGCCCATTGAAAATATCGTGGAAAAGGATTTGGGCCTAAAAAGCAAAAAGGATATTGAAGAAATGGGCATTGATAAATTCAATGAAATGTGTCGGGCGCGCGTTTTGGACTATGTTGAGGATTGGCAGAGAACCATTGACCGTTTTGGGCGCTGGGTCGATATGGAAAATTCCTATAAGACCATGGACTTGGATTATATGGAAAGCGTGTGGTGGGTATTTAAGCAGTTATGGGACAAGGGCTTGATTTATGAGGGCTACAAATCAATGCATGTCTGTCCCAGATGCGAAACCACTTTATCGCAACAGGAAGTGAGCGAGGGCTATAAAGATATAAAAGATTGGTCGGTAACGGTCGAACTTGAATTAGAAGACGAGCCGCGGACTTTCGTTTTAGCCTGGACGACTACGCCATGGACCTTGCCCGGTAATGTGGCTTTGGCTGTGGGTGAAGACATTGAATATGTTAAAATCGAAAAAAAAGATGAGGGGGTGGGCGAGTTAGTGCGATTTATTTTGGCTAAAGATCTTTTGGAAAAGATTTTTTCCGAAAATGAATATAAAATTATTTCGGAATTTAAGGGTAGCGCGTTAGTCGGTAAAAAATATAAGCCATTATTTCCATATTATTTAAACGAGGATTTAAAAAATAAGGAAAATTTATACACGGTTGTTTCGGCTGATTTTGTGACCACCGAAGACGGCACGGGCGTGGTGCATATCGCGCCGGCTTATGGCGAAGAGGATATGCTTCTGGGCCAAGAAAAAAATTTGCCCTTTATCCAGAATGTTACTATGAGCGGTCATTTTAAAGACGAAGTAGAAGATTTTAAGGGAATGAATGTTAAACCGGCTGATGACCCGCAAAAAACCGATGTGGAGATTATAAAATATTTAGATAAAAATAATTTATTATTCGGCAAGGAAAAATATGAGCACAGTTATCCGCATTGCTGGCGCTGTGATACCCCGCTCATTAATTACGCGACTTCGTCTTGGTTTGTAAAAGTCACTGCCATAAAAGAAAAAGCCATTAAATTGGCAAAAGAAATAAATTGGTCGCCCGCGCATATTAAGGAGGGTCGGTTTGGCAATTGGCTTGAAGGGGCAAGAGATTGGTCCATTTCTCGCCAAAGGTTTTGGGCCTCCTGTATTCCGATTTGGAAATGCGAATGTGGCGAGATAAAGGTAATTGGCTCGCTGGATGAATTGTATAAAAACAGCGATGGGATAACAAAAATAATTTTAGTGCGGCATGGCGAAGCGGAGAGTAATATAAGAAATGTCAATAGCGGAATGGCATCCAGATTAAAATATTCTTTAACCGCAAAAGGTAAAAAACAAATTATTGAAACGATTAAAAAAATAAAGGCGGAACTTGATAAGTCTGATAATATTGTTATGTTTAGCTCTCCGATTAAAAGAACAAAAGAAACGGCCGAATTGATTGCAAATAATCTTAAGATAGAATTTCAAACCGATGATAGATTGGGAGAAATTGAAGTCGGATATTGGGAAGATAAGGAGCGGGAGGCACTTAAAAATGATCTATTGAATATTGAATATCATAATTTATCTTTGGAAGAACGATTTAAATTTAAAAAGGGCGGTTTTGGTGAAAATAATTTGGACGTAATTAAAAGAATGCATGGTTTTCTATCAGAAAAATTAAAGGAACATGGAGGTAAAACTATCCTTATTATTTCTCATGGCGATCCAATTGTTGACTTGACAAGCAAATTGAAAAATAAAAATATTCATGACTCGGCTATGGCCTTGGAATCAGTAGATTATATTGAGGGGGGTGGCGTGAGGGTTATTTATATTAATAACACAACCAATATTGAAATTGATTTACATAAAGATGTGATGGATATCATTACTTTGAAATGCGAAAAATGCGGTGGGACAATGAAGCGCATCCCCGATGTTATTGACTGCTGGTTTGAATCCGGCTCCATGCCTTATGCGCAAGAGCATTATCCGTTTGAAAATAATGATAAATTTGAAAAAAAATTTCCGGCGCGATTTATTGCCGAGGGCGTAGACCAGACGCGCGCTTGGTTTTATTATCTGCATATCATCGCCACGGCCATAAAAAATGAAATCGCTTATGAAAATGTGATTGTCAACGGCATTGTTTTAGCCGAAGATGGCAAAAAAATGGCCAAGCGGTTGCAGAATTATCCCGAGCCGGATTTGGTGATGGATAAATACGGCGCCGACGCCATGAGATATTATCTTTTGTCTTCGCCGGTCATGGCGGCCGAGAATTTGGATTTTAGCGAGGCCGGCGTCAAAGAAGCCATGCAAAAAGTAGTGATGCTGTTAAATAATATTTTGAATTTTTATAAATTGTATGAAAACAAGGATTTACCCCCTCTCATTCTCCCCCTTCGAAAGGGGGAGAGGGGTTCGGTTTTAGATAAATGGCTTTTGGCAAAATTGAATTTGTTGATTAAAGAAGTAACCACGCAAATGGAGGCGTATGATTTAGTCCGTTCGGTCCGCCCGATTGCCGAATTTATTGACGAGTTTTCCACTTGGTGGTTAAGGCGTTCGCGCGAAAGATTTAAAGAAGACGGCCAAGATAAAAATCAGGCGTTGGCGGTTTTTAGATATGTTCTGCTTGAGCTAGCCAAAGTAATGGCGCCATTTACGCCTTTTATCGCCGAATATTTGTACCGGGAAGTTGGCGGTGAAAAAGAATCGGTTCATTTGGATAAATGGCCAGAGGCAATTGAAAAATTAATTGATAATAAAATTTTAGAGCAGATGGCGCAGGTGAGAAAAATCGTGGAAATGGGTTTGGCGGCCAGAGCGGAAAATAATATCAAAATTCGCCAGCCACTTAACAAGCTGGTCGTCCATGGCTATCAGTTATCGGCAGAATTCGGATCATTGATCGCCGACGAGGTAAATGTGAAGGAAGTAGAATTTGTTAAGGGCGCAGAATTAAAAGTAGAACTCGATACAAAAATAACCGACGAATTAAAAGTTGAGGGCGCGGTTCGCGAATTAATCCGTTCAATTAATGATAGGCGCAAGAAGCAGGGATTAACCATTAGCGACAAGATAAAGGTTTTATGGCAGAGCGACGGTGAAATTATTAAAAAAATATTTGCGGACGAAAAATATGTGGCCGAGTTAAAGAAGAATACAATTACTCAAGGATTTGTTAATCAGAATAATAAAGGGAACGAGACAAAGGTTAATGACGAGAGCGTAAAATTGGAGATTGAAAAAATTTAAAATGAGTAAGAAAGTAGAATTAATTGCGCCGGCGGGCGATTTAAGAAAATTAAAATACGCGCTTGCTTATGGCGCGGACGCGGTCTATTGCGGTTTGCCGGCTTTTTCTTTGCGCGCCCAGACGGGTTTTGATTTGAAGTCGCTGAAAGAGGGCATTAAATACGCGCATAAATTAAAAAAGAAAGTTTATGTGACGATAAACATTTTTGTGCATAATCGGCACTTGAAAATTTTACCAAAACACTTAAAAGAATTAAAGAAAATAAAACCAGATGCCATTGTTGTCTCCGATCCGGGCATTCTAGAAATGATAAAAAAATTTTTGCCAAAAATACCGATTCACCTTTCCACCCAGATGAACACTTTAAATTATGAAGCCGTGAAATTTTGGCAAAAACGGGGTGTGAAAAGAATTATTCTGGGACGCGAAGTCGGCCTGAAAGATATAAAAGAAATTCATCAGCGGGCGCCACAAATGGAATTGGAGGTTTTTGTCCACGGCGCCATGTGTATGAGTTATTCGGGAAGATGCTATCTTTCGGCTTGGCTTAATTCTCGCAGTGCTAACGAAGGGCTTTGCACCCAGCCATGCAGATGGGAATATAAAATTTTTTTAGAAGAGCCGCTTCGGCCGGGGGAAATGATTCCCATTGAGGCCGATAAAAAGGGAACTTATATCATGAATTCAAAAGACCTATGCTTGATTGATTATTTAGATGATTTGGCAAAGGCCGGCGTGGTTGCTTTTAAGCTGGAAGGCAGAACCAAAAGCGTTTATTATTTGGCCGTAGTCACGCGCGCTTATCGAAAAGCCATAGATTTGTTTTTTGATAAAAAAAATAAAAATAAACTACTAGCAAAATTAAAAGAAGAATTATATAAGATTGATAATCGCGGTTATACGACGGGATTTTTATTGGGCGATGAAAATATGGCTAGGCATAATTTTAAAACGTCAAAAGCGGTTAGTGATTGGGAGTTTGTGGGCGAAGTAGTGGAAATTAAAAAACAAAAAGTTTTCATTCGCGTTCATAATGTATTGAAGGCCGGAGATGCGGTGGAGTTGGTAACTCCGGATAATTGTTATAAAATAAAGCTAAGGGAATTGTTTAATAAAAAGGGCGAAAAAGTGACTGAGGCGCATGGGGGGACGGAGGAGGTGTTTAACTTTGAATTGGGCGGCGATTATGATATACCGGTCATGAGCGTGCTTAGAAGCAATAAGTAAATTATTATGATATCTTACTTACGAGGCCAAGTAAAACACAAATCAGTAATTCCCAAAAAGGATAATTTTATCATTCTTGAGGTTCATGACGTGGGCTACAAAGTTTTTGTGTTGGATAAATTCATCAATGAAATTCATATTGGCAATGAGCTTGAAATTTTTACCTATACCCAAGTCGCCGAAACTGTCTTGGATTTGTACGGTTTTGCCAATCAGGAAGAACTGGAATTTTTTGAATTGTTGATTTCCATCTCCGGCATCGGCCCGCGGAGCGCTTTGGATATTTTACAGAAAGCCAAAATAGAGGACTTGCGTACGGCCGTGCAGTCAGGCAATGCCGAGGTTTTAAGCAAGGTTTCCGGCATCGGCCCCAAGACCGCTGAAAGAATCGTGGTTGGCTTAAAAGATAAGCTGGGCAGTATCCCGACGGGCGCCAGCGCTTGGAATGATGAGTTTGGCGAGGCGTTTGAGGCCTTAATCGGCCTGGGCTACGCGCCCAATCAGGCGCAAGAGGCCTTGAGCCATTGCCAAGCGAGCGATACGGGAGAAAAGATAAAAGAGGCCTTAAGAATTTTAGGGCGGAAGTAATTTTAGACCTCACCCCAACCCTCTCCTTGAGACAAGGAGAGGGGGAAAATTAATCATATGAAATCATTAATTAAAAAAATAATTCCTAAAAGTTTATTGGCGCCATACCATAAATTTTTGGCCGTGGCCGCGAAAATATATTATGATAATCCGTCGGAAAAAATGGCGGTTATCGGCGTCACGGGCACAAACGGCAAATCAACTACGGTCATATTGACGGCAAAAATTTTAGAAGAAGCGGGCCATAAGGTGGGCTACACCTCCACAGTCGGCTTTAAGGTGGCCGATAAAGAGTGGCTAAATGACAAAAAAATGACTATGCTTGGCCGATTCGCCTCGCAGAAATTATTAAGGCAGATGGTTGACGCCGGCTGCCAGTACGCGGTAATTGAGACGTCCTCCGAGGGCATTAAACAATATCGGCATTGGGGCATAAATTACGACGTCGCGGTTTTTACCAATTTAACGCCCGAGCATATTGAGTCGCATGGCGGTTTTGAGAATTACAAAAAAGCCAAGCAAGCGATTTTCGCCAAATTGCAGAAAGATAAATGCAAGAATTATCCTGATATTTTTAATTCGCGCCTTGATGAGGCCTCTGGCAATCAATCGTCTGAAAGCGAGTTTGTCCGAGATAAGAAAATACCGAAAGTGATTATCGCGAATGTGGACGATGATTATTGCGATGACTTTATCAGTTTTTGGTCGGATAAAAAATATGTGTTCGGTATTGGCGATATTGAATCGCATAATTATAATGCCCAACAATCATCACTGCGATTAGTCGCGGCCAATGAGATAAGATTCAGGCCGGACGGCGTTTCCTTTTCGGTTGACGAAGTGGATTTTTCCTTAAATCTTCTCGGCAAATTTAATATTTATAATGCTTTGGCGGCCATCACCGTCGCCATGTCCCAAGGCGTGCCTTTGGCCACCTGCCGTTTGGCTCTGGAAAAAATAAAAGGCATACCGGGCCGAATGGAATTTATCGATGAAGGGCAGAATTTTAAAGTGTTGATTGATTACGCGCCCGAGCCGGAAGGCCTGAAACAGCTTTATCAGACAATCAAAGACCATAAAATCAGCGACGGCAGGATTATTCATGTTCTCGGTTCTTGCGGCGGGGGACGGGACGTGGCCAGAAGGCCGATACTTGGCGAGTTGGCGGCCAGCCACGCTGACCTCGTTATTATTACCAATGAAGACCCGTATGATGATGACCCGCAAAAAATAATTGACCAGGTGGCCGAAGGCGCCATAAAAACCGGAAAAATTTTAGAGGAAAATTTGTTTAAAATTTTAGATAGAAGGGAAGCGATTAAAAAGGCCTTGGTCTTGGCCCAAGCCGGTGATTTGGTTCTTTTGACCGGCAAGGGCAGCGAGCAGGCGATTTGTATTGCTGATGGCAAAAAAATTCCCTGGGATGAGAGAAAGGTGGTCAGGGAATTATTGATAAAGTAATAACCCCTCCGAAATTTGCCTGCTGGCAAATTTGCGCCTCCCCTTCGTAAGGGGAGGCCGGGGAGGGGGTTAATAAAAAATAGAGACGAACATGGTTCGTCTCGTTTTATTTTTTTAAATGTTTTTAATTCGCCGGCCGCGATAATTTCTCTTTGGCCTGATTCAATTTCGCCTTGGCCTGATTTAATTTTTCCAAAAAATTATCTTTCCGGAAATTTTTAAACCAGTTTCGGACAATAAACCAGCCGCCGAACCTCATGGATTGATTCCTAAAATATTTTTTCTCCCACCAATTATACACCCGAGTAATATACCTTGTTTTTAAGGTGGTAATAGTCAGGGCGGCCGGAAAAACAAAAATTGGAAAATGAACGACAATATGGATCATTATCGCCAAAAGATGGTGGAAGCGGTAAAAATTACTCATTATTTTTGTCACCGCGTTTTGCATTTCTTCGGGCGTCACGCCGTCGTCGGGCATAAAAAGCGGAAATTGGCCGTCATAATATTGCCAGCCAATATCGGCCAAAGGGAAAATTCGGCCCTCTTTTTCCAGCCGGGTTCTTAGTTCTGTACCCACCAAAGGAACCGTTAAAAGAACTTGCGCCGTATCTATCTTGGCCCGGTTGATGAAATTTTTAAACCTCTTTACTTTCTCATCAAGGGAAATTTTTACCGCCGGCTCATTGTTATTTCTCCGCGGATAGCCGAAAATAAACATCCCATGAATGAAGAAACCGTATTGATGGAAAATTTTTGTCCAATTAATCATATCTTTGGACAAATAGCCCTTCCGCATAGAAATCAATTCTTCATCAATGGGCGATTCATAGCCGATGCAGACATTAATTATGCCTGCTTCTTTCATGGCTTTCAGCAATTCTGGATACCGCGCGTCATTTAAGCGGATTTGAACCGTCATTTTGAGCTTAAGGCCCTTTCGTTTTTGATACTCGGCCAGCAGGCGGCAGAACTCCATTGTCTCTTCACGATTGGCGGCAAAATGGTCGCTGGACTCAAAGAATTTTCTGGCGCCGCGCGTTTCGGCTAAATGAGAAATAATGGACATCATTTTTTCGGGGGTAGCGCAACGGGTTTTATCTTTGACGGCGCAGAATTCGCAATTCATATCGCAGCCGCGCGTCCGGCTCACCGGATAGATGGAAATTCTAGCATATCTGATTAAATTGAAATCAGGTATGGGCTGATTTTCAAAATCAGTAATCAGCGGCCGCGGTTCGGTTTTAATCATTTGGCCATTGCGCCTAAAAGCGATGCCCTTGATATTCTCCAGCGGTACGTTCAAGAGCAGTTCCTTAATCGTTTCCTCGCCTTCGCCCAAGACCACCACATCAATTCCGTTGGCTAGTGACTCTTCGGGCAGATTTTCCACATGCTTGCCGCCGGCAATGGTTCTTACGCCCAAGCCCTTGTAAAATTCAGCCAATTCAAAAATGCGGGGTACCGTAGAGCTTAAAGAACCATAAAAACCAACCGCGTCAGCCGGCCTTTCTGCCTGAAGCCGGGGGTGATCGGGCAAGCCAAAGCGGTCTTTGGGGCAGAATTTGCCACGGCAATTGTTTTCGTCTATTACCTCCACATCCCAGTCCTTTAGCTTATTAGCGGCGGTCGCCACGCAAATCGGCCCAAGGGCCGTGGTATATCTGGCAATATCGCTGTAAATACTAAAATTGGATAATGCGGGGACGATTAGGCGGAATAAATGCCTTTTTGCGGATCCAATTACCATTTTTTGTCTCCTTTTTCGGCTAAATTTAGAATAGATTTAATTTCAAAGTCCAAATTTCCAATGTCAAATGTCAAAGTACAAAAATTTGACATTAGGATTTTTGATTTGATTGGAAATTGGAAATTTGACATTATTTAGATCTATTTTGGATTTTATCATAAAATAAATAAAAAGCCAATTAACCCCCTCCTATCCTCCCCCTTATAAAGGGGGAGGAGGATATTGAATTGTGGATAACTTGTTGATTTAATTGGGAAAATGCCTGTTGATATCTTATATTTTTAGATGAATTAACGCCTATTTTTATTCTAAATTTAGATAAAAAAACAAGTATCTTGACATTTTTTCGTTTTTTATTACCATAAAGCAATTGACATTTTCAAGCCGTTTATGTAATATTATAAATATCCAACTGTCGCGTTTAATAAATTCCTTGCCGCCGAAATCATAATTAAACTTTATAAAGAAATTATAAAAATGCCGGCAAGCGATAATCTCCCGACAAAAGAGTGGGTCTCAATAGAGAAAAATTAAATTAAATTAACTCATTTTTTATCCTTTTTCCAAAGGATTATCCGAGAAATGAGGATTTTTTTATGTCTAAAAATCAGACACAAACAACGGAAAGGATAACCCTTTCCAAAGCCCATGTTGTCGAACTGCCTGATCTGATTGAGTTACAAAAAAAATCGTATAAATGGTTTTGGGACGAGGGCTTAAAAGAATTATTTGATGAAATTTCGCCGATCACCGATTTTATCGGCCGGGATTTGGAAATTTATTTCGGCGATTATTTTTCCGACCAGCCGAAATTTGATGAAACCGCCAGCAAAGAAAAAAATATTACTTTTGAAGCGCCAATTAGGGTGATGGTCAAACTGCTCAATAAGAAGACCGCTCAAGAAATTGAGCAGGAAGTTTATTTGGGCGATTTTCCCCTGATGACCGACCGGGGCACTTTTATTATTAATGGCATTGAGCGCGTAGTGGTCTCGCAATTAATCAGGTCGCCGGGCGTGTTTTTCACCAGCCAGCCGACAATCGGCCGGAATTTGTACGGCGCCAAGGTTATTCCTAATCGCGGTTCTTGGCTGGAATTTGAAACCGATAATAATAATGTAATCTGGGTTAAGATAGACCGCAAGAGAAAAGTGGCGGCCACGGCCTTGCTTCGGGCTTTCGGCTATTCCGCCGATGAGCAGATTTTAGATTTATTTAAAGATGTCCATACGGCCAATATCAACCATATTGAATCCACCTTAAAGAAAGATGTTTCGCGCAATGAGGCCGAGGGCTTGATTGAGGTTTATAAAAGAATCAGGCCAGGTGATTTGGCGACGCCGGAAAATGCCAAACAGCTGATTACCAATATGTTTTTTAATTTCGCGCGATATGATTTCGGCACCGTGGGCCGCTACAAATTAAATCAGCGCTTTGGCCAAAAAATACCCATCAATAAAGAAACCAGGGTCTTACGGCGAGAGGATATCGCCCACATCTTGAAGGAAATTATTAACTTGAATAATTCGCAGGCCGACCCCGATGATATTGATCATTTGGGCAACCGAAGGATTAGGGCGGTAGGCGAATTGGTGCAAAATAAATTCCGCATCGGTTTGGTGCGAATGGAGAGAATTGTCAAAGACCGAATGAGCACTTTGGACATCGCCAACCTAACGCCCAATAAATTGGTTAATGCCCGCCCGCTCATCAGCGTGGTCAAAGAATTTTTTATGTCCAGCCAATTATCCCAATTTATGGACCAGGTCAATCCCCTGGCCGAATTGGAGCACAAGAGAAGATTGTCGGCCATGGGTCCGGGCGGCTTGTCCCGCGAAAGAGCCGGGTTTGAGGTGCGCGATGTGCATCCGACTCACTACGGCCGAATTTGTCCCATTGCCACACCCGAAGGGCCGAATGTCGGCTTAGTGGGCCATTTGGCCACCTTTGCCCGAGTTAATGATTATGGCTTTATTGAAACGCCTTATTATAGAGTTATCCATGATCTTGAAAATAATCCAAAAATTACCGAGGGAGAAATCGTCCGCGAAAATTTAAAAGACCCGTCAGGCGCTATTATTATTAAGGCCGGTGAAAAAATCACCAATGACTTGGCGGCGGCATTGGCGCAAACCGATTTAAAAATTATTCCCATTAAACCCCGAGTCACCAAGGACCTGGTTTATCTTGACGCCTTTGAAGAAAGCCGAGCCACGACCACCCCGCTTGATGCCTCGCTTGATGAAAACGGCTATTTCACCGCGGAAAAACTTGAAGCGCGCGTCCATTTGAAGCCGACCATCACCCTGCCGGAAAATATTGATTATATGGACGTGGCTTCTAATCAGGTGGTTTCGGTCGCCACTTCCTTGATTCCGTTTTTAGAGCATGATGACGCGGTCCGCGCTTTAATGGGCACGAATATGCAGCGCCAAGCCGTTTCCTGCATTAAGCCGGAAGCGCCCTTGGTGGGCACGGGTATTGAAAGGAAAGCGGCCTGCGATTCCGGCCACGTGATTTTAGCTAAAGAAGACGGCGAAGTGATCGGACTGAGCGGCCATAGAATAGAAATATTAAATATAAAAAACAACATTGATGTTTATAACTTAAATAAATTTGTCCGCTCAAACGCCACGACCTGCATCAATCAAAAGCCGGTGGTGGCCAAAACCCAAAAAGTTAAAAAAGGCGATATTTTGGCGGACGGGCCGGCGATTGAGGGCGGCGAATTGGCTTTAGGCCAAAATATTTTAGTGGCTTTTATGCCTTGGCAGGGCTATAACTATGAAGACGCGATTATTATTTCCGAACGGCTGGTCCATCAGGACCGATATTCTTCCATTCATATTGAAAATTACGTTTGCGAAATGCGCGAAACCAAGCTTGGCCCGGAAGTCATTACTTCGGATATTCCCAATGTCTCGGAAGAAAAGTTAAAGGACTTGGACGAAGAGGGTATTGTCCGAATCGGCGCCAATGTCCGCTCGGGTGATATTTTAGTCGGCAAGATTACGCCCAAGGGCGAAACCGAATTGTCGGCTGAAGAAAAATTATTGCGCGCGATTTTCGGCGAGAAAGCCAGAGACGTGCGCGACTCTTCCTTATATTTGGAACACGGCTCTTCGGGCAAAGTCATAGATATTAAAATATTTTCCCGCGAGAACGGCGACCGGTTGTCGGCGGGCATGATTAAGATGGTTCAGGTGACGGTCGCTTCTTTGCGCAAAATCCAGGTTGGCGACAAAATGGCCGGCCGCCACGGCAACAAGGGCGTAATCTCCCGCGTCGTGCCTTTAGAGGACTTGCCTCATTTGGCGGACGGCACGCCCGTGGATATTATTTTGAGCCCGCTGGGCGTGGTTTCCCGCATGAATTTGGGACAGATTTTGGAAACCCATCTGGGCTTGGCCGCCAAGGCGCTGGGCTATAAAATCGCGACACCCGTATTTAACGGCATTACGGAAAAACAAATTAGAGACGAGTTAGAAAAAGCCGGCTATTCGCGGGATGGCCGTATCCAGCTTATTGACGGCCGTAGCGGCCAGAAATTTGATTGCCAGACCACGGTCGGCTATATTTATATGTTGAAATTAAATCATTTAGTGGAAGATAAAATCCATCAGCGGTCAATCGGCCCATATTCATTGATTACCCAGCAGCCCCTGGGCGGCAAGGCGCAATTCGGCGGCCAGAGATTCGGTGAAATGGAGGTCTGGGCGCTTGAGGCCTATGGCGCGGCGCATACTTTGCAGGAGATTTTAACTATCAAATCAGATGATGTGTTCGGCCGTTCGCGCGCCTATGAATCAATTGTCAAAGGTGAACCGATTGAGTCGCTGAATATCCCGGAAAGCTTCCATGTTTTAGTGCGCGAGCTCAAGGGCTTGGGGCTTAATGTGGAATTAATGAATGAGGGCAAGGTGGTTCAAGAAGATGTCGGCGCCGGCGCGGACAGGGAGAAAGAAAAAGAACAGGAATATGAAAGGGAAAAATTTAAACGAAGAAAGTAAATTATGTCCAATATCCAAGAACACAATGTAATCTTTGACGCCATCCGGCTTTCTTTGGCTTCACCCGACGATATCCATAAGTGGTCGCACGGCGAAGTGCTTAAGCCGGAGACCATCAATTATCGGACGCAAAAACCGGAAAAAGACGGTTTATTCTGCGAAAGGATTTTTGGTCCGGTTAAGGACTGGGAGTGCTACTGCGGCAAATACAAAAAAATCAGATACAAAGGCATCATCTGCGACAAATGCGGCGTAGAAGTCACCCGTGCCATTGTCCGCCGGGAAAGAATGGGACATATTGATTTGGCCATTCCGGTTTCCCATATTTGGTTTTTACGCGGCGTGCCCTCAAAAGTCGGTTTGGCGCTGGATCTTTCCGTCCAGTCATTGGAGAAAGTCATTTATTTCGCTGATTTTATTATTATTAGTGTCAATGAGGGTTTGAAAACCGAGACCCTCAATCAGTTAAGGGCGGAATATAAGCAATTTAGAAAGCAGATTGCCGGCGATTATGACCGGCGAATAGCCAATCTACAGGTCAATGATCCGGAAGGCGGAAAGGCCTCGGTCCGGAAAGAAATTGAAAATATCGCTCGGCAGAAAGACGAAAAATTAAAGGAGCTGGAAAACACGCTGGCCGCCGCCGAGGGAGAATTGAAAGAAATTAAGCCGCTTAAAATAATTTCCGAGCACACTTTTCATGATTTGTCCATAAAATATGGCCATATTTTTGAAGCGGGCATCGGCGCGGAAGCCATCAGAGAGCTTTTAACCAAAATAGACATTGCCGAAACTCTTAATAAATTAAATGGCCTGATTGGTGACGCAGTCGGCGTGAAAAGAGACAAGTTAGTCAGGAGAGTCAGATTTTTAAATCAATTAAAGAAAAACAATATCAGGCCGGAATGGATGATTTTAACGGTTGTCCCGATTATTCCGCCCGATTTAAGGCCCATGGTGCCCCTTGATGGCGGACGATTTGCCACTTCTGACCTAAATGATTTATACCGACGGGTCATCAATCGCAATAATCGCTTGAAACAATTAATGGAATTGAACGCGCCCGAAGTCATTACCCGCAATGAAAAAAGAATGCTTCAGGAAGCGGTGGACGCTTTGATTGATAATAACGCCCGCCACGGCAAAACCGTGGTCGCCTCAACCGGGCAAAAGCGGATGCTTAAAAGCATTGCCGATATGCTGCGCGGCAAGCAGGGGCGCTTCCGCCAGAATTTATTGGGCAAGAGAGTTGATTACTCCGGCCGTTCGGTTATTGTGGTCGGCCCGAAATTGAAATTAAATGAATGCGGCCTGCCCAAAATAATGGCTTTGGAATTATTTAAGCCGTTTATCATTTCCAAATTAATCAGGAACGGCGCGGTCCATAATGTCCGAAGCGCCAACCGCTATATTGAAGCGGGCAGTGAAGACATTTGGGATTTATTAGAAGAAATTGTCAAAGATACTTATGTGATGCTGAATCGCGCGCCCACTTTGCACCGCTTGGGCATCCAGGCCTTTAAGCCCATACTCATTGAAGGCCGGGCTATTCAAATTCATCCTTTGGTCTGCAGCGCCTTCAATGCCGATTTTGACGGCGACCAAATGGCGGTTCACGTGCCTTTGTCCGAAGGCGCGAAGCGCGAGGCCAAGGAAATAATACTTTCCACAAATAATCTGCTCAAGCCGGCGCACGGCCGGCCCGTTGTTACGCCCATTCAGGATATTGTCTGGGGCTGTTATTATTTGACTAATATCACGGAAATAGAAAAACCCAGACATTTTTCTTCCTATAATGAAGCGATGCTGGCTCACGAAAATGGCTTAATCACTTTAAGAGATAAGATAAAGGTGCGCTATGGCAAGGGCGACAGCAAAGAAGGCCTGTTAGAAACCTCATTGGGCCGTATTTTATTCAATGCCGTTTTGCCTGATGAGTTTGAGTTTGTCAATGATAAAGTAAACCAAAAGAAGATGGGTAAAATTTTGCAGGATATTTTATACACATTCGGGCGCGAAAAAACCGTTGAGGTCTTGGATAAATTAAAAGATCTCGGTTTCCGCTATCTCACCCACTCCGGCCAATCATTCGGCATGGATGATTTGGCCCAATTGCCCGACCGGGAAAAAATGATTAATGAAGGCGATAAGAATTTGGATTTAATTGAACGGCAATATCAAATGGGACTTTTAACCGAAGAAGAGCGCCATACTAAGATTATCCAAATGTGGCTTGACGTCAATAATAAAATTTTGGCCATAACCAAAACCGTGATGAATAAAGATAATCCGATTTTTGCCATGATTGATTCGGGCGCCCGCGGTTCTTGGGGCCAGCTCAACCAGATGATCGGGATGAAGGGCCCGGTGGTCAACCCCTCCAATGAAGTTATTGAATTGCCGGTCAAAGGCAACTTTAAGGACGGCTTTAATATTTTGGAATTTTTTATTTCCACGCACGGCGCCAGAAAGGGCTTGACTGACACGGCCCTGCGCACTTCCTCGGCCGGCTATTTGACCCGGCGCTTGGTTGATGTGGCGCAGGATGTGGTGACTCAAGAAAATGATTGCGGCGACAAAGAGGGCTTGATTTTAACCAAAGCCGAGAGCGAAGCCATGGGCGAAAAATTAGTTGACCGGATTTTTGGCCGGGTCTTAGCCGCCGATATTGTCAATCCGAAAAACGGCGAAATAGTCGTGCCCAAGGGCGAACTCATAATTGAAAATTTGGTCTCAAAAGTCGCGGCCATTGATTTGGAACAGGTTTCCATCCGGTCGCTTTTAACCTGCAAAAGCCAGAAAGGCATTTGCCAAAAATGCTATGGCTATGATTTAAGCAACAACCAAATGGTTAAAAAAGGAGTCGCGGTCGGCATTATTGCCGCGCAAAGCGTGGGCGAGCCCGGCACCCAATTGACCATGAGAACATTCCATACCGGCGGCGTGGCTTCGGAAAGCGATATTACCCAGGGTTTGCCGCGCGTTGAGGAAATTTTTGAAGCGAGAACGCCCAAAGCCAAGGCCGTGGTGGCGGAAGTTGACGGCCGGATCGGCCTTAAAGACAGCCAGAAAGAAATTATGACGCCCGAAGGCAAGACCATTTTAACCATCTCTTCCAAGGAAAGAATTTTACAGGTGAGTTATCAAAATAAGGTGGAAAAGAAAATCCCGTTTATAGATAATGTCAAGGAGATTAAATTTGCCGTCAAAGACGGCGGACAGAT
>JBAZQS010000044.1:0-3204 GCA_041645075.1 Patescibacteria group bacterium | reverse complement strand
GGCAATTTAAAAGATATCACACTCCGGGCGCTGGAAGTTTTAAGGAGCGTTGATTTGGTCGTTTGCGAGGATACGCGCCAAACAATCAAACTTTTGAATCACTTTGAAATAAAAAAACCGTTGCTTTCTTATTTTCAGCACAGCCGGATTTCAAAAGTGGAGCAAATCGCGGCCAATCTGCGTTCGGATAAAAATTTGGCGCTGGTGACGGACGCGGGCACCCCCGGCATCGCCGATCCGGGCGGGAAATTAATTAAAGAGCTACGCGGAATTTTAGGCGAAAATTTTAGAATTGTTCCGATTCCCGGAGCCAACGCGGCTGTAGCGGCTTTGAGTATTTCCGGCTTGCCGGCGGACCGATTTTTGTTTTTGGGCTTTCCGCCGGCCAAAAAAGGCCGCCAAAAATTTTTCAGGGAAGTGGCGCAAGCCGAACACACGGTGGTTTTTTACGAATCATCCCACCGGATTTTGAAAACTTTAAAAGAATTGACTACTCTGGCGCCCGAGCGCGAAACAATCGTCTGCCGCGAACTGACCAAAATGTTTGAAACGATTTATCGGGGAAAATTGGATGATATTTTGAAAAAACTGATGGGAAATAAAAATAATCTGAAAGGAGAGTTTGTGATAGTTTTGTGATATGAAGTTTTATATTACCACGCCAGTTTATTATGTGAATGACCGGCCGCACGTAGGCCACGCCTACACCACGGTGGCGGCCGATGTTTTGGCGCGCTGGCAAAAACAAAAAGGCCGGGATGTTTTTTTTGAAGTGGGCACGGATGAACACGGCGCTAAAATCAGCCAGGCGGCCCAAAAAGCGGGTCAAACGCCGCCGGATTTTGGCGATGAAAAAGCGCAGGCCTTCAAAGATACTTGGAAGATTTTGAATATTGATTATTCTGGTTTTATCCGCACGACCGATAAAGCGCATGAGACCGCCGTTCAGAAAGCGTTGGAAATTTTGTATCAGAAAGGTTTGATTTACAAGGGAGAATATGAAGGGCTTTATTGCGTGGGTTGCGAACAATACAAAAATCCCGATGATTTAGTGGACGGCAAATGTCCGGACCACCAAAAAGAGCCGGAGAAAATGAAAGAAGAAAGTTATTTTTTCCGCCTTTCGGCCTTTGCCCAGATTTTAGAAGAAAAAATATCTTCCGGCGAATTTAAAATTGAACCGGCAGCCCGCAAAAACGAGGCCTTAAGTTTTATCAGAAGCGGTTTAAAAGACGTTTCCATTTCCCGGAAAAACGTGGCTTGGGGCATTCCTTTGCCTTTTGATAAGGAATACACCACTTATGTCTGGGTGGACGCTTTTTTAAATTATCTGACGGTGTTGGGCTGGAATCCAGCCAGCGAAGAAAGCGAGAATTTTAAAAATTTTTGGCCGCCGGATTTGCAGTTGATGGCTAAAGATATTCTGCGGGTGCATGCCACCATTTGGCCGGGTTTGCTTTTGGGACTTGGTTTAAGATTGCCCCAAAAATTTTTCGTGCACGGTTTTTTCACGATTGCGGGCCAGAAAATGTCAAAGACACTGGGCAACGTGATTTGGCCGGAGGACTTGGTGCAAAAATTCGGGGCCGACGCCAGCCGCTATCTGTTGCTTTCCTCCACGCCTTTTGGCCAAGACGGCGATATTTCCTGGGAAAAAATGATTCAAAAATATAACGCCGATCTGGCCAATGGCCTGGGCAATCTTTTAAGTCGTGTGTTTAATTTGATAGAGAATAATTTTGACGGAAAAATCAAAGCGGAAAAATCTGATTTTGGAGTTAGTGATTTTATGGAAAATCTGCAGCTTTTTGAAGCCCTGCAAATCATCAAAGCCAAGGTTGATTGGGCCAATAAATACATTGATGAAACCAAAATCTGGGAACTGGTGAAAAACGATAAATCCAAAGCGGAGAAAATTTTAACCGAACTACTGGGCGCAATCTGGTCAATCGGGGCGAGTCTGGCGCCATTTATGCCCGAAACCAGCCAGAAAATCATGGAATCCGCCCGCGCGGCCAAAATTAGAAAGGGAGAAATTTTATTTCCTAAGATTGAAATTTAAACATAGAGGTTATATTATGAAATCAGTTCTTAATTTGTACCTTAACCCTGAAAGGAGCGGCAAAATGTGGGAACTGCTTGGAATGATATTTGGCGGTCTGGGTGCGCTTTTCTTCGCCGCCGGCGCTATTAGTTATTTTAGCAACGGTCATTGGATTTATGGATGTCTGGCTATTGTTTGCGCAGTGATTTGTGCTAAAATATGCAACGAAGCTCTAGAATCTCCAGATAGCGGACCACCTGAAATGTTATAGTCAAATATTAAAAAGGAGGAGCGGAATGAAAAGACTGAGCATGTTAATAGGGGGTGTAGCAGGATTAGTTCTTTCCATCGGATTTGCCATTCATGCGAACGGTAGCGGTCATAATCACAGCGCGGGACTCTGGATGATCGGTGCGGTGTTTTTCAGTATAATGGCTAACCTTGCTCCTAATAAATGGGATGGCGAAATATATATCCGTATCCCGCTGTGGCCATGAATCAAAAACTCCTAATTCCAAAAGCCCCAATTATCCGGGGCTTTTTAATTTTTAAGAAATCGGGCTATAATTTAATAAACACGTGATGTGAAATTCTCTTGCTTGAATAAGTTTTTTATTGCCTGAGCGAAGCCCTCAGGGCGGAGTCGAAGGCTGAATATAACCCTTCGACGCGGCGCTACGCGCCTTGCTCAGGGAATAAAATAAAACAGAATTCCACATCATACTTTGAAATAAACAAAAAAACTATGCTGATTGACAGCCACGCGCATTTGAATTTCAACGCGTTCAAAAACGACCGAGAAGCCACGGCTCAACGGGCGCTGGAAAGCGGTGTCTGGCTGATAAACGTGGGTTCGCAAATTGACACTTCGCGCCGGGCAATGGAATTCGCCCAAAAATTCAAAGAAGGGGTTTTCGCGGCCGTGGGGCTTCACCCGATCCATTTGAAAGAGCAAAAAGTCAAAGAGGGCGAAGAAGAGGAATTTGAAACGCGGGTGGAAGTTTTTGACCCGGCAAAATACGAAGCTTTGGCGTACGACCGAAAGGTTGTGGCTATCGGCGAAATCGGCCTAGACTATTTTCATAGCCCCGAAAACAAGGAATTACAAAGGGAAGTTTTATTGGAACAATTAATTTTGGCCGAGAAGCTGAAAAAACCCG
>JBAZQS010000043.1:0-3250 GCA_041645075.1 Patescibacteria group bacterium | reverse complement strand
CGCAAAAATCAAAATTTTTTTATTTTCTTCGTAAGATTCTTTAAATTTTTTAAAAAAATCGTTATTGGACATGGCTTTTAAAATTAGTTTGATTAAAATTTTGCTCAACGAAATTTTTGATTTTTTGTTTGAAAATTTCTTGATCAAAAGCCAGCGCGTGCTGACGGATAAGCTGGGGATTGAATTCCATTCGGGAAAATTTTTCCAAAGCGGCCACTAGGTGCCTAACGGTTTGTTTTTCAAAAAAAATCCCCGTTTCTCCTTCTTTTAAAATTTCCAGCGCCCCGCCGCTTTGGAAAGCGATTACCGGCCGGCCCGAACTCATCGCTTCCAGCGCCGTGATTCCAAAGTCCTCCTCTTGGGGAAAAATCAGCGCCCGGCAATGGGCGTAATGCCAGGCCAGTTTTTTTTCATCCACCAGCCCCAAAAATTCAATGTTTTTCCGGGCCAGTTTTTGCAGCCGTTTTTTTTCGGGACCGTCGCCGATAATTTTCAATTTCCAGCCCAGCGCGTTGAAGGTCTCCACCGCCAAATCAACTTTTTTGTAAGATAAAAATCGGGCCACCGTCAAAAAATAATCGCCAATATCGGGCGTCATGAAAAATTGGCCGGTTTTAACCGGCGGATAAATCACTTCCGCTGATTTTTGATAATACTTTCTGATGCGCGAAGCCACAAAAAAAGAATTGGCTAGATATTTTTGCGGCCGCTCGGCCGCCGCTTCGTCCCAAAGCCGGAGATAATTCAAAAAAAGAGGAATTATTTTTTTAAGAGGCGGCGGATAATTGAATTCTTCAATATATTTCTGGCTGTCGTCCCAAAGATAGCGCGTCGGCGTGTGGCAATAACAAAGATGAAGGGTTTCGGGCCGAGTAATCACTCCCTTGGCGAAACTCGCCGTGTCGGAAATCACCAAATCATATTTTGAAAAATCAAATTGTTCAATGGCCCAGGGCATCAGCATCAAAAAGGGCCGGTGATGAAACCGAGCCAAGGGAATTTTTTGCAAAAAAGAAGTTCTGATGACTCGGCCGGCAAAAGCGCGGCCGGTGCTTTTTTCGTCATAAACCAAAGTAAAAATCGGCGCCCGCGGCCAAATCTCGCAAAAGGCCTCCAGCACCCGTTCCGCCCCTCCGTATTGGTTTAGATAATCGTGAACCAAGGCAACACGCATAGAATTGGAAATTTTCTCAGTGTCCTCTTCCCACCAAAACAACCCAGGGTGTCTTTAGTAATATTTTCAAATCAAGCCAGAAAGACCAGTTTTCCAGATAATAAATATCCAGTTTTGCTTCTTCGTCAAAATCAAGCCGGGAGCGTCCGGAAATTTGGGCCAGACCCGTGATGCCGGGTTTGATATTAAAGACCTTTTTATGCCATCTTTCGTACTTGGCCACTTCTTTGGGCGTATGCGGCCGCGGCCCGACCAGACTCATATTGTTGCAAATCACGTTAAAAAACTGCAGCAGTTCGTCCAGACTGGATTTTTCCAAAAATCGTCCGATTTTTGTCCGGCGCGGGTCATTGATCACTTTATAGACCGGCCCTTTGCGGCCGCTTTGTTTTTCTATCAACTCATCTTCAAAATCACTGGCCCGGCCGTCTCGGTCATATTCGGGACCGATACAATATTCTATCTTAAATGAACGAAATTTATAAGTGTTGAATAATCCCCGCGGTCCCACTCGCTGATTTTTGTAAATTACGGAACCGGGCGAATCAATTTTTATCAAAATTGCCACCAGCGCCATCACCGGCGAAAAAATCAAAATGCCGAAAGTCGCGCCGACAATGTCAATCAAGCGCTTTAAGATTTTTCCCCAGCCGTCCAGCGCCGTCCGCTTTAATTCAATCAAAGGCACCCCGCCCAAAGTATCAAAATCAACATTGGCGGTTCGGGCCTGAAAAAGATTGGGCACGAATTTAAAATTCAAGTGTTCCTGTTCGCAAAAATCAATCAATTCCAGAATCTCTCCGCGGGGAAAATCGGAATTGGCCAAAATTACATCATTTATTTCTTGTCCTTGCACAATTTTTTTAATTTCTTCAAGATCAATAACGGAAAAATATTTTGCCAATTGATAGCCCTGAGCCGGATGCTCTCTGACTTCATCCATCAATTCTTGCCCCACGCCATTGCCGCCAATCATAATCACCTGATGACTGCCGAATCCAAATCTCAAAAGCAGAAATTTTTGCAGGGATTTTACCAGCACCCGGCCAAAACTGACAAAAATAATTGAAAAAACCCAGACCGCAAAAATCAAAAAACGCGAGTCAAACCATTCGCGGCGGATAAAAATATAAAAAATCACACCCACCAACACCGCTAAAGAACTGATAATTATTTTGGAAAATTCTTCCAAGAAACTCCGGCTTCTTTTTAAAGAATAAAGACCCACTAAAGCGAAAATTATCAGTAAAAAAAAGTCGGTGAGTAAAACCAAACCTAAATATTTTTCCAGAGGCAGATTCAAACCAAAAAGCACCGGACGCCAATTCACCACCAAATCGCTGGTGCGCAAAAAATAAGCCGCCAGTCCCGCCAAAACAAGCATCAGATAATCAACCGGCGGCAAAATCGCGGTAAAAATCAGGTCGGATTTTTTCATACCCGGTAGTAGAAATTTGACTTAATGATTAAATCTTTCAGTGCCTATTAGATTCTTTTCATTAGCCGAGGTTGTAAAAAATTGGCGGTTCTTCTTAAGAGGAAATAACCTGTCAAATTTTCACTACCGGGCATAAACTTATCCTTATCTTACCTTCAAAATCGGTTTGAAATCAAGCCCCCACACCTAATCAGGGATGTTTTTAAACAAATAGAATTATTTCCTTTTTCATTTTGTTTTTTTATTTTTCAAGATTCACTTAGTTCATTCTATGAATCCCGCTAAAGCGGGATTCATCTCTCTGATTAGGTGTGGGGGCAAGCCCTTGACATTTATTATTAAAATAGTAAAATCATATTGCTTGGACAAAGCGGGCAATCGCTCTTCGCTTTTTGAATTTTAAAAAAGTGGGGGGAGGAAAGTCCGAACACCCTCCCTCACTTGCAATGAGTTTAAAGCTTTATTATACACTAATTTTATAACTAATAAATTAGTGTAAAGATTTTGCTGATGAACTTATCGCAAGTGAGGGATAAAAAAGTAGCGGCTAACAGCCGTCGCCCCGCAGCTGCGGGGAGAGGTGCGAACAGTGACGGTTCGACTCGAAAGGGTTGGACGACCCCGCTCAGCGGGGTTAA
>JBAZQS010000042.1:0-3828 GCA_041645075.1 Patescibacteria group bacterium | reverse complement strand
ATATGGCACGGCTTCGGGTGGGACGACTAATTACGCTGGTTATTTTAATGGGAATGTTTATGTCAGCGGCAGTTCCACCACCACGGCAGATTTACAGGTTCAAGGAACTTTATTCGGCAGTAATTATACATCAGCAGGGTTATTAAAAATCGGTGCGACCACAACTCCTGCGATTGATAACACTTACAATCTTGGTTCATCGGCTTTAAGGTGGCGGAATGTGTTTTCGAATAACGGCACGATTCAGACCTCGGATATCCGTTTAAAAAATAATGTCGTAAATTTGTCATACGGCTTGGCCGAAGTCCTGAAATTAAAACCCATTACTTATAATTGGCAAAATGACAGCGAAACACGGCTGGGTTTTATTGCCCAAGATGTTGACCAGCTCATTCCCGAAGTGGTTTATAAGGGTGATTGGTGGGGCATTAACTATGAGATGATAATTCCGGTTTTGACCAAAGCGATACAGGAACAGCAGAAACAGATTGAAATATTGCAAAACGGCTCAACTTCACCCATCAATGGGTCAACCTCGGCGGATTCATCGCTTATTACCGACCCCGCTTCGACTCAGCGAGGCGAGCCCGCCTTAAATCAATTAGGACTTGTCGTTGAAGATAATTCAAATCAAAATTTTCAGACCCTAACCGTCCAGCAAGCCGCGACTTTCTATGGCACAATTACGGTGGTGGGCGAGGCCGATTTTGAAAGCAAAGTCGTGTTTAAGAAAGATGTGGAAATTCAAGGCAAATTATATGTGAGCGAGGATCAGGCCGGAACCGCAGTCCTGTCGGCGGGAGCGACTTCTACGGAAGTGAAATTTAAAGGCGCTTATGAAGTCGCGCCCAAGATTATAGTTACCCCGCAGAGCCGATTAAGCGGCCGGGACTTCTGGATTTTTGAAAAATCCACTTCTACCTTCCGACTAAGCATTGAACCGATTGCTGATTTTGATATTATATTTGATTGGATTGCCATGCCCGTTAAAGGCGAAGTGGCCGGAGCGCAAGAAACCATGGCCGTTATTCCCGGCTGTAGAGATGCTTCGGCTGTTAATTATAATCCGAGCGCCAACCAAGATGATGGCAGTTGCCAATATGCCAACCAACCAACACCGCCAGAACCGATTCCCGGCTGCCGCGACGCTTCGGCGATTAATTATAACCCAAATGCCAATACTGATGACGGCAGTTGTGTTTATCCTCCAGTCGAGCCGGCGCCGGCTCTTGAACCAACGCCAACCGAACCCACACCCGCGCCTACTCCTGATCCGGCACCGACTCCGATTGTAGAAACACCGGCACCAACCGTTGAAACTCCACCGGCGACTGAACCGACACCATAGTTAAAAGTTCAAAGTTAAAGAAAATAATTGTTAATTTGTTAATACCTTCTTAGCAATTCCCTCTCCCAAGGGGAGAGGGTAGGGTGAGGGGATAAAAATATGCATTCCAAACAAACCGTCTTGCGTCGCCATTTGAGACAATCTATGCCTTCCGCCGAATCCATAATTTGGAAGCATATCAGAAATCGCAGATTGAGTGGCATTAAATTTCGTCGCCAGCACAGTATTGGAAAATTCGTCGTTGATTTTTATTGTTTGGAGGTAAAAGTAGCCATTGAAATTGACGGGGGTTCGCATACAGCCAGTGAAGTGGTGGAAACAAAAGATCAAGATAGGCAAAAATTCATTGAATCGCTGGGAATTAAAGTATTGCGTTATGATAATTTGTCGGTTTATGAGAGTTTAAACAATGTCTTGAATGATATTTCAGAGAATATTTTATCCCCCTCACCCCAATTCCCCTCACCCCAGCCCTCTCCCAAGGGAGAGGGAGGAATTGACATTTGAATTTTGAAATTAAAATTATGACTTCAAAAATAAAAAAAATAATTTATATTTTATTTCCCTTGGCGGTTTTTTTAATCGTGGTAAATTTTTTATCGGCCGCCATGCAGTCAACCAATTACCAGATTTGGGCCGATACTTTTTCCCAAGGCGGGGGAGAAAATCAAGCGTCGGATAATTACAATTTAAAGGATACTTTAGGCGAGGCCATAGTCGGCACCTCTTCCTCAACCGCCGATACCATCCGCGCCGGCTATCGGGAAATTAAATATTTTACGGGGCGAGAGGTTTTGACCTTGACCGTGAGCGCCAGCTCGCTTGACTTCGGCACTTTAAGCCAAGCACAGGCGAAGACCGTTTCTCACACGCTCGCGGTTGATACTAATTCGGAAAATGGTTTGAGCGTGGTTTTTACGGGCAGTACTTTAACTTGCTCGGCTTGCGCGGGCGCCAATACGATTGCGGGAATAGGCGCCGGCGCCAATACCTCAAAGATAGGCACCAGCCAATTCGGTTTTAATGTCATCTATAGCGCCAGCACGGCGGCGACGCCGAGGGCCAATGAGGTCTCACCCTATTCCTCAACCGGCCAATATGCATTTCACAGCGGCGACCAAATAATCAGTTCGAGCAGAAGCATCAATGCGACTACTTTTAATGTCAATTATATCGCCAACATCAAGGGCACGGAACCGGACGGCGCCTATGCGACGACGATTACCTTTACGGCGACCGCGAATTTTTAATTTTCTCCTATGAAAAAATTAATATTTATTTTTTTACTGAGCATTTTTTTTCTGCCGGCTATTGCCCGCGCCACCACTATTTCCCCTTTGGTGATTGAAGTTGATTTGGACCCGGGCGGAGCCATTAAAAAAACCGTCAGTTTATACAATGAAACCGGCCAGGATTTGCGTCTGAACGGCTATATTGAAACCTTTAAGCCCAGGGGCGAAAATGGCGAAGCCGAAATCGCGTCCGATATTAATTATCAGGCCTTGTCTTGGGTGGGGCTGCCGATTAACGCGGTAAATCTAAAGCCCGGAGAAATTTTGGAAGCGCCGGTGGCCATCAATATACCCAAAACGGCGCAGGTTGGCGGCTATTATTTAGCCGTAATGTGGGAAACGGCGCCGGCCGTCCGAACCGGCGAAACCCCGATTAACGTTTCCAGCCGCGTGGGGACTCTGCTTTTGCTTAAAGTCAGGGGCGCGGTCCAAGAAAAACTGGAAATTTCAGAATTTTCAACGAAAGACAATTTTTATAACCATCTGCCCGCCGATTTTTCCGCGCGCCTCAAAAATCTGGGCAATGTCCATATCAAGCCGGGCGGCTATCTGACCATTGAAAATATTTTCGGCCGAGTCGTGGAAAATTTGCCGTTCAATAATGACAAGGGCAATATTTTACCGCGGAGTATTAGAAAATTTGACCTCGTTTGGCAGAGAAAAAATCCGCCGGAGGTCTCCGGGGGCTTTTGGCGTGGACTGACGGCGGAATTCAAGCAGTTTGCTTTCGGCCGATACACGGCGCAATTAAATTTGGAATATGGCGAAAGCCATCAAAGAATATCATCGCCAGAAATCGTATTTTGGGTCGTGCCGTGGCGGTTATTGACGATGCTCGTGGTAATAATTTTGGTAACGTTTTTGTGGTGGAAGTTAAAAATAAAAAATTAAAGCCACATAATTAACCCCCCTCCCCTTTATAAGGGGAGGGTTGGGGAGGGGTAGACGACAAATGACCACAAAATTATATAATCAAAAAGCATTAGAAAGTATTAGGAAGAATTTAAGGAATAATCAGACATCATCGGAAAAGATTTTATGGAACAAATTAAGAAAGAATCGGATTAATGGCCATCGTTTCAGAAGGCAATACAGCTTTGGCAGATATGTGGTGGATTTTTATTGCCGTGAATTGCGCTTGGTAATTGAAGTGGATGGCGCCAATCACTTCTTTGATAAAAAATCAAC
>JBAZQS010000041.1:0-3875 GCA_041645075.1 Patescibacteria group bacterium | reverse complement strand
TTGACTAAAGCCGCCGACAATCCGGAAGATACTAAGTCCTGGGCATAAATTATACCGGCGTCTTTTGCTTGCTTTTTTAACAGCTTGAAATAATTAAAATATCGCCACAAATTCCTTTTGACCATAAACATCTCGTTTCCCCGCTGTTCATTTTTATCGCCATAGGAAACGACAACGATTTTTATGGCCTCGGGTAATTTTGCCACAAAATTAGAAACAAAAGTTGACTGACCGGAGACCTCTGGCGGAAAAGTGCCGGTCGCAATGACCACTTTATTTGTATGAGATGGTGGCAAAACTATTCCTACCCTAAATTTGCTATTTTCAGCCAAGACTTCGTCAAGCTGGCGCGAAATGATTTTCGCCGTAGTGCTACTACGGCTCAAATCATTTCGCTGGCTTTCCTCGTCTTGACTGAAAATATCTAAATTTTGCCACGAAATAGTTTTGCCACTATCTCTATTTGTTTTATTTTGGCGTCTATTTAACAACCCGAAAAATCCATAAGAAAAAATCAAAAGCATTCCCGGCCAAACCGGCAAACGATAACGCACCGCCGAGCCCCACGGCCCGGCCGCCACTGAAACATAAACAAAGAATGCCAACAATAAAAGGAAAAGGCCAAACAATCTCTTATCCGATTTATAAGACCGCCATAATCCATAAATCACCACAAAATACATCACCAAATAAATAATTTTTGAAATAAAATACAAAACAATATACCGATTTGATTTTTTCAATACCTCAAAAATTGCTTTCCAGTCGCCCTTTCTTAGCTGATCGCTGATGCCGAATTTACTGTCAGAATTGGGAACATTAAACCAGAGCATCGCCTTATAATGCTGGTTATAATACGCCTCTTTGTGGCCATCATTTAAATAAAATTGGGCCATGCCGATTAAATGGTATTTTGAATATTCAATCGGGTGACTAAAAATTATTTTTAAAGCCATTCTGATTAATTCTGATTTAACGCGAATATCTCGGCTGCCGTCATTGTTTTGGCCTTCTTGCCCGTATTCATTCTTGACCCATTGCAGATAATCGGTTAATTCCTTGGGGTAAGGCCCAAGAGCCGCCGCATAAGGCACATAGCTCATGCTGGGAAGCGATGAAATGTCAAAAACTCGAAAATGATACCAATTCCTAAAAGACCAGAGCGAAATGGTAAAAAAGAAAATCAATATAAAAATAATGACTGGCTTAATAAAAGTACGCCAGGAGCGCTTGAAGATTATCTCATAAATAAAAATAAAGCCGATAAAAAAAAACGGGAAATAAGTAGCGACCGGCTTAGTCAATGAAGATAAACCCAAAATAAACGCCGACCAATACAAATAACGATTAAGATTTGAATTCCTATATTTTACAAATAAAATAAGGGAGATTAAAAATAAAAAAACCAAAAGCGTATCCGGCTCGGTGACATTAGCCCAATAATTCTGAAGCGGATTCAAAGCAAAAATCAAGGCGGCAACAAATGGAATTTTTTTATTGTCAACCAATAATCGCCCCAGCCGATATAATATCACAATTGAAAATGAGGCGAGAATATTTTGCAAAATTATGGGTAGCCAGGCACCGGGGCTGAATATTTGAAAAAAAGACAAATAAAGCGGATATAATACCGTCCTAAAACTATTTAAATAAAACGGCTCTCGCGGAAAATTGGAAAAAACATGATACCGATAAAGATTTTTGCCCAGCGTAAAATATTCTTCGGCATCTTCATTAGTAATATAAAAAGAATCAACGCCATAATTTTTTAGCAATAAAAAAAAGAAAAAGAAATGAGCAATAAGAGAAATAACCAAAAGAATAATTTCAATTTTATACTTCTTAAAAAAAGATGTCATAATGTAAAGAATTTTATTTCCAATCTTATTTTGTAATCATAGTCAGACCGCTTTTAACTAATCTTATAATTCTATCCGGGGGTAACTTAAAAATTCCATATAGTCGTTTTAAAATAAAAAATGGCCTCAAGTAAAATTTGCGATAAGCCCATTCCTTGGTGCTTTTTAATTCCTCAATCGTTCGGCCAAACGGCAGATAAACAGGCTCATCGCTCCAGGGACTGAATTTATTCCAGTCAGTGGTTAATAAATTGCCGTGCTGTAGCGCAATCTCAAATAAATTTGTGCCGGGATGGGGCGTGTAAACTTCCCAATGAGCAAAATCGCAACCAAGCTCAATGGCAAAATCTAAGGTCTTTTTTGCCTCTTCTACGGTCTCCGTGGGTAATCCAATAATAAAAGAGGCCAGGACTTCAAGACCTGCCTCCTTGGTCCATTTAAAGGCCTGCCTAATGCGCTCGAGCGTAAAGCCCTTGCTGATAATATCTAAAAGTCGTTGCGTCGCGCATTCAACGCCATAAAAAACCTGGTAACAACCCGCCTCTTTCATTTTTTTCAGCAGTTCGGGGTCAACACAATCAACTCTGGTAAAACAAATCCAAGGCAATTTTATTTTTTCTTTAATTAAGCGATCGCAAAGCTCCATAATCCGCGGCCGATTAACGGTAAAGGTGTCGTCATAAAAATTTAATCCATCAATTCGATATTTTTCTTTAAGATATTTTATTTCGTTTATGACGCGATCCGTACTCATAAAACGGTAGCTTCGGCCAAATGTTTTGTGACAAGAGCAAAAACCGCAGTTAAAAGGGCAGCCACGAGAAGTGATGATATGAACGATTCGCTTGCCTCGAAGTTGGGCCGAAGGATAATATTTGCTTGAGTCAAATAAATGCCGAGCCGGGTAAGGCAAGTCGTCTAAATTGGTGATAAGTTTTTCGTTCTGGTTGCTTATAATTTGCCCCTCTTTTTTCCAGACCAAACCAGGGACGTGAGAAAAATCAGCGCTATTGTTTTCCAGCGCATCCAATAAATTATTAAAAATTATTTCACCTTCGCCTTTGACAATAAAATCTACATATTGATTTTCCGCGTATTTTTCCGGAAAAAGAGTTGCTTGAACGCCGCCCAATACGATTTTTATGTCCCGGCTGATGGATTTTTTTGTGCGCTTGGCTATTTCAAAGGCGCGGTTAATGGTGTTGCAAAATGTCTGCATGCCAATTACCTCCGGTTGATATTCTTTAATTTTTTGTTCTAAGTCCGAATAGCTTAACCCTTCGGCCTCGCAATCAATTACCTTAACCGGAAAACCGGCTTTTTCAGTAATGGCGCCGATCGCGGCCAAACCCAGGGACGGATAAAGCGCGCCCACAAATTTAAGCTTGCCATATCTTTCTTCTAAACTGTTTGGCGGAACGATTAGGAGAACTTTTGTTTTTTTTGCCATCATATTTTAAATTAAGCTGGATTTATTACCATTTGAATTTTAAGAAAACTTTTAAAAAATAATAAACGTCAAAAAATATGTCGCCGGTTTTAATCCCCCGCCAAACACGCTTCCAAATAAAACCGGGGCGCAAATAAAGCCGGCGGTAAAAAAGATTGTAATACTTGGTCATTTCCTCATCGGTTATGCCTGGATATTGAGCCACTCTTTTGGTGGTATGAAAAACATAATCCGACCAGGTGAGGGAATTGAGCAATCGCCTTTCTTGCCATTCGTGGAAAAATTCCGTTCCGGGAAGCGGGGTGGCGATGCTGGCCTTGGGCAAATCAACATCCAATTCTTTGGCGAGATTTATGGTTTTTTCCATTGTTTCTTTGGTTTCACCGGGCAGGCCGAGAACAAAAAACCCCAATGTTTCCATGCCGGTTTTTTTAGCAAGTTTAAACGCGGATTTTATCTGGTCAATGGTAATGCCTTTCTTGGCTCTGTCTAAAACACCCTGATCTCCCGATTCAACGCCGAAACTGACGCGGTAACAGCCCGCCTTTTTCAATTTAACAATATTG
>JBAZQS010000040.1:0-4417 GCA_041645075.1 Patescibacteria group bacterium | reverse complement strand
TGGGAAAAAATGGCCAACTCGGGAAAGAGCGAGGTGCCGTTTATTAAATATTATGATCAGCCAAAAAGTTTTATGGAAAAAGCTTATTTAATGGTTTATCGATTTGTGCTGAAGCGCTGTGACAAAGTGATTTTCAATACTCGGTGGCAGGCGGATGTATATGAAAAAGTTTTTGCTATTCCAAATAATCGGATTGCGGTCGTGGAAAACCCGACGGCATCGGAAAATTCCGCGGTTGATATTTCCGCGGGCGGCGCCCATGATGAAATAATTTTTGCCGGCCGATTTATTCCACTGAAAAATTTAAAGCGGCTGATTGAGGCCTTTAAAAAAATTAAGACCGATAAGAAATTAGTGTTAATAGGTGATGGCCCGCAAAAAGAAGAACTGATTAAATTAGCCGAGGGCGATTATAGAATTAAAATAGAAAATAAGATTAATCATCAGGAACTGCTTAAAAGAATTTCTCGGTGTTATATGTTTGTCGCGCCTTCATTGTCGGAAATGAGCCCCAATGCGGCGCTGGAAGCGCTTAGTTTACATAGACGGGTGGTTTTAACAAAAGAAAACGGCTTAGCCGAAGAGATAAAAAAATATTGTGAATTAATTGAGCCGTTGTCGGTTGAAAGCATAAAGTCCGGCATTGAAAATCTGCTCGCCAAGGAACAAAAAAATCAAGAACGGGCTATTTCTGGCGGGGAATTTAATTTTGCTTATGGCTGGCAAGATGTTATTGATAAAAATTTAAAATTATTTAATGAGCTTAATGTGGTTAATATCGGCACCGATAAAACCTTAGTTGGCGGTCCGAGATTGGGCGATGCCATTGAACGTCATCGCCATTACGGCGAATTTTTAGACCAGCTTGATATTATTGTTTATGCCAATAAAAACGAGGGATTGAAAGAATTTAAAATATCTGAAAATGTCATTGGCCATCCCACAAATTCATCCAATAAGCTGATGTTTTATTTTGACAGTATTAGGATTTTTAAAAAAATCAATCAAGCGCGTAAAATTGATATCGTAGTTTGCCAAGATCCTTTTATTCCCGCCTTAATCGGCTGTCGGTTAAAGAGAAAATATGGTTGTAAGCTGCAAATAAATTTTCATGGCGATTTTTGGGATAATCCCAGCTGGCTCAAAGAGCGGAAAATAAACCGATTTTTTTTATGGATTTCTAAATTTACCGTCCCGCGCGCCGATGCGATTAGGGTGATGAGCGCTGGACAAAAAGAAAAAATCATTAAAACACGAAAACACGAAAACACGAAAACAAACTTGGAAGATAAAATAAGGGTGATTTCCACACCGGTTGATTTAACTAAATTTAATAGTTTCAACCAAGCATCAATTGTCAATCAAAAAAATGGCTCGGTTGTTTTACATGTCGGGAGAGATGATGGAGTTAAAGATTATAATACATTAATTAAAACGTTTAAGGCCATAAAAGAGAAAGTTCCGGCCGCAATTTTTTGGCAAGTTGGCGCCGATAGGGCGATTAAGGCGGCAATGGCTAAAAATAACTTTAATGATGTTAGATTGTGTGGCCAGCAAAACCAGGATGAATTGATAAAATTGTATTACCGGTCTGACATTATTGTTTTAAGTTCCACTTCGGAAAGTTTTGGCAAAGTATTAATTGAAGCCAATGCCTGCGGCAAGCCGGTTGTTTCTACGGCGACCACCGGCGCCAAAGAAATAATTCAAGACGGCTATAATGGATTTTTGGCGCCCATTGGCGATTATCAGGCGTTGGCTGACAAGATTATTTATTTATTAAATAATTCGGACAAGGCCAAAGAAATGGGCGAGAATGGCCGGAATTTGGTGAAAGAAAAATTTGGCGACAATACAGATAGAATTATTAAATTTTGGCGAGAAACAATAAATCAATAAATAATTACGAATTACTAAAATTTTATGAATAATAAAATTTTTATTTCCATTGCCACTTATAATGAAAAGGAAAATATTGAGAAATTAATTCGCGATATTTTTGGTTTGAATATTGAAAATTTTTCAATTATTATTATTGACGATAATTCGCCTGATGGCACCGGCGTGATTGTGGAAAATTTAAAGAAAGAATTCCCAACCCTTTATTTAATTTCCCGTTCGGGCAAGCTGGGCTATGGCAGCGCGTCTATCGCGGGTTTTAAAAAGGCCTTGGCCCACGGCGCGGAAATTATTATTTCCCTGGATGCGGATTTTTCGCACAATCCAAGAGTGATTCCGGAATTAATCAGAGCCATAGAAGAGGGCAATGATGTGGTTATTGGTTCTAGGCGAGTGCGTGGCGGCGAAGTGATTGGCTGGAGTTTGTGGCGTAAGTTTGCCAGCGCTGGCGCCATGCTGACTGCCCAAATTATTTTGGGAATCAAGACCAAGGATTTGACCAGTGGTTTTCGAGCCTATCGTAGAAATGTCTTGGAAAAAATAAATTTAGACACCATTAAAAGCAATGGTTATTCCTTTTTGGAGGAGTTGATTTATTTGGTGGAAAAAAACGACTTTCGGATCAAGGAAGTCCCAATTACTTTTGTTGACCGGAGATTCGGCCAGTCAAAATTGTCCAAAAAGGAAATTATCAAATTTTTTATTACCATTTTTAGAATTAAATTTTGCTGTGCTATTCCCCCTCCCCTTAATAAGGGGAGGGTTGGGGAGGGGTTGCCGATGAATTATCCGAGGAAATTATTAATGATTACCAGAAAAGTTGATAAAAATGACGCTTTGGCCGGTTTTACTTATAATTGGGTAAAAAAGATCGGTGAAAACCTTGACGAGCTTCAGGTAATTACTTGGCAGAAAAGCGATCGGGGAGAGTTGCCCGAAAACATAAAAATAATTTCTTTGCCGGAAAATAAAATAGGCAAAATTTTTGTTCTGCTAAAATTGGTAGGCAATTTTCTATCACAAGTTGACGGCATTTTTTGCCATATGAATCCGGAATATACGATTTTGGCGGCCATAAGAGCAAAATATTTTTGCCAAAAGAAAAATCGAAAAAAAATTGT
The DNA here is from genome assembly GCA_041645075.1 of Patescibacteria group bacterium. GTDB lineage: Bacteria > Patescibacteriota > Patescibacteriia > 2-01-FULL-39-33 > 2-01-FULL-39-33 > JBAZQS01. Next base: position 1,397 of record JBAZQS010000040.1, on the reverse strand, counting down.
CAGCTGGTATACCCATAAGGCCGTCACTTGGCGCCGGCGATGTATGGAATTTTGCGCGGATATAATTTTAACCGCGTCAGAAGAAAGTTTTCGCTATCCCAGATATCCGCAAAAGGTTAAAGTGGTCGGCCACGGCATTGATTTGGAATTATTTAAGCCAGCCGATAAAAATAATAGTGGCCGGTTTAATATTTTGTCCGTCGGCCGAATTTCTCCTACTAAAGATTACGAATCAATTATTAAGGCAGTTGATATTTTAAACGACGCTAATATAAATTTTAAAATTGTCGGTGATGTGATTTTAAAATCGCAACGCGAGTATTTTGAAAATTTAAACCAAATGGTCGGAGTTATGGATTTGGCCGGCAAAATAAATTTTTTGGGCTGGGTGGCCAATCAAGACATAGCGCCATATTATCAGCAAGCCGATTTATTTATTAATATGAGCGGCACGGGCAGTTTGGACAAGGCGGTTTTAGAAGCCATGGCCTGCGGCTGTTTGGTTTTGACGGTCAACGAGGCCTTTGCCAAAATTTTACCCCCGCCTTTGATGGTGGAGAAAAATAACCCCCAAGGGTTAGCGGAAAAAATTAAATGGGTGATGTCATTGCCCCAAGAAGAAAAAAATGAAATAGTAAATAAACTGATTAATGAAGTAAGAAATAATCACAATTTGGATAATTTAGTTAAGAAAATTATCAGCCAATTCCATGAGAAATAAAATATTATTAATCTATCCTAAATTCCACAAGGTTGATTTTGACGCCAAGAGTTTTCCGCTTGGCTTATTAAGTATGGGCACGATTCTTAAACAAAAGGGCTATGAAGTTGAACTGATTGATTTTTTAGTTGAGTCCAATCCAATGGAATTATTAAAAAACGAATTAGATGATAATGTTTTATCCGTTGGCATTTCCGTAATGACGCCCCAGATTTTAAACGCCATTGAAATTAGCGAATATGTCAAAAAATATAATAAAAATATCGCCGTGGTTTGGGGCGGCATTCACCCCACCCTTTTTCCAGACCAGACGATTATCAATCCTTTTATTGATTATTTAATTATCGGCGAGGGTGAAATTTCTTTTTTGAAACTTTTAAAATATTTTAACGGTCAGGAAGATATCAATAATATCGGCGGATTGATTTATAAAAAAGACGGCCAAATAATAAAAAATTTTGAAAAGGATTTAATTGATTTAAATGATTTGCCGATTTTGGATTACTCTTTACTGTCGCCCAAGACCCTGAAGTTTGATTTAATGATTTTAAATACGAGCCGGGGCTGTCCTTACCGCTGTACTTTTTGCGTTAATATATCTTTGCATAACCGGGCGTGGCGATTTCAACGTTCAGGCAAAATTTTGCCCGAGCTTGAATTTATTATTAATAATCTT
>JBAZQS010000039.1:0-4429 GCA_041645075.1 Patescibacteria group bacterium | reverse complement strand
GTCCCGAGAGAGAGAGAGAGAGAGAGAGAGAGAGAGAGAGAGAGTTAATAGGCGGCATTGATGATTTTTATTTCCCCTCCTTTCCAAGAGCCTGTCCCACACTTGATGCGGGAAGGGGATTAAGGGGAGGTTTTGAAGGTCACGAAATAAGCGTAGGTAATTTATATAAATTTCACGGTCACGATTTTATGTCATCATTCAAAACCTCACCTAACCTCTCCTTGGAAAGGAGAGGAACAAGAGGTTTGCCGATTGGCAATGTAACTTCGCAGATATTTGCCAATATTTATTTAAACGAATTAGATCAAGCTATTAAGCACAAATTAAAAGTAAAGTATTATTTTCGTTATGCCGATGATTTTGTAATTATACACGAAAGTATCACATATCTTAAAAACGCCCTGAAAGATATTAATATATTTCTACAGAATAGCCTATCATTGAATCTTCATCCCGATAAAGTTAGTATTAGGAAATTCCGGCAGGGGGTTGATTTTTTGGGTTATGTGGCCTTGCCGTATTACAGAATATTGAGAACCAAAACCAAAAAACGGATGATGAAGAAATTATCTGCCAAGCGAAAATTGGTCGATATGGGGATGGTGCCCGAAGAAAAATTTCAACAATCATTAAAATCATATATGGGCATCTTAAAGCATTGCCGAGGATATAAGATTGAAACAAAAATAAATGAAATCAATGGCGGTTGACATTATATTTTAATCACGTTAAGATTATCAATTATTTATTGAATTATCGGTTTATGGATGAGTCGGATTTTAAAGAATTAAACCAAGAATTTTCGACGGCCAGCAACATATTAATAATCAGCCACCAGAAGCCGGACGGCGATGCCTGCGGTTCAATTTTGGCATTATTGATTTATCTGCGCGGTCAAGGCAAGGATGTGAGCGCCTTTATCGCTGATTCACCCCCCTCCTATTTTAGTTTTTTGCCCGGCCATGAAGAAATAAAAAACGACCCAGCCTTGCTTGATAAAAAATGGGACACAATTGTTTTTGTTGATACGGCTAATTTTAAAATAGCTGGCGTCGCCGAAGAGCGATTTCAGCGCGGTCCGGTCATAAACATTGACCACCACCGGACCAACACCAAATACGGCAATATCAATATTATTGACGAGACAGCCAGTTCAACCTGTGAATTAATTTATCGTTTTTTTAAATATATAAATTTTGAGATCGATAGGAATATCGCCACCTGCCTTTTAAGCGGCTTATTAACCGATACGGGCGGCTTGGTTAACGCCGCCACTTCTTTTAAAGCCATGGCCGTCAGTTCCGATTTGTTAATGAGGGGCGCCAAGATTAATAAAATCGCGGAGAGTATTTTTAAAAACAAGTCATTAGACGGGCTGAAGCTGTGGGGCTTGGCGTTGTCGCGGTTAAAATTTAATAAAAAATTTAACTTGGCTTATACTTATATTAAAGAAAGCGATTTAATGGAATATGATATCAAGGCAGAAGAGATTGACGGCCTGGCCAATTTTTTAAATGCTCTTAGTAATGTTTCAGCCGTTCTGGTTTTAAAAGTCAGCCATAATAAAATAGAAGGCAGTTGGCGCACAACTAAAGATAATATTGATGTCTCCCGACTGGCGAATATTTTTGGCGGCGGCGGCCACAAAAAAGCCGCGGGTTTTACGGTGAATTGGGAGATTGAAGAAAATAACGGCCAATTGAGAATAACTTGATTAAATAATTAAAAAGAAGTATATTATAATTAATTTTCAATAAATAACAAAATTCAAAATTCAAAATTATAAAAATATGTATCTAATTCCAACTGTGATTGAAAAATCAAATTTCGGCGAAAGGGCTTATGACATTTACTCCCGCCTGCTTAAGGAGCGGATTATTTTTCTTGGTTCGCCATTAGACGATGGCGTGGCCAATACCGTCATTGCCCAACTTTTATTTTTGGCGAGCGAGGACAAGAGCCAGGATATAAAGCTCTATGTCAATTCGCCGGGCGGCTCGGTTTCGGCCGGTTTGGCCATTTATGACACCATGCAATATATTCAGCCCGATGTTTCCACGATTTGCGTCGGCTTGGCCGGCAGTATGGCGGCGATTATTTTGGCCGGCGGCGCCAAAGGCAAACGGCTGGCTCTGCCCAATTCCGAGATAATGATTCATCAGGTTATGGGCGGCGTTGAAGGCCAAGCCATTGATATTAAAATCAGGGCCGAGCACATTCTTAAAATTAAAACCAAACTTGATAAAATTTTGGTAAAGCATACCAGCAAGACCTTGGCGCAAATCGAAAAGGACACCGACCGCGATAATTTTATGTCGGCCGAGGAAGCCGTTGCCTATGGCCTGATTGACAAGGTTATAGGATAATAAATCTAGATAACATAAATTTTTCTAATTTGACTCAAAATAACTTCTATGTTAAGATAAATTTATCCTGTATCTTAAAGATAATTAAGAGCACTAATCGGTGATAAAAGTATTTTTAAAGGATAATACCTTTATGATGCGGATATTTAATTAATAGATAACAAACAAGAATTTAGGCGCGTCTTTGATTAAAGAAATACGGTTAGGCCAGAAATCAATTATTAAATTTTGTGGATTATTTAACTTCAAAGATTAACTCGGTTGACATCAAAACACTCAATTCTTAAGCCCTTTGGGCGTAAGGATTATTTGGCGCGCTCTAAATTCTCTTTTTAAAGGAGAATTTTATGGAAAGTTTATTTGTTTATATTGTCGCTATTTTGGGTCTAGCGATCGGTTTGATTTTGGGTTATTGGGTTCGCAAGCAATGGGTTAAAAATCGAAAAGACACGGTTGAGGCCAAAATAGAAGGCCTGATCGCCGCGGCCAAGGCCAAGCAAAAAGAAATTTTATTGGCGGCGCAGGACAAGGCGATTAAGATCTTAGAAGAAACGAAGAATGAGGAAAGGCAAAAACAACAGGAATTATCCGAAGCCAAAAAGCGATTAGAGAAACGGGAGTCGCTTTTTGACCAGAAGCTTTTGGATTTGGAAAATAAAAAGCAGGATTTGTCGGAAAAGGCGGATAAAATTAATAAAATAAAATCAGAAATTGAAACAATCAGAGAAGAGCAAATGGCCAAACTGGAAAGAGTCGCCGGTTTGACCAAAGAAGAGGCGAAGAAGGTCTTAATGGACAATGCCGAAAAGGGCATCGCGGAAAATTTGGTTCACCGAATAAATAAGTTAGAGCAGGAGGCCTCGGAAGAATTAGATAAAAAGGCCAAGGAGATTTTGTCGGTGGCGATCGCTCGTTGCGCCTCGTCTCACGCGCAGGAAGTCACTTCTTCGGTGGTGGATTTACCCAATGATGAAATGAAGGGCCGGATTATCGGCCGGGAAGGCAGAAATATTAAGACGATTGAGCAATTGACCGGCGTGGAAATCATTATTGACGACACCCCCCAAGCCATCACTATTTCCGCTTTCAGTCCCATCAGAAGGCAAGTGGCGAAAAAGGCGCTGGAAAAATTGATTTTGGACGGCCGGATTCATCCGGCCCGTATTGAAGAAACCATTGAAGAGGCCAAAAAAGAAATTGCTTTGGATATTAAGAAAGCGGGCGAGAACGCGGTTTATGAGTTGGGCATCGCCGGCCTTGATCCAAAATTAATTCAGATATTGGGCCGCTTAAAATATCGCACCAGCTATGGCCAGAATATATTGAATCATTCAGTGGAAGTGGCTAATCTCTCGGCGTTGTTAGCCGAAGAATTGGGAGCCGATGTGTCAATTGCCAAGAAAGCCGGCTTGCTTCACGATATCGGCAAGGCGGTTGACCACGAAGTTCAAGGCACTCACCCGGAAATCGGCCGCGATATTTGCAAGAAATTCGGCATAAGCGAAGAAATCATTTTGCCGGTGGCCAGCCATCATGATGATAAGCCGGGCACGCTTGAGGGGGTGATTGTTAAAATTGCCGACGCCATTTCCGGCGCTCGTCCCGGCGCGCGAAAAGACACCTATGAAAATTATCTCCAGCGCTTGGAAGAATTGGAGAAAATCGCCAATTCATTTGAGGGCGTGGAAAAATCATATGCCATCCAAGCCGGCCGCGAAGTGCGCGTTTTTGTGACGCCGGAAAATGTAGATGATTTAGGCGCCATTAAAGTGGCCAAAGCCATTGCCGAGAAAATAGAAGCGGAATTAAAATATCCGGGCGAAATTAAAGTTAATGTTATTAGAGAAAAAAGAGTAATTGAATACGCGAGATAAATTGATAGTAGAGACGGGGCATCCGGCATTCGCCGGACACGGCTGCACAATCAGAACATCATCAAACCTTCACTGAAGCGAAACCTAAAAAAGAAATGACGAAAAAGCTGGGGCAGGCGGGCAATTGTCCGCCTGCCCCAGTAAAACCGCCGCCCTGCGGGCGACGGAAACGAAAGAATAATCGGCTCG
>JBAZQS010000038.1:0-4509 GCA_041645075.1 Patescibacteria group bacterium | reverse complement strand
GAAATTATGAGCGTTTTTTAGATCGCAATATTTATCGGGATAATTACATGACTACCGGTCGCGTTTATCAGACAGTGATAGACAAAGAACGCAATTTGGAATATGGTGGACGTTGCGTGGAAGTGGTGCCGGATATTCCCAATGAAGTGATTAGACGCATTAAGCGCGCGACAGCTAAAGTCAAAGCCGATATTACCATCGTGGAAGTTGGAGGAACCGTCGGTGAGTATCAGAATGTTCTGTTTTTGGAAGCTGGCCGGATGATGCGTTTGGCTTCACCAAAAGATATTTTGTTTGTTTTGGTTTCTTATTTGCCAGTACCAGCACATGTCGGTGAGATGAAAACAAAACCGACCCAGACGGCGGCGCATCTTTTAAATTCGGCTGGTATTCAGCCGGATTTTATTGTTGCTCGGGCGTCACAGCCAATTGACGAGCCTCGTCGGCGAAAATTGGCTGTTTTTTGTAACGTGCAAGCCGATGATGTGGTAGCCGCTCCAGATGTGGATTCTATTTATGAAGTGCCGATGAATTTTGAAAAGGAAGGCTTTGGCGAGAAAATTTTGAAAAAATTTAATTTGCGCGCCAAAAAGAGGGATTTGCGCGAATGGCAGAAGTTAGTATCGGTAATTAAACATCCTCGCCGCGAAGTACACATTGCCGTTGTTGGTAAATATTTTACAACTGGTGATTTTGTCCTGACCGATTCTTATATTTCTGTGATTGAAGCCATAAAACACGCCGCTTGGGCTCATCAGGCCAAGCCGGTGCTGACCTGGTTGAATTCTGAAGCCTATGAGCAAGACCCAAAAAAATTAACTGAATTATCAAAATATGACGGAGTGGTTATTCCCGGCGGTTTTGGCACTCGAGGTGTGGAAGGAAAAATTATGACCATTGAATACGTAAGAAAACACAAGATTCCTTATTTTGGTTTGTGTTATGGTATGCAAATGGCAACCATTGAATTCGCGCGGCATGTTTGCGGCTTGAAGGATGCCAATACAGCCGAGATTAATACCAAGAGCTCTAATTTAGTGATTAATGTCATGGCTGAACAGGCAAAAAATTTAGCGGCTCAAAAATATGGTGGCACTATGCGGCTCGGCGCTTACAAATGCCGTTTGAAAAAAAATACTTTAGCTCGTTCGGCTTATCGACAAGAGTTAGTTACCGAGCGTCATCGCCATCGGTATGAATTAAATAATCATTATCGTGACCTTTTATCCAAAAATGGTTTAGTGCTTTCTGGAATAAATCCAGAGCGCGATTTAGTAGAAATTATTGAATTACCCAAAAAAATACATCCGTGGTTCGTGGGGGTGCAATTTCACCCGGAATTCAAATCACGGCCATTAAGGCCACATCCATTGTTTAGAGATTTTATTAAAGCGGCGCTCGCTAAAGCCATATGATTAGTAGTAGAGGAAAAACAGAAGTCGGACTTATGTGTACACATAAGTCCGACTTCTGTTTTAATTGATCTTAGCTAATTATTTTTGAGGCAAAACATTGACTGTCGTTGTCCAAATTCTGCTACCGTCGAAACGCATTCTCTTGTGTTTGATGAATTTGACAATGCCGGCGTTATTGGCGAATAGAGTGTCATCTTTGCCTTTCATAACGTTCTTGCCTGGTCGAATAGCCGTGCCACGTTGACGAACGATAATCGCGCCAGCCTTAGCGAAAGAGCCGTCCGCGAGTTTCACGCCTAAACGTTGGCCTCGTGAATCGCGGCCTAATGCAGTGGATCCACCTGCTTTTTTATGTGCCATATTTGTTGAAATTTCTGACTAAATTAGTAATCATATTCTATCATCCTCTTTTGACGCTGTCAAGTAACCCTGATATAATAGGGACATTATGGAGCAAGCTGTGAAGAGGATTTTGGCTCAAATAAGGCCAGCTATTAAGAGTGACGGAGGCAATATCCAACTGGTTTCCGTCAATAAAAAGACAGGCGTGGTGCGGGTCAGGTTGACCGGCGCCTGTAGTGGTTGTCCGATGGCTCAAATAACCTTGAAAGCCGGCGTAGAGGCGGCCTTAAAAAAACAAGTTAAAGGGGTTAAGAAAGTGGAAGCTGTTTGAACTATGCCTGCTTTGATGAGTCTATTTTTTTCGCCATCTTTTCGTCTTTTCTTGAAGGAAAGATGGTTCGTCGCTTTAGCAAGCGCGGGACTTTTTTTAAATATTTTAACATGGTTATTACTTGGTTGGTACATTAAGCCACGACCCGTGCCGTTCTTTTTGCACTATACGGTTTATTTTGGCATCGATTGGCTAGGGGATTGGTATAATGTTTTTTTCTACCCTGCTTTTGGTCTGGTTGTTTCATTAGTAAATTTTTATCTGGCCTATTACTTTTATCAAACTCAAAAACTTTTGAGTTATTTTTTATTAGTGGTAAACATTTTGATTGGGTTGCTCGTTTTTTTGCAAGGAATTTTTCTAATTGTCATGAATACATAATATGGGACTGTCACCAAATGCCATTTCTACTGCAATTTCCATCTTTCGGCCAAAATCACTTCAAAATTCTTCGGCTTAATCTACAATTAAACCTCGAAATTTATTCAGCGATTTTGTCTCGAAATCTGAAAATTTCGTAACAAAAGCGCATTTGGTAACAGTCCCAATATGGAGTTTGTCGTTATTAAAATTTTTGTTTTAACCACTTTGTCTTTCATTGTAGCCATGGCTTGGACGCCGCTTTTAACACACCTTCTTTACAAATATAAACTCGGCAAGCAAATCCGCGATGCCAAATCAGCGCCGATTTTTGCCGCCTTGCATAAAGAAAAAGCCGGCACGCCAACTATGGGTGGCGTTTTAGTTTGGTTTACCGCTTTAATTTTGGCTTTAATGTTTTATTTTTTAGCTCAATGGACATCCTTTGGCATTTTTCAATATCTAAATTTTTTATCACGGCCGCAGACACTTTTGCCGCTCGGTGTTTTGGTCGCTTCGGCCTTAGTCGGCTTGGTTGATGATTTGTTTAATGTAAAACGTATTGGGCCGAGTGGGGGCGGCTTGCGCATGCGACATCGGTTGATTATTTATACCTTAATCGCCGCGGTGGGCGCTCTTTGGTTTTATTTTAAATTAGATTGGGATACTTTGCGTATTCCTTTTTGGGGCAGTATCTCGATTGGCGCTTGGTATATCCCAATTTTTATTTTTGTCATTGTTGCCACTTCTTTCTCCGTTAATGAAATAGATGGCTTAGATGGTTTGGCTGGTGGCACCCTAATGGCCGCTTTTGCCGCTTATGGGGCAATCGCTTTTGCCCAGGGTCGTTATGATTTAGCCGCTTTTTGCGGTGTGATTATCGGCGGCTTATTGGCTTTTCTTTGGTTTAATATTCATCCCGCGCGATTTTTTATGGGGGATACCGGGGCTATGTCATTGGGGGTTACTCTGGGAGTTATTGCCATGCTCACCAATACAGTTTTTCTTTTGCCTATCATCGGTTTTTTATTTGTGGTGGAATCACTTTCGGTGCTATTGCAATTGGCGTCTAAAAAATTGCGCCACGGCAAAAAAATTTTTCTTTCCTCGCCGATTCATCATCATTTGCAAGCCAAAGGCTGGCCAGAGCCTAAGATAGTAATGCGCTTCTGGGTTATTGCCGGGGTAACAGCAGTTTTAGGAATCAGTCTGGCTCTACTTGATTTAACTTTTTAATATTTTTACATGAGACAATCTAGTCCGGGAAAACCGGATTTCGTTTTATTGAGTTTGGCGTCTGTTTTGGTCGTTTTTGGTTTGATTGTTTTGAGCTCCGCTTCCTCTGTCGTTGCTTTTGACAAGTGGGGAAATAGTTTTTATTTGGTTAAGCACCAGATATTTTTTGGTTTGATACCCGGTTTAATTTTTTTTATCGTCGCCTTACGCACTCCTTATATTTTTTGGCGTAAAATCGCTTTACCATTTTTGGGAGTGACTGTGGCCCTGTTAATTTTAATTTTGATCCCCGGCTTTGGTTCGTCTTTGGGCGGGTCTCGCAGTTGGCTGATTTTAGGAGGCGTTTCATTTCAACCTTCGGAATTAGCCAAGATTGTGATGATTTTTTACTTGGCCGCTTGGTTTGAAAGAAAAGATAAGATGGTTAAAGATTTTGGTTATGGTTTTGTGCCGTTTTTATGTATTTTGGGAATGATCGTTTTGCTTTTGGTTTTACAACCTGACGTTGGAACCATGACTATTGTTGTCGCGATTGCCATGATAATGTATTTTGTGGCTGGCGCGGCTTGGCGACATGTGGTTGCAATAGGTGGACTCGGACTCGCGCTTTTGGGCATTTTAATCAAATTCGCGCCTTATCGCGCGGCACGCTTGATGACTTTTGTCCGGCCGGAGTTAGATCCTCAAGGTGTCGGTTATCACATCAATCAGGCGTTGCTGGCGGTTGGTTCAGGGGGATTCTTTGGTCTTGGCTTTGGTCAGTCGCGTCAAAAATTTCGCTACCTGCCAGAAGTAAGCGGTGACTCAATTTTTGCCGTTATGGCG
>JBAZQS010000037.1:0-4625 GCA_041645075.1 Patescibacteria group bacterium | reverse complement strand
GAGGCGTTATTTCCGATTTTGAAATGGCACAGGAAATGCTCCGCCATTATTTCAAAAAAATCGGCAATAACCGCTTTTTCAGTTATTACAGGGTTGTTATCGGCATACCGCCGAATTTGACGGAAGTGGAAAGAAAATCGGTTGAAGACGCGGTAATTTTAGCCGGCGCCAGCAAAGTTTTTTTAATTGAAGAACCGGTGGCCGCGGCGATTGGAGCGCGGTTACCCATAAACGAGCCGGTTTCAACAATGATTATTGATATCGGCGGAGGCACGACAGATATAGCCATTATTTCAATGGCCGGCGCGGTGACGGCAAAAAGTTTGAAAATAGCCGGCGATAAGTTGAATGACGACATTATTAATTTTATAAGGGAAGAATTTAAATTATTAATTGGCGAACCGACAGCCGAAGATTTAAAAATATCAATCGGCTCAGCCGTTCCCGTTGATGAAAAATTAGAAATGGCGATTAGGGGACGCGATGTTTCAAGCGGTTTGCCGAAAGAAGTAATCGTTAAAAATCATCACATCAGGTCCGCCATTCATCACTCATTGGCTTTGATTATTGAGGCGGTAAAAGAAGCGATTGAAAAAACTCCGCCGGAACTCGTCGGAGATATTTTAAAAAGAGGAATTTATATTTGCGGCGGCGGGAGTTTGCTTAAGGGCATGGATCGTTTAATTGAAGAGGAAATCGGCGTTAAAACCATGACTATAGAAGACCCGCTCACTTGCGTTGCGCGAGGGGCCGGCATTGCGGCGGAAAATCCAAAAGCGCATTTCCATCTTTTTAATTCTCCTTTAAAACCGTTGGATATTTCGCTTTGATATGGGAAAAGATTTTTTTTTAGAAGAAGCGGTGCTTGATGATTTGGCAAAAGGATTGGATCTCGTAGAGATGCCGCTTTCGGGAAAAATTTTTAAGATTATAAGTTTTATTGTCGTTATTATCGCGACAGTTGTTTTTTTACGCGTTTCTTTTTTAGGAATTTGGAAAGGCAATTTTTATAAAGAACGGGCTTTGGCGAACGCTGGGCAAATAATTTCTTTGGCGGCCGAAAGGGGAGTAATTTTTGACCGTTTCGGCAAGCCGTTAGTGGAAAATAATTCAATATACAAAATTGATTTAAAATTTGTTGAATTAATGAAGCCCGGAATTCGCGAAAAAGTTTTCAAAGAACTTTATAAAATTTTGGGAATTGAAATCGCGGATATGGAAGAGTTGGTTGAATCGGTTGATTTGGAAAAACAGGATTTTATAGCGTTGCCAGTTAATATTACAAAAGAACAAGCCGAGCAGATTAAAAATCTTAATTTAAGGCCGGTTATCGTTAAAGAAGAATTTAAAAGAGAATATTTTGAATCTCGGATTTTTTCTCACATATTGGGATATGTCGGAGCGGTTGGCGATAACGATATTAAAAATAATTCGGCGCTTGATTTAAACGATATTGTCGGGAAAAGCGGCTTGGAGGGATATTACGATAAAGAATTACGCGGCGTTGAGGGCCAAATAATTTATTATCGCAATGCCAAGGGTGAAATAATTGATAGTAAATTTTTAACGGCGCCGTCTCAGGGTTTAGACATTAAAACTACTATTGACAAGGATTTTCAGATTTATTTTTATAATCGTTTGAAAGAAAAAATAAATAGCATTGGCGCCGATGCCGGAGTCGGCATCGCTTTAAATCCGAAAACCGGCGAAGTGTTGGCGTTGGTGAGTATTCCGAGTTTTGACGCGAATGAAATCACTAAAAGCGACCTTAATAATCCGGCTATGCCTTTTTTAAACAGAGCGATTTCCGGAGTTTATGCTCCTGGTTCAACAATTAAACCGCTCGTGGCGTTGGCGGCTTTAAAAGAAGGCATTATCAATCCAAAAACGGAAATTTATTCGCGGGGATATATAGAAATTCCCAATCCTTATTTTCCCGACAAGCCAAGCCGTTTTGTCGATTGGAAGCCGCACGGTTGGGTTAATTTGTATTCCGCCATTGCCAGATCTTCAAACGTTTATTTTTACGCGCTTGGCGGCGGTCTGCCGAAAAGCGAATCAGGAATTCTGCGCGGCGATATTGATAAAGATTTATGGAATGGGCTTGGCATTTCAAAGCTAAGGGAATATTGGAAAAAATTTGGATTTGAAGAAAAAACTGGAATTGATTTATTGGCGGAGACAAACGGATTTTTGCCGGATGTTGAAAAGAAGGAAAAAAACACCGGTGAACCTTGGCGGCTGGGGGATACTTACAATATAAGCATCGGTCAGGGCGATTTGTTGATTACGCCACTCAGCCTTTTAAATTATATCGTTGCCATTGCCGATAACGGAGAATTTTATAAGCCTTTTGTTGCTCAAAAAATATTCAGCGTGAATAAAAATTCAGAAGAAAAAATTATTAAAGAATCAAAACCGGAAGTTTTAAGAAATTATTCGGAATTGGCGGATTATATCCAGGAAATAAAAAGGGGAATGATTGATGCGGTCTCAAAAGATTACGGCACAGCACATCTTTTAAGCGGTTTGCCGTTTAAAATCGCCGCTAAAACCGGCTCGGCGCAGATTCAAGGCAACACAAAAATTAACGCTTCGTTTGTCGGTTACGCTCCGGCGGATAATCCGGAAATAGCGATTTTAGTTCTGGTGGAAAACGCCCGCGAAGGAAGTTTAAACGCCGTTCCGGTGGCAAAAGACGTTTTGGAATGGTATTATTGGAACAGACTGCAAAATTAAAATTTTCAATTTACAATTTCTAATTTTCATTGAATTTTCAATTTTACAATTTTCAAACATTTAATTTAAACATTGTAAATTGATTCATTGTAAATTTATTGATAATTGATAATTGTAAATTATTATTGATTATGAATTCTGAACTACGGCAAGATATTGTTTCCGGCGATTGGATTGTTATCGCGCCCAGCCGGGCGAAAAGACCGGACCAATTCATCAAATTGCATAAAATAAAAAGAATTAAGGCATCCATAAAAGAATGTCCTTTTGAAGATTTACAAAAAAGCGGCCATCATCCGCCGATTCTTCTTTATACACTGACTAATGCGGACTATGCACGGACCGATACGGACAATCTGCGTAAGTCTGTGTTTAGTCAGCATAAGTCCGTGAGTAAGTGGGAAGTGGCGGTTGTTGAAAATAAATATCCGGCGTTTACCCATATTAACGTTTGCGCCAGCCCGGAAAAAAGAGGTCCATATTCGGTAATGGAAGGCATCGGGCATCATAATTTGGTTATCACGCGCGACCACTATAAAAATTTCCCTAAACTTTCTAAACAAAACGCGGATTTAGTTTTTAAAGCGTTTGTTGATTATTATAAAATTTTGGCAAATGACTATTGTTTGGCGTATGTTTCAATTTTCCATAATTGGGGCCAGAAAGCCGGAGCTTCCATTTATCATCCGCATTATCAGATAATCGCTTTGCCGATTGTTCCGCCGGACGTTGAGCATTCCCTTGAAGGTTCAAATTCTTACTATAAGAAAAATAAAAAATGCGTCCACTGCGTGATGCTTGAATGGGAATTGAAAGAAAAAAAGAGGATTGTTTATGAAAATAAATCGGCGGTTGTTTTGGCGCCGTTTGTCATGCGCGAGCCGTTTGAACTGAGGGTTTTCCCCAAAAAACACTTTTCTTATTTTGAAGACACGTCCTCGGCGGTAATGCGGGATGTTGTTTCGGCTTTGCAAAAAGCTTTGCAGAAAATGGAGAAGCGACTTCATGATCCGGATTATAATTTTTTTATCCACACCTCTCCTCTGCGGGATAAAAATAAATACAAGCATTATCATTGGCATATTGAAATTTTGCCGAAATTCAATATTTCTGCCGGTTTTGAACAGGGCACGGGCATAGAGATTACGACGGTTGACCCCGACGAAGCCGCTAAATTTCTCAGATGATTTCCACAATTTTAGAAATAATTTCAAATTTTGCGTTAAGGATGATTGAATTAGGAGGGTATTGGGGAGTGTTTTTTTTAATGGCTTTGGAATCCGCGAATATTCCTATTCCTTCGGAAGTTATTATGCCGTTTTCCGGATTTTTAGCGGCTAGAGGAACTTTTAATTTTTTATTGGTTATTTTTATCGGTGCCTTAGGGAATCTAGCCGGCTCTTTATTTTCTTATTGGCTTGGTTATTTAATCCGTCATAATGTTTTACATTGGAATAATCACAAAGTTAACGCGAAAGTTGAACAAGCGCAAAAATGGCTTGATAAATGGGGGGATTGGGCGATTTTTATTAGTCGTATTCTGCCGGTGGTCCGCACTTTTATTTCTTTTCCGCTTGGAATTATTAAAACAAAATCGCTTTGGCGATTTTCATGGTTGACTTTTAGCGGTTCTTTTATCTGGTCGGGATTTTTAACTTATCTTGGTTTTACGCTTGGCAAAAATTGGGGAATTTTGCATATTTATTTTAGGAAGTTTGATTATTTAATTTTAATTATGATTGTTGTGGCAATCGTTTGGTGGGGATGGAGATATTTTAACAACAAAAACAATAAAACCCTCGCCTTCACCCTCCTAGAACTCCTCATCGTCATAGGCGTATTGGCAACCTTAGCTACGGTTGTCATATTGGTTCTCAACCCCGCAG
>JBAZQS010000013.1:0-27356 GCA_041645075.1 Patescibacteria group bacterium | reverse complement strand
CTTAGCGGAAGGCACCGAAATAAGCAAAAAAGATGTGGTGGCCTTGGTCGAAAAACTGGTCGGCTTGGCCTACTCGGAAGTGAAGAAGAACGGCGAATTTACCTTGCATGGCGTGGGCAAGTTAGTCAAGGTTGCTCGCAAGGCGAGAGTCGGACGCAATCCGGCGACCGGCGCCACCATCCAGATTCCGGCTAAGACCGTGGTTAAATTCCGCGTTTCCAAAGCGGCCAAAGAAGCAATCCTGTAATCGCATTTTACCCTATGGAATAAAGTTTTTGCTAAAGCAAAAATTTGGGCACAGTCCTATTCCATAGGGTAAAGTTTTAAAATCCCATTTTGCTATTCGGCGAAATGGGATTTTATGTTATAATAGTATTATTATAATTTTAGTTTTAATGGATTGTTATTTATGTTAAACAAATTGCCAAAAAAGGCCTGGGTTATTACGGTTGATATGGGCTACGGCCATCAGCGCGCTTCTTATCCCTTGCGTTTTTTGGCCAAGGGCAAAGTCATTTCTGCCAATAATTATCCCGGCATCCCGGAATCGGATAAGGGCTTTTGGGTGAACGGCCGAAGTTTTTATGAATTTATTTCCCGCTTTAAAAAAGTGCCGATTATAGGCGAAAGGGCTTTTGATTTGTTTGACCGGTTACAGGCCATTCCCGCCTTTTATCCCAAAAGGGACTTATCCAAACCCAACCTCCAATTGAAAGAGGTTTATAAATTACTGGAAAATAATAATTGGGGCAGGCATTTAATGATAAAATTGGCCAAGGAAAATTTACCCCTAGTCACCACGTTTTTTATTACGGCCATGATGGCGGAATATTATAATTATCCGGGGGAAATTTATTGCGTTATTTGCGATGCCGATATCAGCCGGACTTG
The DNA here is from genome assembly GCA_041645075.1 of Patescibacteria group bacterium. Lineage (GTDB taxonomy): Bacteria > Patescibacteriota > Patescibacteriia > 2-01-FULL-39-33 > 2-01-FULL-39-33 > JBAZQS01. The sequence continues at coordinate 26,465 of JBAZQS010000013.1, read as the reverse complement.
GGCGCCGCTCAATCCCCACTGCAGCCGGATTAATTATTTAGCGCCGTGCAAAAGGGTGGTGGAAAGATTGAAACTATATGGCGTGAGGCCGAATAAAATATTTTTAACCGGTTTTCCCCTGCCCGCAGAAAATGTCGGTGAAAATTTGAATATCTTAAAGCAAGATTTGGGCAAACGGCTGATCAATTTGGATCCGGATAAAATTTATATTTCTCAATATAGAAAAACTTTGCTCTCGTTTTTGGGTCGGGATTTAAAAATGACGCCGACCAGGCCGTTAACCATTACTTTTGTCGTGGGCGGGGCGGGCGCGCAGAGAGAGCTGGGCGCGACCATTATCGGCGGTCTGAAAAAAGAGATTTTGGCCGGCAAGGTGAGGATAAATTTAGTCGCGGGCATTCATTTAGAGATTAATAAATATTTTAAAGAGGCGATCCGAGTCCACCGATTATCAAAAAAATTAAATCAGGGGATTGAGATTATTTTTTCGCCGAACAAAATGGATTATTTCAAAAAATTTAATCAGGCGTTGAGAACCACCGATATTTTATGGACCAAGCCAAGCGAGCTGTCTTTTTATTGCGGGTTGGGTTTGCCGATAATTATGGCCCCGCCCATCGGCTCGCAGGAAATTTTCAATCAAAGATGGCTGCAATCCATCGGCGCGGGCATCAATCAGGACGATCCGCGCTATGCCAATGAGTGGCTTTCTGATTGGCTCAAATCGGGCTGGCTGGCCGAAGCGGCCATGCAGGGCTATATGGAAGCGCCGAAATATGGGACTTATAATATTGAAAAAGTGGTATTTGAAAAACCCGAGGAGGCCAAGGCGGTACAGACAGTTTTACAGTATTAAATTATGCTTAAAAATTTTTTATCATTTTTAATATTAAGCGTTTTGGGCGGGACGATTATCGGCTCGCCTGTTTTTGCCGCGGGAAATTTGATTAAAACAAAATCAAGCCCGGCGGTTTATTATTTAGCGGATAATAATCTCCGCCATCTTTTTCCCATAGCCAGCGTCTATAAAAGCTGGTATCAAGATTTTTCTGGAATAAAGGTGTTGGCGCCCAAGGAAATGGCCCAATATCCGCTGGGCAAAAATATCCCAGTCCGCCCCGGCCTCAATATCGTTTCTTTTGAGACGGATATAAATTTATACGCGGTAGAGCCGGGCGGGGTTCTGCGCCGGTTTGCCAGTCCGGAAGCCATCAAGGGGATTTATGGCCCGGGCTGGGAAAAGCGGATTATTAAATTACCCGATGTTTTATTTGGCGATTATCAAAAAGGCGAAGACATTAGGGAATTAGTGGAATTGCCCGACGGCTTAGTTTATAAACTAACCAATGATGGCAAGTATTATTATAAAAAAAATAATTTAATTTGGCCGTTTAAGGATTTAAAGGGCCTGGCGGAAAATAATTTCAAGATAGATGGGATTGTTTCCAGCAATATAGAATTTAATAAAAGAAAAAAAGAAATTTCCGGTTTTGACCAAAACATTTTTAATCCGGTGGCAGAGCCCCTTACCTCAACCGCCGACTGCGAGAATAAAAAATTCAAAGTCGCTTTTTTGTTTATTACCGACGGCGCTCAATCAACAGTGGATATGGCTAAGATTAAAATTATTAAAGAACGACTGGCGGAAAATTTTCCCTGGGCGACTGGCGGCTTGGTTTCGGCCAATGTGGATTATCCCGCGATTATTTTAAGCGGGGATGAAAAATTATTTTATAAAGACCTGAGCGGTAAAAAACAGATTGACAACGAAGCGATTAATATTTTTTATGACAAAAATCCTGATATTTTTGATTTTATAATTTTATATAATAATTTTATCGCCAATGAGCCCGATGTCGCCCATTATTTGAAAATTACTAATAATTTTACGGGAACGGGTAATGGCGAGAGGGACGCCAGCCGCTTATTCGGCAGCCGCGGGAAATTGAAAGGCGTGGCCAATATGGGCAATTTAAATAAATACAGCATTGAAAATGAGGACGCATTGAATCAATCCGTAAATTATATTTTGCACGAAATACTCCATCACTTTAGCGCCCGCGCCAGATTTAAAACCGAGGACGGGAGCATCAGCACGGCTTTATTGACGGGTGAAAATTTTGACCATTGGAGTAAATACGTTGATTTTGTTTCGCCGGTGGGCGGCGGCGGCTGGATTGACAACGGCGATGGCACTTTTACCAACGGCGCCACATTAAACACTTCGCTCAAAAAGAAATTTTCCAATTTGGATTTGTACTTTATGGGCTTATGGCCAAAAATGGCGGTCGGGCCGATAAAATATTTAGCACCCGATAAGGCCGGCGATCCGGGCAATATTATTTCGGCTAAATTAAAGGCGGTAACCATAGACCAGATTGTTAACGCCATGGGCGATTGGAATTGCCAGCTATAATTAAAAAATTTTAATCACGGGGTGTAGCTCAGTTGGCTAGAGCGCCCCGACGTTACGTCGGGGAGGTCGCCGACCAAAATAAATATGAAAGGGTTTGTTTATATAATTCAAAGCATTAAATCAGGATTATTTTATATTGGTTCTTCGGAAAATCCAGTCAAAAGATTAGAGCAACATAATTCTGGTTTGGTTGTTGCCACTAAAAATAAAGGCCATTGGGAATTAAGATTTTTTCAAGAATATGACAATATGACTGTTGCTAGGAAAATTGAATATAAATTAAAAAAATTAAAAAGAAGAGATATTTTAGAGAAAATAATAGAAGATAAAATTATAAAATTAAAAGACGGGGTGTAGCTCAGTTGGCTAGAGCGCTACGTTCGGGACGTAGAGGTCGCCCGTTCAAGTCGGGTCACCCCGAAAAATAAATAAGGTCTTTGAGAAAAATAGCTCACTGATAATTCGCGACTTGGGCGAGGGCAGGAGCGAGCCATCAGGCGAGCGTAGATGAATGCGAGCAAGTGCGAGCATTCAGCTCTGCCCGGGAACGCCCGTTCAAGTCGGGTCACCCCGAAAAATAACAAATAATAATTATAATGGTTAGAGCGCCCCGATGTGACGTCGGGGAGGTCGCCCATTCCCGCTGCGCGATATACACTGGCGCGATATTGATAATTTTTTTAAAACAGGTTATAATAATTTTTATGGTTAATTATTAATTTTATTCATGTCAAACATACAACATTTAGCGATTATTATGGATGGCAACCGCCGATGGGCCAAAGAACATGGCTTGCCATCGCTGGAAGGCCATCGTCGCGGTTATAATAAATTAAAACAAGTTGGTGAGTGGTGTCTCGCCCGAGGAATTAAATATTTTACGGTCTATGCCTTTTCCACGGAAAATTGGAACCGGGCGAAAAGAGAAGTCAATTATTTGATGAGATTATTGGAAATAGGACTGACAAAAGAACTGTCATTTTTTATGGCAAGAGGCATTAGAATCAGGGTGATAGGCCGCCGCCAAGAATTGTCCGAGCGATTGCAAAAAGCGATTATCAAAGCCGAAGAGGCGACAAAAAATAATAATAAGGGCACGCTTAATCTCGCCATTAATTATGGCGGGCGACTGGAAATCGTGGAAGCGGTTAAGAAAATTATTAAGAAAAAAATTAATCCGTCAAAAATTACCGAAAAAATGATTTCCGAAAATATTTGGACCGCGGGACAGCCGGACCCGGATTTGATTATTCGGACTTCGGGGGAACAACGCCTTTCCGGTTTTTTGACTTGGCAGTCGGTTTATTCGGAATTATATTTTGTTAAATGCCATTGGCCGGCTTTCTCGGAAAAGGACTTGGACAAAGCCATTGATGACTATAATAATCGGCACCGAAGATTTGGAGGCAATTAAAATTTTATAAAAAGAAGACCGTCCCCCACTTTATTAAAGTGGGGGGCGGTTTTTTTGTGGCGATTGTTTATTCCGCCGAAAACATATCTTTCAGCCACGCTTTACACTCTTGGGGATACTGAATGAAGTTAACAATAAATCCCAAAAGAATAAAGCCGCCGATGACGGCGAAGCCGATAAACGTGGATGTGGCCGTGGGCTCACCGTCCGGCTCAACCCGGCAGGGGAGGAAAGGAAGAATGAAAAGAGACATACACATAATACCTCGGCCCCAGTACGGAGAGCGCGGTAACTGGTCCAGAAAACGTGAAATAGCCGGCCACTTATGTTGCAGAAAGGTAATGATAATCGCGGCGGCCAAAAAGTTCGCCACAATAATGCCTTCCTGCCACATGGTTTTGGCGATCTCCGCTTCATTATCCAGGCCCACCCTCTTAACGGCGCTGAAAATCATGAGGGCGGGGATGCTCAAAAGAGCAACCACCAGCCCTGTCCACGGCGCTTTTTTAAAGGACAACATACTGCATCTCCTTTAATCAACTGGAATTGGAACAAATTACTGTAAATTTAGTATAGCACATAATTTACTGTTTGTCAAGCAATTTTGCTCGCAATTTTCTTGATTTATATTGACCGCCAGAGTAATATTCAAACATAAATATTAATAGTAATTTATGGACTTATTTGATAATTTAAATAATGAAAACGCGCCGCTGGCCGACAGAATGAGGCCGGTTGATTTAGATCGGTTTGTCGGGCAAAATGAAGTCATCGGCCCGACCAAGTTATTGCGCCGATTAATTGAGCGCGATGAAATTCCTTCAATGATTTTTTGGGGTCCGCCCGGCTCGGGCAAAACCACTTTGGCTCGCATTATCGCCAAGATGACCAACTCGGTTTTTATTTCTTTTTCGGCCGTCACCGCGGGCGTCAAGGATTTAAGGGAAATTATTGAGCAGGCCAAAGAAAGGCGGAAGTATAATAATCAAAAAACAATTTTATTTATTGATGAAATCCACCGCTGGAACAAATCCCAGCAAGACGCTTTACTGCCGTACGTGGAAAATGGCACGGTGGTCTTAATTGGCGCCACCACCGAGAATCCGAGTTTTGAGGTCAATTCGGCCTTGCTTTCCCGCAGCCGGGTTTTTGTTTTAGAACAGCTGTCGCCGGAAAATTTGGTGGATATTTTAAAGCGGGCGATAGTTGACCGCGAGCGCGGATTTGGCAATTTAAAGATAAAAATAGAAGATGAGACGTTTAATTATTTAGCCAATATAGCCAATGGCGATGCCCGCGTGGCTTTGAATGCTTTGGAGTTCGCGGTTAAGGCCACAACGGCCGATAAAAATGGTATAATAGATTTAAACAAGGACATGATCAAAGAGTCCTTGCAAAAATCAAGTTATCTGTATGATAAGAAAGGCGAAGCGCATTATAATATAATTTCCGCGCTTCATAAATCGCTTCGGGGCAGTGATGCCGATGCGTCCTTATATTGGCTCGGCCGAATGCTGGAGGCGGGTGAAGACCCTTTATATGTTGCTCGGCGATTAGTCAGGTTTGCCTGTGAAGATGTGGGCTTGGCCAATTCTCGCGCTTTAGAGCAGGCCGTGGCCGGCTATCAGGCCTGTCATTTTATCGGCTGGCCCGAATGTAATGTGATTCTGGCGCAGGTGGTGGTTTATTTAGCCAAATGTAAAAAAAGCAATAAGCTCTATGAAGCGTATAATAAGGTACAGCGGGATGTGAGAGAGACCATGGATGAGCCCGTGCCCCTGCATTTACGAAACCTGCCTCGCCTGCCGGGAGGCAAGGCGGGTGCGCCGACTAAACTGATGAAGGACTTGGGCTATGGCCGGGACTATAAATATAGCCCGGAATATGATTATAAAGAGGAACAGGAGTATATGCCGGAAAAGCTAAGAGGAAGAAAGTATTTAAAATAATTTATGATTCGTGAGAAATCAGCTGGGGTTATAGTATTTCGCCTGCACCCTAAAGAAGGGCTGCAGTATTTGGTTTTGTATCATCGGGGCGTCTATTGGAATTTTCCCAAAGGCCGGGTGGAGCCGGGCGAAACCGAGACCGAGGCGGCCTTGCGCGAATTAAAAGAAGAGGCGGGGATTGTTAATATTAAATTAATTGAGGGTTGGCGCCAGCAGACCCAGTTTTTCTTTAAAGAAAACCGTAATAATAAAATAGAATTGATAAAAAAAGATTTTATTTTATATTTAGCCAAAGCGTCCATAGGCGCGGAATTAAAAATTTCTTCAGAGCATAATGGCTACGGCTGGTTTGATTTTAAAACCGCGAGTAAATATCTGCGTTTCAAGGGATTAAAAGAAATTTTGGCCGAAGCCGAGTCCTTTATCCAGCACCATATAAATAAATTTAATCATAAAAAATAATTTTTGCCGCGTTTAAAAACGGTGGCAGAAGAAAGGGGGTGGAAAAATGGCAAATCAACAAATCGGAAAAATCACTCATTATTTTAGCAATATCGGGGTTGGCGTAATTGGCTTAATCGACGGTGGGCTGGGCGTGGGCGATATGATAAAAATAGAAGGCCATGGTGTTGATTTTGAGCAGATTGTCACTTCAATGCAAATAGATCATCAGCCCGTAGCCAAGGCCCAAGCGGGGCAGTCGGTTGGCTTAAAAACCGATCAGGCCGTAAAAGAGGGAGATATCGTTTATAAGGTATTATAGCCGTGCCAAAAGACACTAAACCAAAATTATTATTGCATATCTGCTGCGCGTCTTGCAGTGGTTTTTTGGCGTCCGAGCTGGCAAAAGATTTTACGGTTATGGCTTATTATGGCAATGCCAATATTTATCCGGAAGCCGAGTTTAAAAAACGACTGGCGGAAGCCAGAAATTTTTTCACAAAAAATGAAATAAATTTTATTGAGGCGGACTATAATCATGACCATTGGCTCGGTTTGATCGCCGGGCTGGAAAATGAGCCGGAACGCGGCAAGCGATGCATCCTGTGTTATTATAATCGCCTAAGGTCTTCGGCGGAATTTGCCCAAAAAAATAATTTTGATTATTTTGGCTCAACATTGGCTATCAGTCCGCATAAAGACGCTTTGGTGATAAATAATTTGGGGCGAGCATTAGAAAAACAAATCGGGATAAAATTTTTGGCCGGCGACTGGAAAAAGCAAGACGGCTTTAAAAAAGCCATGGCCTTCAGCCGTGAAAACGATTTTTATCGGCAAAATTATTGCGGTTGTGAGTTCAGTCATAAAAAAGTAGAATAGGTTTTTGATTTATGGTATAATATTTCCATAAGTTTAATTTATTTTATGTCTCCCGAAAAGTGGCAACAAACCAAAGGACAAATTCAAGATGCTTTTACTGATGTGGAAATTAGCCAGGGAAAATTACCCGAGCCCTATGTCGGTGAAGCGGAAATCGTCTTGTTTACCGGCCCTCTGGGCAAAATGAAATTAGAATATATTACCAAACCCGTTTTGTTAGACAAGAAAACCCATGGCTCGCGCCGCATTGGTTCGGAAACGGCCGTGGAATATATTTATTCGGATACGGAATTTACCCATCAGCTCAAGGCCCATAAATGGGACGAGGCGCAAAACGATTGGCTGGAAATTGATATGAGAGGTTCGTTTCAATTGTAGTAAATTTTATTCATAATTCCCATGCTTATGTACAAATTCAAATTCAAACCACAAAGGGACTTGCCCAAGGAGATAATTAAAAAAGCGGCCTTAGCCGGTTTAGGCGAGGTGATTTACCTTCTTTTAGTGTCTTGGTTTTTCATGGCCGGCTCGGCGGTTTTTCCCATCCAAACCAGCAACGCCATTTTGGGCATTATGGCTTTATTGATTTTGTTTGTGGCGAGCGCCGCTGTTTCCGGCGCCCTGATTTTGGGCTATCCGATTTTTTTGGCTTGGCAGAAAAAATATCGTGAAGCGATTATCGCCCTGACGGCTGCCATTCTGACGCTCTTTTTGTTTTTTATATTATTAATCATCGGCGCTTTGTTATTTTAAAATAATTTTTTTATTATGCCCAAGAAATTTTTACCCCAGAAACCGGAAATTGTTCCCAGCGAACCGGAAGTCACGGTTAAATCAATCATTTATAAAAAAATCGCGATTATTATCGTGGCCGTTTTTTTGGCTTTCGCCGCTATTTTTTTGATTTTAAATCGCGAGTATCAATGGCTGAGCAAGGAAACCGACAAGAAATTAAGCCAGCTTAATGAAAATCAAGTTGATGCCGTCCAACTGGAAAAAGATTATCGCCAAAATTTTATTCAAATTATGCGGGATTATCTGGCGAATTTTGCGGCCGGCGCCAATTTGACGAAAAGTGATTTATTAGATAAGACCAACCAAGCGCAAGAAAAGATTATGGCTTTAATTGTGCCGGCCAAGCTTAAGGACGTTCATTTGGCGGCGGTTTTACTTTTGTCGGGCCTGGAAGACAGCCTTAATAAAAATAATGAGCAGATGATTGAGTCCAAATTGAAAAATTTAAAGGACTTGCTGGCTAAATTTTAATCTAATCAGTGAGCTGGTTACAAAATTATGCTTTTTTTGCTAATTAGAATTTTTCCCGTTTTAATTCCGGTTGGTTATTTTTTTATCCTTAAATTTTTATTTGCCTTTAGTGGCGCTTGGTATTGGTTTTTAATTTTGGCGGCGGCCTTGAATTTATTTTATTTTATTTTATTAAACTGGAAACTGGGCCGGAAAAGGGTTTGGTTTTTTGCTCTTTATTCGGAAATTTTTGTCGTCCTCGGCTTGGTCAACGCCCTGCTCTTAAGCAATCAGATATTTATAAATCTATTTATTATTATTTGGTCCATAATTTATTTGATTTATTTAGAATCGGTATTTAATTATCTTTATCGGACGACAAGATTTTCCTTAATTGACTTGAAAAGCATTGCCGGTTATATCAGTTTGTTAATGTGTTTTATTATAAGCTATGCCCTGCTCAATTTTTATGTTTTTTTAAATTTTCCTTGGTGGGCTTTGATTATTATTTATTTTCCGGTCATTTTCATTTTGTTTTTTGAACGGTTTTTAGCTTATGATTTCCCTTTTAAAACAAATTTTTTATATTCGTTTTTGACGGCCCTGGTATTAATAGAAATATTAATCGTCCTGCTTTGGTGGCCGAACAGCATTTATGTTTTGGCCTTGATTTTATTGATTTTTTATTATTTATTAAGTTCAATCGCCATTTTATATTGGCAGGATAAATTAACCAAGAAATCGGCCAGACAATATCTGGTTTTTGCGGCCGTGGTTTTGGTTTTGGTTTTAATGACGGCGTCGTGGCGGTAAATGATTAAAACAGCGAGTATGAAAATTATCAGCAATAACACCATCAAGATTATGGCCTTGGCCATTGTTTTCGGTTTTTTGTCCGGCCTCCTCGGCTATGCTTTGGTTGGCCTGCCATTTTTCGGCAAGATTAATTTTTCCGACGTCAATTTAGACAGGAATATTATCATTGACCAGCCCAGAAACGTGATTGTGGAGCAGGATTTGCAGCTTAAGCAGGTGGAAAATAATCTTTTTCCCGCCCTCATTAATATATATATATCAAAAAAAGCGCCCAATCCGTTAAGCGCCGCCTATCTGCCCTCGGAAATTTTAGGCCAAGGGTTTGTTTTAACCTCCGACGGCTGGGTCGTTACCGCCAATCAGGTCTTGAGCGACCCCAAAATAAAATATTCGGCCGTGGGTTATCAGGAAAAATTATATGATTTTACAAATTTCATTGAAGATAAGGCGACCGGCGTGGTTTTTGGCAAAATGACGGCCAGCGGCTTGCCCGTGGCTTCTTTAGGCGATTCCAGTCAATTGACCATCGGGCAGACACTGATTTTAATTTATCAAAGAAAAAATATTGTCTTTGCTCATATTAAAAAAATCGGTTATGATTTTAAAAATCGCCAGGATTTAATTTTATCTTCGGATAATCCGGACAAAGAAATATTTCTTGATTTGCCGTTAGACCATGCTTTTAATGGCGGAGCAGTGGCGAATTTCAAGGGCGAAATTGTGGGCTTGGTTAATAATGGCCGAGTCATTCCGGTAAATTATTTTAAAACCGTGGTTAATCAGATTTTGGATAAACAAAAAATTGTTCGGCCGATTTTAGGCCTTAATTATATTGACCTGGCCCAGACTGAGGGCTTGATTGGCTTGAGAGATCGCGGCGCCTTAGTTTACGGCAATCCGCTAAAGGCCAGCCCGGCCTTTGAAAAACTCAAAGATGGCGATATTATTAAGAAGGTTGATGATGTGGAATTAAATTCTAATCACGGCTTGGCGGATTTGCTGAATAATTATAAAAAAGGGGATAAGGTGGAATTTTTGATTTTACGCGGTGGCAAGGAGCAGACCATTGAAATGGTGTTGAATTAAATTTTTATCTATATTTTAAAAACCGCCGTTTTTGCGATTGGCGGTTTTGATTTTGTTTTTATTTTTTGTCCGGTGTTTATTGAAATTACTCAATAATATTGGTTTGGCCTTGATGTGTGCTTCTTCTTCCCTCTCTTTTTTCCCAACCGCCGCCGTCCACCTCTTTTACTGAATGAATGTGGAACTCAATGCTGCGGGCGTAGTAATAAAGAGAACTTTTATTGAATAACTGATCCTTAGTCAGCTTCACCCATGCATCTTCGCCGGCAGAGACATCGGCTAGAAATTTTGTGGCATTGGTCTTAGTCACAATAATATGTTTCATTGCAATCTCAGATGAATTTGCCGATTTGATCATAATTGTGTATTCATCTGGTTGATGCATAAGCACCCGAACCACCCCATCCACCCTTTCCACTGTTTCGGGTGGTGTTGGCGCCATATAAAAAATTGAAATAATAGCGGTGAGCAAGAGAAGCAAGGGTAAACAAAAAACAAAGACCCACCGATTTAATTTCATGATAATTTCTCCTGTAAAGTGCGTATTTATATGATTTAAAACCATATAAAAGACATTGTGTCATATATTTATTATTTTGTCAATGGTGCATTTATATGTTCTATATTCTATAATTAACTTAAGAAACTTGTAATTTAACCCTATAAATTTAATTGGAATTTTTTTAGCTTGTAGGTTGTAGGAATTAACTTATAGGGCATATAAATTTTGATTCCTAGTTTTTACAACCTAATCTTGAATTCCTACAAGCTACCAGCTACAACCTATCACCTATTTATGTTCGTCCATCTCCATACCCATTCCCACTATTCGCTTTTAGACGGCCTCGGTAAAATTGATGATTTAATTAAAAAAGCAGTTGACAATCAAATGCCGGCTTTGGCGTTGACCGACCACGGCGTGATGTATGGCGCGGTGGAGTTTTATAAAAAAGCGAAAAAAGCGGGTATCAAACCGATTATCGGCGTGGAGGCCTATGTGGCCAGAAACGGGCATTTAAACAAAAGAGCCAAGATAGACGAAAAACCATACCATTTAATTTTATTAGCCAAAAATGAAAAGGGCTATAAAAATTTAGTAAAATTAACCACCATTGCCCACTTGGCCGGTTTTTATTATAAGCCAAGAATTGATTTTGAACTTTTAGAAAAATATCATGACGGGCTTATTTGCCTGACGGCCTGCTTGGCCGGCGAATTGGCCTCTCATATAATAAACGACAACCTCAAAGCGGCGCGCGAAATGATTGATAAGTATAAGAATTTATTCGGCGCCGGAAATTTTTATCTGGAGGTCCAGCGCCATCCGAGCATCCCCAGGCAGCACTTGGTTAATGAAAAGATTTACGAATTAAGTAGAGAAATGGACGTGCCGGTGGTCGCCACCAACGATATCCATTATCCGGATAAAGAAGATGATTACGCGCAGGATGTCTTGCTTTGCATTCAGACCAAGAAAACATTAGCCGATACGGATCGGATGACTTATGTGGGCGTTGATTTGTCCTTTAAGTCGGCCGAACAGATGAAAGAGGATTTTGCCGATTATCCCGAGGCCACGGCGAATACTTTAAAAGTGGCCGAGCAGTGCAATTTTGAGATGGCGATGGGACAGACAATTCTACCGGATTTTCCTCTGCTCCCGGGTATGACGGCCGATGATGAATTAAGGGCGCTTAGCGAAAAAGGGCTGGGAAAAAGATTTGGCGGCCGAGAAATAAGTCCGGAAATCAGGGAACGGCTAAATTATGAATTGGGAGTGGTTGCTCACACGGGTTATGCCGGTTATTTTCTGATTGTGGCCGATTTTATCAATTGGGCCAAGGATAATGGCGTGGTGGTCGGGCCGGGCCGGGGCAGCGCCGCCGGTTCCCTGGTTTCCTATTTAATCGGCATTACCAATATTGACCCGATAAAATACGATTTGGTTTTTGAAAGATTTTTAAATCCGGAAAGAATATCCATGCCCGATATTGATACGGATTTTGCCGACACCAGGCGCGATGATGTTTTATCTTATGTCACGGAAAAATACGGCCAGGACAAGGTGGCGCAGATCATTACTTTTGGGACCTTGGCGGCGCGCGCCGCCATTCGCGACGTGGGCCGGGTCATGGGCTTGCCTTATAATTATTGCGATCGGGTGGCCAAATTAATTCCCATGTTTATGAAATTGGGAGAAGCCGTAGAGGCGGTGCCGGAATTGAAAGAAATTTTAGCCGACGAAAATGGTCAGAAATTAATTAAGACCGCCATCCGGCTTGAGGGCGTGGTCCGCCACGCCTCCACTCACGCCTGCGGCGTGGTGATTACGCCCGAGTCGCTGGATAATTACAGCCCGAGGCAATACGGCAGCGGCGAAAATTCCATTGTCGTCCAATACGATGGCCATTCGGTGGAGGATTTGGGTTTGCTTAAGATGGACTTTTTGGGCTTGAGCAATTTGACGATTATTGAGCAGGCCCTGGAAATTATTGAAAAAATTCATGGCCTTAAAATTAATATTGATGATATTCCTTTAAACGACCAAAAATCGCTTAGGTTATTTCAAGAAGGCAAAACCACCGGCGTGTTTCAATTTGAGTCGTCGGGCATGAAACGTTATTTAAGGCAGCTTTTGCCAACCGACATAGAAGATATTATTGCCATGGTCGCTTTGTATCGCCCCGGCCCCATGGAATATATTCCGGATTATATCGCGGGCAAGCATGGCCGGAAAAAACCGCAATATCTGCACCCAAACCTAAAACCAATTTTAGAAAAGACCTATGGCGTGGCCGTCTATCAGGAACAATTGCTTCAGATTGCCAGAAGTTTGGCCGGCTTTAGTTATGGCGAAGCCGATATTTTGCGCAAGGCGGTCGGCAAAAAAATAAAGGAGTTGCTTAAAGAGCAGGAAACCAAAATGATTAAGGGCATGATAAACAATGGCATTAATGAGAAGGTGGCTAAAAAGATTTGGGAATTCATTCTGCCTTTTGCCTCCTATGGCTTCAATCGCTCTCATGCCGCTTGCTACGCCTTGATTGCTTATCAAACCGCTTATCTAAAAGCCAATTATTCGGCGGAATTTATGGCGGCGCTGCTTACTTCTGACCAGGGCAATGCCGACCGCATTGCGATTGAGGTGGACGAATGCCGGCAAATGGGCATCAAGGTTTTGCCGCCGGATATTAACGAAAGTTATTCCACTTTTACGGTCGTGGCCGAGAGTTTAAAGGAAAAACAGCCCCGCCTCCGTTTCGGGTTTTTGGCGATCAAGGGCTTGGGCGAAAATATCGTTAAAACCATCATTAAAGAAAGAAAAGAAAACGGCCGATTTAAAAATCTGGAAGATTTTTTGGGCCGGGTCAAGAGCAAGGACTTAAACAAAAGGTCATTAGAGTCGCTGATTAAGGCCGGCTGTCTTGATGGCTTTGAGGAGCGCAATAAAATATTAGCCAATTTGGACCTCTTGCTCACCTATATCCAGGAAGCCCATAGAAACGGCGAAAACGGCCAGGATAGCTTGTTTAATATGATGCCCCACACCAATCTTTCCAATTTAAAATTGCGTGAGGCCGAGCCGGTGAACAAAAGAGAGAAATTGAGTTGGGAAAAACAGTATTTGAATTTATACGTTTCTGAACACCCCCTTGATGAATTCAAAGAAAAAATCAGCCGGACCGTGGTTGAATGCTCTCGGCTGGAAAATTGCGTGGCCGGCGCCGAGGCGCGGGTGGCGGGCATTATCACCGCCATCAAAAGAATTTTCACCAAAAAGGGCGACGCCATGCTTTTCGTTAAAATTGAGGATAACAGCGGCGAGGTGGAATTATTGGTTTTCCCCAAGGTTTTGGAGCAAAATCCTCATTTGTGGCAGGAGGATAATATTATCATTTGTTCGGGCAAAATTTCCGATAAAGACAATGAAATAAAATTATTATGCGATAAAGCCGCCATCTTGAATTTAGATAATATAGATGAAACCGTTGATTTATTCCTCAATCATAATAATCATAAGAATTCGGAATCGCCGACCACAAAACAGGTTTCCATTATCCTTGATGAGCCGATTGACTATGAGGTTTCCAAACGACTGAAAGCGGTTTTTTATCAATGGCCGGGCAATTATGCCGTGGAATTAATCGTGAATAGGCAATCCGGAAATAATCAAAAAATCAAGACCAATTTCCGAGTTATTTATAACGATCAATTTGTTCAGGAGATAAGCGAAATTTTAGGCGATAAAAGAGTTGCGTTTAATTAGCGATATTTGGTATAATAAGTACAATGATTATTAAATAATTAAAATGCCGTTTATTATTTTGGCCTTGGTCATATTGGTTTTGGTGATTTTTTTATTTTTTTTGAACGCCGGCGGCCGGGGCGGAGCGGATATTTTTTTTGTTTCCTCGGCCTCAATACCGGTTTTATCTAAATATGCCCGTGATTTAACCAAGCTGGCCCGGGAAAATAAGCTTGACCCGGTCGTTGGCCGCGAGCCAGAAATCGCCCGCGCCATTCAAATTTTATCCCGCCGGACCAAGAATAATCCCTTGCTCATCGGCCAGGCGGGCGTGGGCAAGACCGCCATCGTTGAGGGCTTGGCCTTGTCTATTGTCAATCAGAAAGTCCCTTCGGTTTTATACGGCAAGCGGGTTTTGGCGCTGGATTTGGGCGGTTTATTGGCCGGTACAAAATACCGAGGTGAATTTGAGCAACGGCTCAAGCGAATTACCGACGAGATTATAAACGCCAAGAGAACAATAATTTTGTTCATTGATGAAATCCATATTTTGGCCGAGGCGGGGGAGGCCGAGGGCGCGATTAACGCGGCCGATATTTTGAAACCGCTTTTGGCGCGCGGCGAATTGCAGGTGGTGGGCGCCACCACCAGAGAAGATTATGATAAATACATCAAGCAGGACAAAACCCTTGACCGCCGGCTTCAGCCCATTTTTGTGGCTGAGCCGAATATGGCGCAAACGAGGAAGATTTTAGAGGGCATTAAGGCGGTTTATGAAAATTATCATAAAGTGAAAATTTTGCCTTCGGCGATTGAGGAGGCGGTCAACGCGACCAAAGAGATTACTAAAAGGTTTTATCCGGACAAAGCCATTGACGCTTTAGATGAGGCGTGCAGCAAAGTCAGAATTGACCATATTATTAAAAATAAAAAAAATAAAGGCGTGCCCTTGGTGGTTGACGGCAAGGCCATCAAGGCCATTGTTAATCAGTGGAAAAATAATTTCGCCTAAAATTATTTATAAAATTAAAAATTAAAAATTTATCTTTTATGCCCGATAAAGCGCCCAAACCAAAAATAAATTTATATCGCAACATCTCAATTTCTTTTGTGGTTTTTACCGTGATGCTGATTTTTGCCGTGGTTTTTATGTTTTTTGATAACGCCAAGATTATTGTTCAAACCGCGGTTCAGGAGGTTAATTTAGACCTTAATGTGGAGGTCAAGGAAAATCCGACCGAACAGGAATTGGCCGAGAAAGAGGTAATTTCTGGCCAAGAGGTGGTTAGAGAAAAAATCGGTAGTGGCGAATTTGAGGTTTTAAGCACCAAGTCGGGCCGTCCGGGTTTGGTGGGCCGGGTTAAAATTGTGAATAATTATAGCCGCAATCAAACATTGGTCAAAACCACCCAGCTTCAGGCGGCTAACGGCGTGATTGTCAGAACCGCTCAATCAGTGGTGGCGCCGGCGGGCGGCAGTATTATGGTTGATGTTTATCCCAAGGAACCGGAAAATTTTTCTGATATAGAACCCGGGGACTTGACGATTATTAAATTGGCCGAAGGACTGCAGGATAAAATATACGGCGTCGTTTCCCTGCCCCTGACCGGCGCGCCGCCAGAAATTAAGGTCTTGGCCGAAAGCGATATTAATCGGGCCAAGGAAAAATTATCAGCTCGTTTAGCCGAAGAGGTCAAGAAAGAATTTAATATCAGCGATAAGGACGGCGTGGCCACCGAGATTGCTGATTTTAAAACCGATAAAAAAATTGGCGAGGAAACCGACACTTTTAATTTAGAGGCGACCGTCAAAGTTAAGTCATTAGAAATGGACCAGAATCAATTAGTCGATTTGTTGGGCCGTAAAATTAAGGGTCTGAATTTGACCGATCTGGATGTTAGTCCGATTGATTTGGCGAATTTAAATTATGCCATCACGGAGCCGGATTTCGGCGGCAATATTTTAATTGAAATAAATTATACTTTAAAAACAAAATTAAACGCCAATAATTCCATATTTAATAAAAATAATTTTGCGGGCAAAGGCGTGGGCGAAGCGCGGCAATATTTTAAGCAGTTTGCCGCCATTAAGGATGTCCAGATTTTCAACTCGCCCTATTGGAAAAAAAATTTACCCAGCCAACAAAGCAAAATAGAAATAATCCTTCAATAGAATTAATTTAATCAGCTCAAATATGAAAAATAAATTAATGACCGCGATTGAAACGCGGACCAGCGTCAAAAGAGTCACGGCCATGACCGGCATGATGGTCGGGGCCAGCATAGTGATGGGCGCGATTTTAACCTGGATGGCGTTGAAATAAGTTCAACGCCTTTTTGTTTTGACGTAATGTCGGGATGAATGTAAGGTGGTCCTGCCAGAGGCAGGCAAGCGCGACCAGCGCGAGGCGGGGTCTTATTTTTCCTCCCCCTGCCCTCACCCGCCCTGCGGGCACCCTCTCCCATTAGGGAGAGGGGAATTAAGAAATTAAGGAGAGGGGAATTAAGAAGGGGGTGCGGTATTAAAAGTCCCTCGCCCCGTAATCGGGGAGAGGGGTCGTAATCGACGGGCAGGAGTGAAGCGAGCCGCCAGCTGGCGGAGAAGCTGAACGCCGATCATTGCGACCACAAGGAGCAATGAGCGCTGCCCAGGACAGGGTGAGGGGCGTTCGTATTGACAAAATATAGAAACTATAATAAAATATTAAGTTATTTAGCGGGTTTAAGATCCACCCCCTTAAATTAATAAAGCACATTGACAATTAAATCCAAAAAAACCAAATCCAAAATTGTAATCTCGGTTAGGGGCATAAGAAAAAGTGCCCAAAGAATTTAATTAAGAAAGGAAGGAAATGATCATGATTAGCAAGGTAGGACAAGTTATGGCTCTGGTGACGGCCTGTTTCCTTTGGGGTTCCCTGGCCCTGGCCGAGCCCGAGACGCCGGAATTTTTTGGTATTTACGTCAAGATGAAAGATGGACGGTTGATTGAACTTCAATCCGTTGTGCCTTTTCAATACAAGGCCTTCAACAAACACCAGGGAAAGCCCAGTTTAGAGGATAATGATATATTCCGCGCGCTTACTGCAACGGATCGCCCCCCGACGTATTATCTACATGGAGAGCCGGCATTGGCGCTGCGGGCGTCGGACATTGCGGGATTTTTTGTTTGCGGCGATTATGTAGTCAAAGATTTTTTCATCACAGAATTCGTACCATCACCGGTGAATAATCAAGAAACCATCCTGATTAAGGGTAGTGATACCGGGCCGGGAATTCGGAATTCAAATAATTTCATTGATTCCAACCGTGGCTTTTCACTTGAAAGACATTTCCGCTATGTTGAAAAAAAGCCCAAGATCTACTGGATCGTCCCGCGAGAAAACGTTGATTTGGGCGATTTAAATGGCGACTGTTTGGCGATTCGCTTCTCTAATGCCAATAATTACTGGCCTTTCAGTGCATTCAGAGATGAAAAGGATTATGTCAGGGTGGCGGAACGGTATCGTAAGGCGGCCGAGCAAGGAAACTCAACCACTCAACTCACTCTTGGTGATATGTATAGGTATGGCCAAGGGGTGGTTCCCAAGGATTATGTCAAGGCCGTGGAGTGGTATCGCAAGGCGGCCGAGCGAGGAAATATGTATGCTCAAACAAATCTTGGTGATATGTATATGTATGGCCAAGGGGTTCCCAAAGATTATGCCAAGGCGGCGGAATGGTACCAAAAAGCGGCTGAGCAAGGAGATGCATTCGTTCAACTCCTTCTTGGTCTTAGGTATGCAATAGGCCAAGGGGTTCCCAAAGATTATGCCAAGGCGGCGGAATGGTACCAAAAAGCGGCTGAGCAAGGAGATGCAACCGCTCAATTTAATCTTGGTGTTATGTATAATAATGGCCAAGGGGTTCCTAAGGATTATGCCAAGGCCGTGGAATGGTTCCAAAAGGCGGCCGAGCAGAATGATATTAGTGCATCTCATTCACTAGCTTGGCTTTATGCAACCCGTGAAGATGGTAATTTTCGAAATGGTCCCAAAGCCGTTGCATACGCCCTAAAAGCCACATCAGGGAAAATAGATTCTTGGATGTTTCTCAGTACCCTCGCGGCCGCGTACGTTCGAAATAATGAATTTGATAAAGCAATTGAAGCCGCTCAACGGTCAATCGAGCTTTTGGTAGAAGACGCCACCGTGGAAAATAAAGAAAAGTGGTTACAGGAGGCGAAATATCGCCTGGAGCTTTACCGCAAACACGAGCCGTATGTCTATCATCCGAATAAAGGGGATGAGATAGTGGCGAAGTGAATAACGAAATATGGTACCCATAAAATTTGGGTAAAAAATATTATTTCGGGCAATCAGAAAAAACTGATTGCCCGATTTTTAATTTAAGTTTGCGCTGGCGAGCGGGTGGGGGAGGAGGGTTATTCTCCTCCCCCTTACGAAGGGGGAGGTCAGGAGGGGGTTAATTTAAAACCCCTCCGAAATTTGCCTGCTGGCAAATTTGCGCCTCCCCTTCAAATAAGGGGAGGCAGAATTCTTTGACAAAATTTAGAAAGCATGGTAGTATATTAATAAAATATCAAGTTATTTAGCGGGTTTAAAATCTACCCCCTAAATCAATTAGGACATTAACAATTAAGTCCAAGAAAACTAAATCCAGAAGTTGCAATCTCGGTTAAGGGCATAAGAAAAGCGCCCAAAGAATTTAATCAAGAAAGGAAGGAAATGATCATGATTAGCAAAGCAAGACAAGTTATGGCCCTATTAGCAGCCTGTCTCCTCTGGGGTTCCCTGGCCCTGGCCGAGCCCGAGGCGCCAGAATTTTTCGGTGTTTACTTAGTCACCCAAAATGACAAGCTGATTGAGCTGTTTAGTGTGAATTCACAGAGCTGCCACTACACCAGTGTCGGGGATGGGATTCTCGGCGCACTGAAGGCCATGGACAAAAATTCCTATTATATCATCATGAGTCAGCCGCCGATCCGCCTGAACGAAAAAAACCACAAAGGGTTCATTATTTATGGCGATTACGCCATCAATAATCTGTTTATCAACCAGTACGCACGAGCCGCGCTTTACGTTCCTTCCGATGCGGTTTTCGTGGAAAGCGACCGTCGGCGGGCCCTGGCGGATAACTCCTACTTTGAAACCGACCGTGGCTGGAATCTCACTAGCCTAGTCTTTCAATATAAGGAATTAAAGCCAAAATGCTACTACATTGTTTTTCGGAGAACATCCCTTTTTCCCGAAAAGAACGTCTTATTTTTCGGCATTGGTTTGGGCGGCGGGACGCGGTGGCTTTTTCAGTATGACGTCCAGTATGATGCCATGACCGAAGCCGATAAACTCCGTAAAGCGGCCGAGCAAGGAGATGCAACCGCGCAAAAGAATCTTGGTATTATGTATGAAAGTGGCCAAGGTGTTCCCAAGGATTATGCCAAGGCCGTGGAGTGGTTTCAAAAAGCGGCTGAGCAAGGAAATCCTCATGCTCAACTCAATCTTGGTAATATGTATTATAATGGCCAAGGCGTTTCCAGGGATTATGTCAAGGCGGTGGAATGGTATCGCAAGGCGGCTGAGCAAGGAGAGGCAACCGCTCAATTCCATTTTGGTCTTATATATTATAATGGCCAAGGTGTTCCCCAGGATTATGCCAAGGCCGTGGAATGGTACCAAAAAGCGGCTGAGCAAGGGAATGCAACCGCGCAAAGCAATCTTAGTTTTATGTATGCAAGTGGCCAAGGTGTTCCCCAGGATTATGCCAAGGTCGTGGAATGGTACCAAAAAGCGGCTGAGCGAGGATGGGCTGACGCGCAAAGAGATCTTGGTTTTATGTATGAGCATGGTAGGGGTGTTCCCCAGGATTATACCAAGGCCGTGGAATGGTATCGCAAGGCGGCTGAGCAAGGGAATGCAACCGCACAAACAAATCTTGGTATGATGTATCAGGATGGCCAAGGTGTTCCCCAGGATTATACCAAGGCCGTGGAATGGTATCGCAAGGCGGCTGAGCGAGGATGGGCTGACGCGCAAAGAGATCTTGGTTTTATGTATGAGCATGGCCAAGGTGTTCCCCAGGATTATACCAAGGCCGTGGAATGGTATCGCAAGGCGGCGGAGCGAGGAGAGGTAACCGTTCAACTTAAGCTTGGTCATATGTATAATAATGGCCAAGGTGTTCCCCAGGATTATACCAAGGCCGTGGAATGGTATCGCAAGGCGGCTGAGCGAGGAGAGGTAACCGCGCAAAATTATCTTGGCGTTGCGTATGCAAATGGCCAGGGTGTTCTCCAGGATTATGCCAAGGCCATGGAATGGTACCAAAAAGCGGCTAATAACCAGAATGATATTAATGCATTTAAAGCATTAAACGGGCTGGCTTGGCTTTATGCAACTTGTGAAGACGGTAATTTTCGAAATGGTCCCAAAGCCGTTGAATACGCCCTAAAAGCCACATCAGATTATGGGGAAATTTCGTGGGCATTTTTTGGTACTCTCGCTGCCGCGTATGCTCGAAACGATGAATTTGATAAAGCAATTGAAGCCGCTCAACGGTCAATCAAGCTTTTAGTAGAAGATGCAACCGATGCCACCATGGAGAATAAAGAAAGGTGGTTACAGGAGGCGAAAGATCGCCTGGAGCTTTATCGCAAACACGAGCCGTATGCCAATCATCCAAATAAAGGGGATGAGGTAGCGGCGAAGTGAATAACAAAATATGGTACCCTTAAAATTTGGGTAAAAAATATTATTTCGGGCAATCAGAAAAAACTGATTGCCCGATTTTTAATTTAAATTTGCGCTGGCGGGGGAGGGGGGAGTTAACCCCTCCGAAATTTGCCTGTTGGCAAATTTGCGCCTCCCCTTATCAAGGGGAGGCAGGGGAGGAGTTGACCATGCGTCTCTACATATAAAAAGCATCCTTGAAAAAGGGCGGATTTTTTGTTAGAATTTTTGCATGGTGAAAATAATAAAAAATCCGCCAGAGGCGGATCCGCCTCTGGCGGAAAAAAAATATTTTATCTGGGTCTTGGGCTGTCAGATGAATAAATCCGACGGGGAGAGAATAGACGCGGTTTTATCAAGTTTGGGCTATGAAAAGACCTCACAGGAAAGCGAGGCGGATTTAATTATTGTAGTGGCCTGTTCAGTGCGCCAAAGCGCCATGGATAGAATTTATGGTAAGGCCAGGAATTGGCAGAAAAGGAGAAGCCGGGGGGACTTGATTACCATTTTAACCGGCTGTGTTTTGGATAAAGATAAAAATAAATTAAATAATAAATTTGATTTGATTTTGCCGGTAACGGAAATAAATAAAATTCCCAATAAATTAGCCAATTTAAAAATTATTGAGGTTGCAGATTATTTTCATCTTGCGCCAAAATATAATTCAAACTTTCAGGCCTATGTGCCGATTATGACGGGCTGTAATAATTTCTGCTCATATTGCGTGGTGCCTTATGTCCGAGGCAAGGAGGTGTCGCGGCCGGCCCAAGAGATTATTACTGAATGTAAAAATTTAATTAAAAGGGGATATAAAGAAATTACTTTGCTTGGGCAAAATGTGAATTCCTATAAAAATGGCAAGTATGATTTTCCAAAATTGCTTAAAAAAATTGACGATATTCCTGGCGATTGGTGGCTAAGATTTATTACCAGCCACCCCAAGGATTTGTCGGCTGATTTAATAAAAATAATGGCCAAGGGCAAGCACCTCACGCCTTATTTGCACCTGCCGATTCAATCGGGCGATAAAGATATTTTAAAAGCGATGAATCGCCAATATACGCCGGCGCATTATTTAAGATTAATTAATAAGGTGAGAAAAAATATTCCCGACGTAATGATTTCCACCGACATTATTGTCGGCTTTCCGGGAGAAACCAAAAAGCAATTTTTAAATACCGTTAAAATTTTTAAAAAAATAAAATTTGATATGGCTTATATCGCCAAATATTCGCAAAGGTCGGGGACGACGGCCGCCGAATTAAAAGATAATGTGCCGCAATTAGAAAAGGTAAGGCGCTGGCGGGAATTGACAGAAGTTTTAAAGAAAACGGCCTTGGAAAATAATAAAAGATTAATGGGCAAGACGGTTAGAGTTTTGGTGGAGCAATTTAAAAACAATAAATGCCTCGGCAAGACCCATACCTTTAAAACCGTAACTTTTGAATCCAATAAAAATTTAATCGGCAAATTTGTAAAAGTAAAAATTAATCAAGTTTATAGCTGGGGGCTTTATGGCCAAAGAAAATATGAATAAAAAATTAATTGTCATTCTCGGGCCCACGGCCTGCGGGAAAACAAAGCTGGCGGCGCGGTTGGCGGCTAAATATAATGGGGAAATTGTTTCGGCGGATAGCCGGCAGGTTTATCGCGGGATGGATATTGGCACGGGCAAAGACCTCAAGGATTATGCTGTTAAATTCAAAATTCAGATTAACCCCCTCCTGGCCTCCCCCTTCGTAAGGGGGAGGAAGATTCGTCAGGGGAGGGGGATAATAAAGAAGATTCCCCATCACTTAATAGATGTGGTAAATCCGATGACCGAATTTAATGTGGCTAAATATCAAAAAATGGCTTATCGAGCCATTGATGACATTTTAAAAAAAGGAAAACAGCCATTTTTGGTGGGTGGGACTGGGCTTTATATTGACGCGGTGGTTAAGGGATTTTGGTTTCAAAAAAACACAAAAACACTAAAACACAAAAACACTAAAACACAAAAGCAAAAAAACAAACTTATAAGAGAGGAGTTGAGCCCATTAATCTTGTCACAGCTATTGGCGCGGTTAAAGAGAATTGATTTGGCGACTTATAAAATTATAGATAAAAATAACCGAAGGCGGGTGCAGCGGGCGCTGGAAATTTATTATGAAACCGGCCGGCCAAAATCAGAATTGCCGGAAAATAAAAAGCCGCCTTATGAGATTTTAATTTTGGGTGTAAAGTTTCCACCAAAAGAGATTTATAAAAAAATTGATTCACGATTGGAATTATGGTTTAAAGAAGGAATGATAAATGAAGTTAAAAAATTAAGAAAGAGGGGAGTGAGCTGGAAACGGCTGGAGGACTTCGGTCTGGAATATCGCTGGGTCGCCAGATATTTACAGCAAAAAATAAATTATAAAGAATTGGCGGCCGCTCTAAAAAAAGCTATTCATAATTTTGCCAAGCGGCAAATTACTTGGTTTAAGAGGAATGAAGAGATAATTTGGCTTGAGAATTATCATCAGGCGGAAGAACAGATAAAATGGTTTTTAAAAAAATAGCGCCTGAAACGCTATTTTTTAAAACGGATACCGGACTGGTTTTTTCTTATTGGTCTGCGGTTGATTAATTTTGTCATTGTGACCCCGCCCCGATGGCCATCGGGGCGGGGGCAGCAATTTTTTTGACTCATTATCAAGGTCCGCCCCATTTAAGGGTTCCCGCCTCGCTTCGGCTGCCAAATTCAATGTGTGCCGGCTAAGATTGAATTTTTTCACGGCTTCCTGATGCAGATATCGGTCAACTAGAGTATTGGCTGATGATTTAAAACCGAAAATTCCTCCTTCATGGAGATGGTTAACGATTTTTTTCATCTCCATGACGGGCAGGTCTTTATTTTTGTATATTATTCTGCCAATCTCCTCTTTATTATAACCGGCCCCTGTCAATATTTTATGGGCGGATTTTTTTACCGATGCCGATGGTTCATTTATCTCGGTAGAATAAGAATAAAGATCGGCCAATCTGATGGTAGGCGGCGCGAATCGGCGGTTTAGAGTTGGCTTAAAAAAGCGCATCTTAAAATAGCTTATTTTTTAGATAATTTATTTTTTAAAATATTATTGATGATTTGCGGATTGGCTTTGCCTTTTGTTTCTCTCATAGCTTGGCCGATTAAAAATTTGAATGAATTTTTCTTGCCCGCCCGGTAATCAGCCACCGCCTTGGGATTGGCTTTAATGATTTGAACGATAATTTTTTCTAATTCGGCCTCGTCTTCCATTTGGCCAAGATTTTTTTCTGCCATAATGTCTGATGGGTCGTTGCCGGTTGCGAACATTTCTTCCAGTATTTGTTGAGCAATTAAATTGTTCACTTTATTTTTATAAATAATGGTCATTAATTCGGCAAAATTTTCCGGCGTGATTTTGCCTTGGTCAATGGATATTTTTTGTTCATTTAAATGTTTAAACAGCCGGTTAATCAGCCAATTGCCGACCATCTTCGCCAATTTTTTACCCTCTTTTTGCCAAATTTCTTCTTCGGTGCCCTCGGTTTCCGGCAATGAATGGAGCCAGCCGATTAACTCGGAAATGACTTGCTCGGCATAAGAGGCCAGATTTTTATCGCTCACAATAATTTTGGCGTCTTCAAGATCAAATCTATATTGGCTGACGAATCTTTTTAATTTTTGTTGAGGCAATTCCGGCAGAGTGGTTTTAAGCCCATCAATTAAATCATTGGCTATATCCAGTGGCGGCAAATCCGGTTCGGGAAAGTAGCGATAATCGGCCGCGGTTTCTTTGACTCTTTGAGTGAAAGTTTTTTGTTTGCTCTCATCCCAGCCGCGGGTTTCTTGGACTAATTTTTCTTTGCTTGCCAGCGCCTCGGTTTGCCTTTTTATTTCATATTCAATGGCTCGTTCAAGAGCGCGAAAAGAATTGATATTTTTTAATTCAACTTTAGGATTTAATTGATAGTCCAACAATGGTTTTACTTCGCCGCCATCAATCATAAATTTGCCGGCTTTTTGCATGGACACATTGGCCTCGCAGCGCATTTGGCCCTTTTCCATATCGGCGTCTGATATTTCCAAATAGCGAAGTATTTGCTGATAGGTCTGGCAGAATTCCTTGGCTTCTCGCGCCGATTCAATGGTCGGCTCGCTGACCAATTCCATCAGGGGCGTGCCGGCTCGGCTAAAATCAACTAGGGCGCCATCGGGAGTGTGGATTAATTTTCCCGTGTCTTCTTCCAAATGAATTCTGATGATGCCGATGTCTTTGCCGTTTATGTTTAAATAGCCACTATGGGTTAAGGGCTGGTCGTATTGCGAGATTTGATAGCCCTTGGGCAAATCCGGATAGAAATAATTTTTTCGGTCAAATTTTGATTGTTTGGCGATTTTCATATTCAAAGCCAGGCCGGTTAAAATCGTCCATTCAACCGCCTGCCGGTTAATCGCAGGCAAGGTGCCTGGCTGGCCGGCGCAAATCGGGCAGATGTTTTGGTTTGGCTTTTCCATCAGCTCATAGCCATTAAGGCAGGCGCAAAACATTTTGGTTTTGGTTTTGAGTTCGGCGTGGATTTCCATGCCGATAACGGGAATGTATTTGGGCATAGATAAAATATTGTTAATTTAACAATATAACAATTTATTCCTTGATTTTAACCGATTTTTGGGAAAAAGGCAAATTAAAAACCCCCACTTCATTGAAGGGAGGTTTAATTTTAAGTTAGTAATTTAAGTCAGGATAACAGCCGGCGCTTCATTGACAATCTTGAAATCATCAAAACAGCCGGGAAAGAGCTCCTGGAATTGGCGCAGAATTTGGATCATGCCGTTTCTGATTTCCCATTGAGCATGGGAATCGGTGCGCATCTTGAAAATTTGCCGCCATTCTTGCAGGTTGCAGGAAATGACTATTTCCGCACAGCAAGCATTAGGCAAAAGGAATCTAGCGTCTTCATTAGCTCTGCCCGTACCCGCCTCCTTAATGATTCTTTGCAATTCGCGATACCAAGAATCAATCAATTTTATCTTTTCCATATAATAATCACCGAGCCCCGCCTCCTCAATAGATGGCGGGATGACATAGTAATCATTTTCATAAATTCCAGTTTCATCGCAATATCTTTGGGATTCTTGAGAAGCGGCCATACGGCGATGCCTGACTAATTGGTGGGTGAAGGCCCTTGACCCGCCGGTTATGCGCGCGCAGGCAAACCAATGCATCAACTTCCCCGCTCGGGTATATGTC
>JBAZQS010000012.1:0-27518 GCA_041645075.1 Patescibacteria group bacterium | reverse complement strand
GATTATTTGAAAAAATTGGGCAATAACTTGAATACGACCGTCAATTCCTATACGGCCGCTTCCAAAGAGTTTAAGAAAATAGATAAGGACGTGGTAAAAATTACGGGCGAGGAAAGTGAAATTGAGGTTTTGGAAATTAATGGTCCGGGAGTGAATAAATAATTTTTAAAATGAATCCAGAAAATCAAAACAATAGAATAGAAATAAGAGATGCTCGGGATTTTGAAATAATGAAAACTCCCGAAATTATCATTCAGGAAGAGCGTGGGGCGCAATTGCTTTCACTATTGTTAAAAGCGGAAAATCCGGAATGGGGCGAAACAGAAACACCAATAGCACAAGAAACCGAAAAATATTTTAGAGAGAATCCTTTAGATGCCGAGACGTTAAAAACTATTCAGGAATTTCAAGACGCCGGCGTGGACGAAGAGACTCTCTATAATTTAGCTTTAACATATCAACATCCAGAGAGAGTGGAACCGGTTTTCGCAATGATGGCAAAACATAAGGCTCATGTTGAAAATCCGCAAGAGGTTTACAAAAAAGTAATATCTACTTTAGAATCATTTGATATCCATTTTTCATCATCCGAATTGGCGACTAGAATTAACGAGGAGATTGAATTAGATAAGAAAAAAAGAATGGAAGGATTGAGTGAAACTAAACAAAGAATAGAAGCTTTGATAGATTTTTTTAGGCCAAGTGCCGAAGCTACAAATATTAAGCGATTGTGTTTTATTCCTACTGACCCACTTTATAAGAAAAATTCAGGAACGGCCTTCTTGGCATTTCCGGGAGAACAAATAATTCAATCGCACATTGATAATACTTTAAATCAGGATCATGAATTTTTACATGGGATTATCAATCCAGTTGTCAGTAAACTAGAGATACAACTAGATGATCAGCAAAAATTAAGAATATCTTCTTTGGCAAGTGAAAAACTCAAGAGAGACTACGGAGATAATTATTATAGTTTGTTGTGTGAAGAATTTATTCGGGTTTATGGTCAAATTTTTTCCAGGGGAGAAAGACCTGAAACATACGACACTTTTGCCAAAAAAATCGAGACTATTGACGAAGGTCAATTTCAGAAATTTTTATTAGAAAGTGATGAGTTGCGATTAAGGTGTCAAGAATTGGGAATTAATTCGATTGAGGATCTTCGGGAAAAGTCTAAGGAATATTATGATAAATTCGAAGCTGATCAATTACGAGATTTAATTTTTGATCTTTATGAAGAATATGTAAATCGTCCCGATCGGGATGGTATAAATTTTGAAAGTTTTGTTTTAGAAAATTTTGGCAGGAGGATTTAAGTTATAATTATAATTTTATGAAAATCGGAATTATCGGAGGGAGCGGATTAGATGATCCGCAAATTTTACAAGGAGCGACAGTAAAAGAAGTCGAAACAAAATATGGCAAGCCGTCATCGGCGCTTACGATTGGCAAAATTAATGGTGTTGAAGTGGTAATTCTGGCGCGCCATGGCAAAGACCACAGCGTCATGCCGACCAAGATTAATTTTTTAGCCAATATCGTGGCTTTAAAAAATGAGAGCTGCACGCATATTTTGGCAACGACCGCGGCCGGCTCGCTAAGAGAAGAAATTAGACCGGGCAATTTGGTTTTTCCGGACCAGTTTATTGATTTTACCAGGCACAGAAACATGACTTATTTTACCGACAAAGTAGTGCATACGCCCATGTCAAAGCCGTATAATGAGAAGTTAAGGAATTTATTATGCGAGACCTGTGACGAGCTTGGCTTTGAATATAATCGTGACGTGACCGTCATTACCATTGAGGGGCCGCGCTTTTCCACTAAGGCCGAAAGCTTGATGTTTCGGGCCTGGGGCGCCGATATTATTAATATGTCCACCTGTCCGGAAATAATTTTAGCTAATGAATTGAAAATTCCCTATCAAACCATCGCCATGTCCACGGATTATGATTGCTGGAAAGAAAATGAAGAGGCGGTAACTTTTGAAATGGTGATGGCCAGGATGAAAGACAATGCCCAAAAGGTTAAAACTTTACTGATAAAAACAATTTCAAAATTGGGAGTTGAAGACAATCCAATCAAAGCAAAAATACGTACAGTGGCAAATTGGCCAAAGGACGGCATAATGTTTAGAGATATTACGACTTTGTTAAAAGACCCCGAGGGCTTGAAGCATTGCGTGGAAGATTTTAGAGATAGATATAAAAATAAAAATATTGACGTGATTGCGGGCATTGATTCGCGCGGCTTTATTTTGGGCGGCGTCCTCTCCTATGAATTAAATAAGGGATTTGTGCCCATCAGAAAAAAAGGCAAGCTTCCGGCTGAAACCGAAAAAGAGGAATACGCTTTAGAATACGGAACGGATTGCCTTGAAATACACAAGGACGCGATTTTACCGGGGCAGAATGTT
This sequence comes from Patescibacteria group bacterium, assembly GCA_041645075.1. Taxonomy (GTDB): domain Bacteria; phylum Patescibacteriota; class Patescibacteriia; order 2-01-FULL-39-33; family 2-01-FULL-39-33; genus JBAZQS01. The sequence goes on along the minus strand of JBAZQS010000012.1, from coordinate 25,099 downwards.
TTGATTATTGATGATTTAATCGCCACGGGCGGTACCGCCTTGGCGGCTGCCAGATTGGTGGAAAAATTAGGCGGGAAAGTGGTTGAGTTGGCTTTTATTGTGGATTTGCCAGACCTGGGCGGCAGAAAAAAACTGGAAGCGGCCGGCCATAGTGTTTATGCGCAAACCGCCTTCACGGGGGAATAATAATATTAATCGGATAAATCTGCCCGCATGCCAAAAAGACGGCGGGTTTTTATTTTGAAGTTTTTTTGCTAAAATTAATACATGAAAATTCGCTTCAATAATATCTATTGCCTGATCGTTGCCAACCTGATTATTATCGCGGCTTTGATTTTTATCTTAAAGCCAAGCTGGCAAATCGGCGGCGACGGCTATGGCTATTATATTTATTTAAGGTCTTTGGTTTTTGACCGCAATTTTGATTTTACCAACGAATATCAGCAATTTGACAAGCTGTACGGCGCCAATATGTCGGCTAACATCACTTCGGCCGGCAAGGCGGCCAATTTATTTTCTGTCGGCCCCAGTATTTTATGGTCGCCGTTTTTTGCCGTGGCCTACGCCGTGGAAAAAAATTGGCGTTTGGCGGACCGGCGGCATGAACTTGAGGGTTTCGGCCCGCCCTATCAGATCGCGATATTTTTTGCCGCCTTGTTTTATTTTATTTGGGGCTTGGCGCTTACCTATTTATCGCTCAAGGATTTATTCAACAAAAGAATCGCGGTGGCCGCTTCGTCAATTATCTGGCTGATTTCGCCCCTGATTTTTTATTTAATTTATGAGCCGTCCATGTCGCATGTCTTCTCCTTTTTCGCCTTAAGCGGCTTGTTTTATTTTTGTCTGAAGTACAAAAATAATCTCAATCCGAAAGAATATCTGGTTTTGGGTTTTTGGCTGGGGCTGGCCATGCTGATAAGATGGCAAAATATTATGGTCATTATTTTTCCTCTCTATATCTTATTTTCCAATCGGCTGATGTTTTTTGGCAACAAAATAAAATCATTTTTATATTTTATTTTAACCGGCTTGATTATATTTTTGCCGCAATTATTAATGTGGCGGTATTTATTCGGCAGATTTGTTTTAATGCCGCAAGGCCATGATTTTTTTAATTGGTCAAATCCGCAATTTTTTAATTTTTTATTTTCCGGCTACCATGGCCTGTTGAGCTGGCAGCCGTTGTTGGCGCTGTGCCTCTTGGGACTGATTTTATATTTCCGGCGGCAGAAATCATTGGTCTTTGTTTTATTATTGATTCTTTTGGGCCAGATTTATATCAATTCGGCCACGGTTGATTGGATGGGCGGGCGGTCTTTCGGCGCCAGGCGGATGAGTGATTATATTTTTATATTTGCCATTGGTTTGGCTTTTATACTTGATTATTTAAAGCATAAGAAAAAAAGATTTTTAAATCGGTTCGTATATTTGATTTTAATTTTGGGCATTGGCTGGAATTTGCTCTTAATGGTATCATCAGCCAGGGGATTATTGCCGCTTGATAAACCAATTACTATAAACCAAATGCTTAACGCCCAAAAGGAAACCGTGCTGTCTTTGATGAATATTAAAAATTAAAAATTGTAATAATATGTCAAACAAAAAAGTTCGCAAAGTGGTGATACCAGTCGGCGGTTTGGGCACGCGTTTTTTGCCGGCTACCAAAGCCCAGCCTAAAGAAATGATGCCGATTTTAGACAAGCCAACCATTCAATATATTGTGGAGGAGGCGGTCAGGGCCGGAATCAGAGATGTGATATTGGTTACCGGCCAATCAAAAAGAGCCATAGAGGACCACTTTGACCGCAATATTTATCTGGAAGAGCTTTGTTTAAAGGCGGGAAAAAAAGAAGTGTGCCAAAAAATTAAAGAAGTTGCCGAATTGGCAAATTTTATTTATATCCGGCAAAAAGGCAGATACGGTAGCGGTACGTCCGTGCTTAATGCGCGTGATTTAATCGGCGACGAGCCATTTGCCGTTGTTTATGGCGATGACATCTGGCGTTGTTCGAAAAAACCGCACTTAAAACAATTAATGGAGGTCTTTGAAAAATATGGGGATCCGGTTATTACCGCCTATCAGACCGATAGCGAGGGTACAAAAAAATACGGCATAATTGAGGGCATTGAAGTGGAGAAAGGAGTGTATCAAGTAAAAAAGCTTATGGAAAAGCCCGGACCGGAAAAAACCAAAAGCCGCCTCGCTTCTATTTCCGGCTATATTTTAACGCCCGATATTTTTGATGAGCTGGCAATAATGTCAAAGCAAAAAGGAGGAGAATTTTATTTAACCAATGCCATTGCTCGCCTAATGAAGAAACGGCCCATATATGCTAAAGTAGTTGAAGGCAAATATCATGATATCGGTTCAAAATTAACTTGGCTCAAGGCCAATATTGTTTTTGGGCTTGAAGATGTAGAGATTGGAAAGGATTTAAAAAAGTATTTAAAAAATATTATTAATGATTGAAGCTTTGTTCTATATTTTTTTGTTTTCATGTTTTAATGTTATAATATAGCCATGGATAAAAAGGAATTAGAAAATTTTTTGCTTCAATTATCCGACCGATTTTTTTTATTCGCGCCGCAAAGAGAGGATGATATTTTAAAAATTAAAGAAGTGGAAAACATTGAAGATATCGCTTGGTCAACCGAAATGCCAATAAACAGCTGGAAAGATATTTTTTTGCCGCCCGAGGAGCGGCTTTTTGAAAATGTAAAAAATAATTTAATTGAATCAAAAACCGATTATCCGCCCATAGCTTGCGTGGGTGTCCATATTTTGGACTTGAAAGCGCTAACCTTATTTGACCAGGTTTTCGGGCCAGATTCTTATTATCAAAAGCGCCGGAAAAGGACAATTTTAATCGGTTATAGCACCGACCTTTCCGCTGATTATAAAAAGCATAAGGTCTTCAGCCACAATTTTGAAGAAGATATTTTGGAACATTTGGCGTTTGATGTTTTCATTCTCAAATTAAAAAATGGCCCGCTTAAAATTTATTCCGGGTCGGAGAAAGGACAAAATATTTTGGAAAAATTCAGTGTAAGCAGTTACCAGAATATTGAATTTGCCGGCCCAATTGCCGAAAAAGGGCCGGACAAAAGAATGTTGTTGCTTAAAGATAAAGTAGATAAGTCATTCAATAAGAAAATTTGGGACGAATTGGATAAAATATGCCTGGCTTGCGGCAAGTGCGCCATTGTCTGCCCGACCTGTTTTTGTTTTGACTTTAACGATAGTGCCAATCCGGAAAGCGCTTCCCGTTGCCGCCAGTGGGGCAATTGTTTTTATAATGATTTTTCAAAGGTCGCCGGGGGGCACAAAGAATTGGATACGGTAAAGCAGAAGATTTATTTTTGGTACGTCCATAAATTTGTCCGTATTCCGCATGAATATAATTTGCCCGGATGCGTAAGTTGTAACCGTTGCAGTCAGGTGTGTCCCGTGGGCATAAAAATAAGCGAAGTAATAAAATCAATATTAAATTAATGCTTAATATTTATCAGCCGCAAAAAGCAAAAATAATCGCGGTCAATCAAGAATCAATTGACACGAAATTATTTCGCCTGCGATTTTTAGATAAAAAAACGCAGCGTGATTTTGATTTTATTCCCGGCCAATTCGCGCAAATCGGCTTGCCCGGCTGGGGCGAGTGCCCGATCAGTTTTTGCTCATCGCCTTATGACGCAAAAAAGTTTTTTGAGCTGGCGATAAGAAAAGTTGGCAACTTAACCTCCAAAATTCACACCTTAAAAGTCGGGGATATGATTGATATTCGCGGCCCCTTTGGCAACGGTTTTGATCTGGATAAGTTTAAAAATAAGCCGTTGATTTTAGTGGGCGGCGGCTGCGGCTTTGTGCCCTTGAGGTCATTAATAATAGATTATCTTAACGGCCGGATAGAAAATACGGTTTTGCAGATATTTTATGGCTGTCTCAATGAGGACACTTTGTTGTTTAAAAAAGAATATGGCGCCTGGAACCGCCAGGCCGAGTTAAGCATTATTTTGGAAAAGCCGTCCAAGAAATGGGGCGGGGAAAGGGGGCGGGTGACGGATTTATTTAAATTCAGTAAAATCACGAATAATTCCGTGGCGGTTTTGGTCGGACCGCTTATGATGTATAAATTTGTCATTGCTGAATTGAAAAAAAGAAAAATTAGCGAGGAAAATATTTATTTATCACTGGAAAGAAAAATGTATTGCGGTAATGGCGTGTGCCAGCATTGCGCCATTGGGCCGTATTATGTCTGCCAAGACGGACCCGTGTTTTCTTGGAGCGAGATAAAAGAGATTCCGGGAGTAATATAAAATTTTATGATTATTTTTTATGTAATAATTTTTTTGGTTTTCTTGACTGCCGCGTTTGGCGCCATTTCCGCCGCGCCTTGGCTACCAACCAGAAAAAGAGATGTGGCCAGAATGATTGAATTGGCTCAAGTGAGAGAAGGCGATGTGGTATATGATTTGGGCTGTGGCGACGGCCGACTGGTTTTCGCCGCCGCAAAAAAGGGCGCCAAAGCGACGGGCGTGGAAATTTTTGTCTTGCCCTATCTGTTTGCCAAAATAAAAAGTTTTTTTGTTCCGGGCTCAAAAATTCTATACGGCGATTTTTTTGGCAGAAATATTTCTAACGCGGATGTGATTTTTGTCTTTCTATTGAGCATGAGCTACGGCCGATTATTGAAAAAATTCAATCAAGAATTAAAACCGGCTACCAGAGTGGTGGTGAGCTGTTGGCCTATTAATGAATGGCAGCCGGAGCGAGTTGATAAACCTAACAAGAATCAATTAACAATTTACTTGTATAAATTTAGAAGATAATTTTGTCGTATGTGTTTAACTAAACCGGTTCAAATTAAAAAAATTAATGGCCGGAAGGCGGAATTGTCCGATGGCCGCCAGGTTAATATTGCCCTAATTGGCAAGGTGAAGACGGGTGATTGGGTGCTGGCTAACGCTGATTTGGCCGTTAAAAAAATAACCGCCAAAGAAGCGGCAGAAATTAATAATTATTTAAAATAAAAATATGAAAAAGGGGATCTATTTAGTCATTATAACGGCTATAATTTCCGGACTAGCCAATTTTTTCAATAAATTCGGCTTACAATCATTAGGGAAAAACGCTTTTCAGTACACGACTTTAAAAAATGTCGTGGTGGCTTTGATATTGTCTTTAATAATTTTAACGCCAGTCATTTGGCCGAAATTAAGGCGGCTGGCAAAAAAAGACTGGCTGATGCTGTTTTTAATCGCGGCAATCGGCGGCAGTTTTGCCTTTCTTTTGTTTTTTCAAGGATTAAGTTTAACCTCGGCGGTCAACGCTTCTTTTATCCACAAGACCTTGTTTATTTGGGTGGCGATTCTGGCTTGGCCGATTTTGAAAGAAAAGATTTCTAGACTGCAGTTTTTGGCGCTCGGGATTTTAATCTTGGGCAATTTTATTTTTGACGGTTTCAAATTTTTTCGTTTTGGCTACGCGGAATTATTGATTTTTCTGGCGACATTAATGTGGGCGGGGGAAAGTATCGTCGCCAAAATCGCCTTAAGAAATATTGACGCCTTGGTAGTGGCCTGGGGTCGGATGTTTTTCGGCTCAATAATTTTGATTGGATTTTTGGCGGTAACTAAAAACACAGCAGGTTTATTGAATCTAAATTTTTTCCAGTTGGGCTGGTTGCTGTTGGTCTCGGTATTTTTAACTGGCTATGTCATCACTTGGTACAGCGCTTTAAAAAGATTGCCGATAACCGTGGTTGCCTGTTTTTTGGTTTTGGCTTCGCCGATTACCGCCTTTTTAAACGCCGCCTTTGTGACGCATAAAATTTCAACTCAAAATATCGTTGGAATGGTTTTGATATTATTGGGAGTTTTGTTATTTTGGCAATTGCAAGAAAAATTTAAAATACAAAATGTAAAAATAAGAATGACAATTTACCCCATTAAATAATTTTGCTTTGCAAAATTAAAATCTGAAAGATTTTATTTAACGGGGTGAAGAATTAAAAATTTTAACATTTTACATTGTCATTTTATATTTTGATTTTTGAATTTTTAATTATGTTAGATAATAATATACAATTAGACGGCGCTCTCTTGGCCGCCCGTTACGCTTTTATGCCCAATAAACTGCGCTATTGCGGCGGCGACAAAAATCGCGAGCTTTTTGAGTATGTAGTTAACAATCAAAATGACGCGGGTTTGGAAATGATGCTTAAAGAATTTGAAACAATGTATCCTTATTTGAAATTAATCGCCGAAGCCAATCAGATTTTAGACCCGTTTAATTACCGGGTGGTTGAGGCGTATTGGCTCGGCAATGAGCTTTTGGAAAATATTTCCCTGAAAAATTTTTACCGCTATCTGATTGATGAACAAAAATTAAAAAAGCGTTTTAAGCCGAAGATTTTGGAAAAAGTTTTTGGCAAAATTCCTTTGGGCGCCAAACCCCACCATTCCTGGCACGTCTTTAATATCCCCAAGCGTACTGGACATTATCCAGTGGAACATAGTTTAGAGACAATGGACGAATGTCGGATCGGTTGGGGGCAAATCACAAAAACACAAAAACACCCTAGTAGCACAGCAAAGCTGGCTACGGGGCGAGGCAAAAACACAAAAAGTCCAATTATTAATACAATATTTATAGATTCTAAACCACTTATTTTAGATAATAACAGATTAAAATTGGGCGAGGCGGTTGAACGGGAGGTTTGGTATGAAAGCAATGAAAAGGCGTTTATCAAACAGCCAAAAATGGGGGATTGGGTGTCAATCCACTGGGGTTGGGTGTGTGATTTCTTGACGGAAAATCAGGTGAAAAATTTGGAAAAATGGACGAAATATAATTTAGCTTTAGCAAGTTTATGAAAAAGAAAAATAAAAAACCAAAAATTGCCATTATCGGCCTGACTTCCTGCGAGGGCTGCCAATTCGTGATGCTGGATCAGGGCAATCGGTTTTTAAGTTTGCTCAAAAATTTTGAAGTTGAGGATTTTCGGCTTATAAAAGAAGATTCGGAATTTGCCGAACGTTATGATATTTGTTTGGTGGAGGGCAATCCCGTAACCGAAGGAAATATAAATTTATTGAAAGAAATCAGAAAACGTTCGGATTTATTAATTGTGGTGGGCAATTGCGCGGCTTTGGGCGGCGTTTGGGAAATAAAAAATTATCGCCAAAAAAGCAAAACCATCAAACATGTTTATAAAAGTTTAAAGGTGGCCAATCCCGATATTAAAGAAGTGGATAATTTTGTTAAGGTTGATTTTACCATTCCTGGCTGTCCCATTGACGGCGATGAGTTTATGGAATTGGTTTATCAGATATTAGACAAAAAAATTCCTTATATTCCTCAAAACCCGGTTTGCTCCGAATGCCAAATACGCGGTTATGAATGTTTATTGCAGAAAGGAGAAATTTGTTTAGGCCCGATTACTTTGGGCGGCTGTAAAGCCATTTGCTTAAAAAGCCGGCAGGCCTGCTGGGGTTGCCGCGGCTTATTTGAGGGAGCGAAAGTTAAAAATTTAATGGCTTATTTATTGAAAAATTTTTCTCAAGAGCAGGTTTATCGGGTGATGGAAATTTTCGGCGCCCGAGATTCAATTTTAAAAGAATTAGGCAAGGAAATAAATAATAAATAAAAAATAAATTTATGAGCCATCAAATGACGCCGGAGGCCGAACACATAAACATTGGTTTTGAGGGGGAAATTATTAAAAAATTGTTTGGCAATGACGAGCAAAAGATTCAACAATGGATTGAAGAAAATAATTTTGAGAATTCTGCTATTATTCGGGAAGCAATAAATAGTGATGAGGTCTATGATTTACTCAATTCCGGAAGCGAGGAAGATTATGAGCGGGCCATTGATTTGGCTATTCTAAAGTTTAATAATTTAAAAGAAGAGAGACACCAAATTTCAGAGGCGGCTTAAATTAAAATTATGAAAATCCAAATAAATCATATCGGAAAAATGGAGGGCAAGGCCGATTTTGTGGCGGAGATTTTAAAGGGCGACGTTAAATCAGCCAAAATTATCACAACCGAGGGCGCTCGGCTGATTGAGGGAATTTTGGTCGGTCGGCATTTTTCTGAAGCGCCAATCATTACTTCCAGAATTTGCGGCATCTGTCCGGTAGTCCATAAATTATCGTCCATAAAAGCGATTGAGAATGCTTTCAAAATTATGCCCACCCCGCAGACAATTAGATTGCGTCAGGTTTTAGAATTGGCTCAAATAATTCACAGCCATGCCCTGCACCTATTCTTTCTTTCATTGCCGGATTTTTTTGGCCTAGAAAATGATTTGGATTTTGTTAAAAAATACAGCCAAGAAACCCAATGCGCGATTAAAGTCAGGGCGTGGGCCTTGAAAATCATAGAAACAATCGGCGGCCGGGCCGTGCACCCCATTAATTGCGAAGTGGGCGGCTTTAAGGTTTTGCCCTCAAAAAATGAATTGAAAAATTTACAAGGCCAATATGAGGCGGTTTTGAAAAATGCTCTGTGTTTAGTCAATTTGGTAATTAAGATAAAATATCCTAAATTAAAACGCGAAACAAAATTTATCTGTCTGACCAATAAGGATGAATACGCGATTTATGACGGTGATATCAAAATTTCCGGCCAGGGCGCGGATAAGGAAAAGGTCATCAGCGCTAAAAATTTTACAAAAAATGTCAAGGAAATAGAGGAGCCGTATCGCGCCGCCAAATCGGCCACTTTGGGCGGCAAACCATTTATGGTTGGCGCTTTAGCGCGTTTAAACAACAACCACCAACAGCTTAACCCGCTGGCCAAGGGCATACTCAAAGGCCTGCGCTGGAAATTCCCGCAATACAATAGTTTTGAAAATATTACGGCTCAAGCCGTTGAGATCGTGCATTCTATTGAAGAAATAAATAAGATTTTGAGGGATTTGGACCAAAATTTAAAATCAGAAAAAAATCCAGCGGAAAAATTAAAAATTATTGGCGCCGCCAATCCCTTGGGCCATGATGTCGTTGGCATTGACGCCATAGAAGCGCCTCGGGGCACGCTTTACCATCATTATATTATAGACAAGAACGGCTATATTAAATCATGTAATATCATCACGCCCACGGTTTCATATTTAAAAAATTTAGAAGAAGATATAAAAGAATATTTGCCGAATATAATAAAGTTAAGCGAAAAGAAGCGGTCTCTAAAAATCAGGGCGCTTATCCGCGCCTATGATCCTTGCATTGCCTGCGCTACACACTAATTTAAATATTATGCATGATTTCCATTTGGCGGATCAAATTTATCACCTGATTATTGATTACGCCCAAAAAAATAATTTAAAAAAAGTAACTAAAGCCGTGATTGAACTCGGCTCTATGGTTGAGCATGGTGAAGAAATTTTGGCTGAAAATTTAGTATTTAATATAAAAATGCTGGCGCAAGGAGGAAAGGCCGATGGTTTGCGAGTAACTGTTAATAAAACAAAAGGTGATGGTTGGATATTAAAAGAGATAGAAGGGGAATAATTTTGAATTTGAGATTTTTGTCGAAAAACGGCTTTTGTGATAAAATACTAAAACAATGGATAGATTAGGGACAATAAATTCTATTAAAAATTTTAAGGATTTAAAAGGAAAACGCGTGCTACTGCGCGTTGATTTTAACGTGCCCTTGACCAAGGACTTGAGGGTTGGCAAAAGCGAAGATTATCGGATGGTAAAAACCTTGCCGACCATTAGATATCTAATGAAAAAGGGAGCCAGGGTTGTTATTATGGCTCATCTCGGGCGGCCGAACGGTAAAATAGTGAATAACTTAAGATTGGACCCCGTGGCCAAAAGATTATCGCAGCTATTGGCGCAGAAGGTAATTAAAATTGATAATATTCTTGGTCCAAAAGTAAAAAAAATAATTAGCGGAATGAAAGACGGCGAGGTGATGATGCTGGAAAATGTCAGGTTTGATAAAAGAGAAGATGTAGGCGACCTGCCTTCGCCAGGGCTTCGGCAGGCAAGTAAAAATTTTGCTCGGCAATTGGCGGACCTGGGTGATATATATGTTAATGACGCTTTTGCGGTTGACCATCGCGAGCAGGCCTCGGTTTCCACTATCCAAAATTATTTGCCAAGTTATGCCGGTTTTTTACTTGAAGAAGAAGTAAAAAATTTAACCAAGGTTTTAAAAAAGCCAAAACAGCCGTTGGTCGTCATCATCGGCGGAGTAAAAATTTCTACCAAAATAAAATTGATTAAAAATTTTTTGCCCGTTGCTAAGAACATACTATTAGGCGGAGCTTTGGCCAATACGGTTTTAAAAGCCATGGGCATAGCCGTCGGTCAATCAATCATTGAGTCGGAAATGTTTTCGGAAATAAAGAAAATAAAATTGACGGATAATAAAGTTATGGTGCCGGTTGACGGGGTGATGGCCAGGGGTCTGGATAGCAAAAAGGGGCGGCTTGACGCCTTGGCCGATATTAAAAAGGATGAGTTTATTCTGGACATCGGGCCGGATACTTTAAAATTATATGCCAGCATTATTAAAAGAGCGAGGATGATTGTTTGGAACGGCCCGATGGGATTAATTGAAGCGCCATTTTTCGCCAAGGGCACCAGAGAGTTGATTAAGATTTTGGCCAAGAGCCGGGCGGAAAAAATTGTGGGTGGCGGGGAAACCGTGCAGATGATACGAAAAATGGGTTTAGAAAAAAAATTTAATTTTATTTCCACGGGCGGGGGAGCCATGCTGGAATTTTTGGAAGGCAAAAAATTGCCGGGTTTAAAAAAATTAATAATTAATAAATAATATAAAAATTTATGCTAAATGGAGAAAATTATTATCCGCCAAAAATGAGGCTGGTTGTGGCCCCGCTTGTGGGCGTCGTTTTAATTATTTTGGCCGTATTTCTGGTGGGTCTAACCAGAAATGCCTGGAAAACCTATGGCTATATCGGCCAGTCGCCGGAATTTAAAGACCGGGTTACGGTTGACGGTATGGGCAAAGTTACCGCCGTTCCGGATATTGCGGTCATTAATATTGGCGTTACGACCGAAAAAGCCACTGTGGTTGCCGCCCAAAAAGAAAATACCGACAAAATAAATGCCATTGTTAAATCCTTGCGCGATGAATTTAAAATTGATGAGAAAGATATGAAAACAAACCAGTATAATATTAATCCAAAATATGATTGGACCGGCTCAAGTCAGCGGATAATCGGCTATACCATTAATCAATCAACCCAGATTAAAATTAGAAATTTTGATAAAATCGGCGATATTTTAGCCAAGGCCACGACTTTGGGCGCTAATAATGTTTATGGCCCTCAATTTACCATTGACGACCCGGAAAAATTCAAAGAAGAAGCGCGTAAAAAAGCCATTGACCAAGCCAAAGAAAAAGCCAAGGTTTTGTCTCAACAGGTTGGGATAAAATTGGGCAAGATTGTGAATTTTAGCGAGGGCGGTCAGGGTATGCCAATAATGTATGACAGCTATGCTTTGGGTCTGGGCGGGTCGGCAACAATGGAAAAAGCCGCGCCAGCTCCGGACATTCAAGCCGGCAGTCAGGATATAGTCGTTAATGTTAGTATAAGTTACGAAGTAAAATAATATGGACTTAAAACAATATCAAGAGTTTTGTAAATCAACAGCTAAAAAATTTGATAACCCCGAGTTGGAAATTGCTACTTGGGGTTTGGGCCTGGCCGGTGAAGCCGGCGATGTGGCCAGTTGCATTAAAAAAACTTTTGCCCATAAGAATGATATAACGGGCGGTATTAAAGAAAATATCGGCGATACCCTTTGGTACGCGGCCATGATTTGCAATTTTTTCGGCTGGAGTTTGGAAGAAATTTTTCAGGATAATGTAAATAAATTGAAAGAAAGATATCCCGAGGGCTTTACCATTGAAAATGCTTATCACGAAAAAATTGATTGGAATAAATAAAAATATAATAAATAATAATTTCAAAATCGGTTATGTCAAAAATCAAGAAAATCACGGCTCGCGAAATTTTGGATTCTCGCGGCAATCCGACCATTGAAGTTGAGGTGGTTTTAGATAACAAAATCAAGGCCTGGGCCGCCGTGCCCAGCGGCGCCTCCACCGGTTCTTATGAAGCGCTTGAACTTCGGGATGGTGATAAAAAGAGATATGGCGGCAAGGGCGTATTAAAAGCGGTTGATAATGTCAATAAAAAAATTGCGCCAAAATTAATTAGCCTGAATCCAAGGGAGCAGCAGAAAATTGATAAACTGATGCTGGAATTAGACGGCACGAAAAATAAATCAAAATTAGGCGCCAATGCCATCTTGGGCGTTTCCTTGGCCGTGGCCAGGGTCGCGGCCATTGATTCTAAAAAACCTTTATATGCTTATTTGAAAGATAAATATTGGCCAGGGGGCAAGAAGTGGTCGTTTCCAATGCCGATGATGAATATTTTAAATGGCGGAGCGCATGCTGGCTGGTCCATTGATATTCAGGAATTTATGATTATGCCCCAGCAAAAAAATATTAAGGAGGCGATAAGGTGCGGGGCGGAAATTTTTCAGGCCTTAAAAACCATTTTGAAAGATATGAATTATCCGGTAACCGTGGGTGATGAGGGGGGCTATGCGCCAAAGTTGCCGGGCAACAAGAAGGCCATGGAAGTAATGACTCAAGCCGTAGAAACCGCCGGTTATGAATTAGGCAAAGAAGTAAAATTCGCCATTGATGCGGCGGCTTCGGAATTTTATCAGGGCGGTTTATATAATATGAAAGCCGATAAAGCCAATCGGAATTCCAATCAGATGGTCGCAATGTATAAGGACTGGGTCAATGAATATCCGATTCAATTGCTTGAAGACGGCTTAGCCGAAGATGATTGGGACGGCTGGGAAAAATTGACAAAAGAATTAGGAAAGAAAATTTTTTTAGTGGGCGATGATTTGTTTGTGACCAACGTGGAACGACTGGAAGAGGGGATTGCCAAGGGGGTGGCTAATGCAATTTTAATCAAGCTAAACCAAATCGGTTCGCTCACGGAAACGGTTGATTGCATTAAATTAGCCCAGAATAATAAATATAAAATCGCGATTTCCCATAGAAGCGGTGAGACGGCGGATGATTTTATTGCTGATTTGGCCGTGGCTTCTGGTGCGGAATTCATCAAGACCGGCTCGCTTTGCCGAATGGAAAGAGTGGCCAAGTATAATCGCTTGATGGAAATTTGGGACGAGGTGAAATAAATTACAAATTACAAATTAAAAATTAAAAATTACGAATTAAAATTTTTTTTCAATAATTCGTAATTTGAAATTCGTAATTCGTAATTTAATTTTCTGCGATGAATAAATTAATGAAAAATAAACCCACTAAAACCTCCAAGAAGGTTATCCTGCTGATATTAGACGGTTGGGGTTTGGGCAAAGATGACGCGTCAAATGCCATTTATTTAGCCAAGACCCCGACCATTGATTCGCTGTATAAAAAATATTCCTGGACTAAGCTTTGCGCGTCCGGAAAATGCGTCGGACTGCCGCCCGAGCAGGTTGGCAATTCAGAAGCCGGACATTTGAATTTGGGCGCCGGCCGAATCATTGAACAAGATGTGGTGAAAATTTCCAAGCAAATTAATACGGGCGAGTTTTTTAAGAACCCGGCTTTTTTAGCGGCCATCCATCACGCGAAAAAGCATAAATCAAATATCCATTTAATGGGATTATTGTCTAATGGCCAAAGTCCGCACAGCGACCCCGACCATCTTTTGGCGCTTTTGACTCTTTTAAGGAATAAGAAAGTAAAAAATATTTATTTGCATTTATTTACCGACGGCCGCGATTCACCGCCCCGGTCGGCTTTAAAATCGGTTGAGGCCTTGGAGAGATTTTTAAGGCCCAATGAAATCATTTCCACGATCATCGGCCGTTTTTACGCCATGGACCGGAAAAAGGCCTGGGCAAGGACAATTATGGCTTATGACGCCATGATTTCAGGAACGGGTCATAAGACGAAAAGCCCTCAGGAGGGGATTACTCGCGCCTATAATGCGGGCATCACCGATGAATTTATTGAGCCGATTGTTATGTATCGTCGGGGCAAGATGACCCCGAGAATCAAAGACGATGATTCAATAATTTTTTTTAACCTAAGATCCGACCGGGCGCGCCAAATGGCCAAGCCATTTGTCCAAAATGACTTTGAGGAAATGAATCCGAACTCGCCTCGATTCGGCGAAGCGGGCGCGCCAAGACGGAAAGCTGTTTTACCTCGCCTTACTTTCGTGGCCATGACTGATTTCGGGCCCGATTTGGACAATATCCTTACCGCCTACCCTTCCGAAGACGTCAAAGAGACCTTGCCCGTATTGTTAAAAGATAAAAAACAAATTTATATCGCCGAGAGCGAGAAGTATGCTCATGTCACCTTCTTTTTTAACGGTGGCTACGCTAATCCCGTGGCTAATGAAAAGAGGATCAATATTCCCTCGCCCAATGTTAGGTCATACGCGGAAACCCCGGCCATGTCCACGGCTAAAATCACGCAAAAAATAATCAGTTGTCTGAATAAATTTGATTTCATCTGCGCTAATTTCGCCTGTCCCGATATGATTGGCCACACGGGCGATTTGAAAGCCGGTATTAAGGCGGCCGAAGCCGTTGATAAATATGTAAAAAAAGTGGTTCAAGCCGCCGCCAAAAAAGAGGCCACATTGATTATTACCGCCGATCATGGTAATTTAGAATACATGCTTAATCTAGAGACCCGCGAAATTATTACCGAACATACGACTAATCCGGTGCCGTTTATTTTAATTCATAAAGGACTAAGGCATAAGAGATTGAAAGGCGATGGATCGCTGGGAAATGTCGCGCCCACGATTTTAAAATTATTTGGCCTTAAAAAAAGCGGGTTGATGAGCAAAGATAGTTTGATATAAAATTACAAATAAGCACCAAATTTATTTTTTATGACTTCAAATAAAAAATTTACTCGTCCCAAGCCCGTCGTCTTAATCATCCTTGACGGCTGGGGCATTGCCCCGCCTTCCCGAGGCAATGCGATTTCTTTAGCCAAGACACCTAATATCAATAATTTAATCAAGACCTACCCTTCAATGACCCTTCAGGCCTCGGGCGAAGCCGTCGGCTTGTCTTGGGGTGAGATTGGCAATTCGGAAGTCGGCCATCTTAATCTGGGTTCGGGTAAGTTAATCTATCAAAATTTGCCCCGCATCACTAAATCAATTACTGACGGCTCATTTTTTGCCAATGAAAAATTTCTGGCAGCCATTAAACACGCCAAGAAAAACAAATCGTCTCTGCATCTGATGGGCTTAATCTCTTTGGGCGGCGTTCATGGCTCTATGGATCATTTATACGCTCTTTTGGAATTGGCCGCCAAGGAAAAATTCAAGCCGGTTTTTATCCACGCTTTTCTTGATGGCCGCGATATGCCGTATAATTCCGGGTTGGATTTGATTAAAAAATTGCAAGAGAAAATTAAAAATTATAAAATCGGCCAAATCGCGACCATTTCCGGACGATTTTATGCCCTGGATCGGGATAACCACTGGGAAAGGATTGTCTTGGCCTATAAGGCGATGGTAAGAGGCGAATCAGAAGAAAAATTTTCTGACCCAGTTGAGGCCATTCAGGCATCTTATGATAAAAAAATATACGACGAGGAATTCGTGCCAACCGCGATTTTCAATGGCAATAATGAGCCCGTAGCCACTGTGAAAGCGGGTGATTCGGTGATTTTTTTTAATTTTCGATCCGATCGGGCCCGTGAATTGACCAAGGCGTTTGTTTTGCCCGGTTTTGAAAAATTTCCGTGCGGTTATTTAAAGGATTTATATTTTGTGACCATGACCGAATACGAAAAGGATTTACCGGTTGAAGTTGCTTATCCGACCGAATTAATTAATGAACCGATCGCCAAAGTAATTTCAGAAAATAAGTTAAAACAACTTCATATTGCGGAAACCGAAAAATATGCCCATGTCACTTTCTTTTTTAACGGCGGGAGAGAAGAGCAGTTTAAGGGTGAGGACAGGATTTTAGCGCCTTCGCCCAGAGTAAAATCATATGTCGAAAAACCGGAAATGTCGGCCAAGGAAATAACCAAAAAAGCGATTGATGCCATAATGGATGATAAATATGATTTCATTGTTTTAAATTTCGCCAATGGCGATATGTTAAGCCACACCGGCGAATTAAAACCGACCATTAAGGCGTGCGAGATTATTGATGATTGCGTCAAGCAATTGGTTGAGGTGATATTGGCAAAAAATGGCGTGGCGTTTATTACCGCGGATCATGGCAATGCCGAAGAGCTGGTGAATTTGCAATCAGGCAAAATAGATAAAGAGCACAGCACTTATCCCGTGCCCTTTATTATTGTCGGTAAAGAGTGGGAGGGAAAAACGGCCGGTTATGCCGATAGTCCGAATTCTGATTTAAGCTTGGTTCAGCCATCCGGTCTATTATCCGATGTCGCCCCCACTATTTTAAAAGTTATGGGCTTAAAACAGCCCAAGGAAATGACAGGAAAAAGTTTGATTTAAATTTTTTTTTAAAAACACCGATATTTGTCTGGTGTTTTTTTGCGTCTTGATTTTATATTAAAAAAATGCTAATTTTAATCCATAATGAGTGATAAATCTTATTCAAGAATAGCGGAAATATTCCCAGCCGCCCTGGTCTGGCTGACTTTTATTGTTTTAATATCGCTATCATTTATCCGCCCTCTCTGGGCGATATATTTTATTATTGTTTTTGTGGTCTATTGGATTGTCCGTCTTTTTTATATGATGGTTTGGCTTTTTATTTCCTGGCTTAGATTTCGCCGGGACACAAAAATCAATTGGCTCGGCCGGCTGAAAGAAATAGCCGAGAAGAGCGGCAAAAATTATTTGGATTATTATCATATCATCACCTATCCAACTTATAAAGAACCCTATGAAGTCATTGAAAGATCTTTTCAAAAATTAGGCGAGGTGGATTATCCCAAAGACAGAATTATCGTGGTTTTGGGCGGGGAAGGAAGAGACCGGGAAAATTTTGAAAAAATTGCCCGGCAAATCAAAGAAAAATTCGGCGATAAATTTTTTAAACTGCTTATCACGGTTCATCCGCCCGCCGAGGATGAATTGCCCGGCAAGGGCTCCAATGTTCATTATATGGAATTAGAAGTAAAGAAATTAGTTGATGGACTTAAAATTGACTATGAAAAAATTATTGTTTCCTGTTTTGATATTGAAACCCTGCCGCATGAGCAATATTTTTCCTGCTTGACTTATAAATTTATAACTCATCCTCGGCCCACGCATGCCAGTTATCAGCCACTCATTCTTTATAACAATAATATTTGGGAATCAAATCCCATTATTCGCGTCGTGGCCAGCGCGACCACTTTTTGGCTTTTGACCGATATGTCGCGCGCCGAGAGATTGCTGACTTTTTCTTCGCACAGCATGAGTTTCAAAATGTTAGTTGATGTCGGTTTTCATGATAAAACAATTGTCACCGAGGATTCGCGTATTTGCCTTCAGGGTCTGGTCAAATATGATGGTGATTATGAAGTGGTGCCCATGTTTGTCACGCTTTCCATGGATACGGTTCAAATCGGCTCGCTGGGGAAAAGTTTAATCAATCAATATAAGCAAATGAGGCGTTGGGCGTGGGGCGTAGAGCACCTTCCTTGGCTTTGGGATAATTTTTTTGGCAAACACGCCAATCGGAAAATACCCCTAAAAAAACGCCTTCACTATTTATGGAATCAGGTTGAAGGCATGTATTCGTGGGCCACGGCGCCTTTAATTATCCTGATTGTCGGCCGGGTGCCGCTTTGGCTGGCCTCGCCCGAAGCCAAGGCCACGGTCCTTTTTCAGAACGCGCCCTATACCCTGCAAAATTTAATGATGATCGGCATGGTCGGCCTGATTTTTAACGCGATTATGTATACGATAGTTTTGCCCCCCCGGCCGCGGGGTTATGGTTTCTGGAATTATATCATTATGATTGCCCAGTGGGCGGTATTTCCCATCACCATGGTGGTGTTTGGTTCTATACCGGCCATTGAGGCCCAAACGCGGCTGATGCTTGGCGGCAAATGGCGGCTTGGATTTTGGGTGACGGAGAAAAAGGTCTAATTTAATATTTATACTATAAAATGAATTTTCCCCGCGTCACAATTCAAATCGTTATCTGGAATAGCTTGAAGTTTTTGCCCGATTGCTTAACTTCTATTTTTAGCCAGACCTATCGGGACTTTCAAGTTTTAGTCATAGATAATGAGTCCCAAGACGGCGCGGTGAAATTTTTAAAAGCCAATTATCCGGAGGTAACGGTTTTTCAAAATAATAAAAATTTGGGTTTTGCCAAGGCGCACAATCAAGGTATAAAATTATTAAATTCGCCATATATTTTAGTTTGTAATCCGGATATTATACTTGAATCGGATTGGCTGGAAATCATTATGAATAAAGCCGATGCGCCCGCTTCGACTCAGCCCCGCTTCGCCGCGAGGCGAGGAGGCGAGCCCGTTAATGAACAATTTGGCGCGCTTGGCGGCAAGGTTTTAAAAATGAAGATTATTAATAAAGAAATCAATGATATTGAAAAATTAAATATTATTGATTCCTGCGGCTTGAAAATATTTAAAAGCCATCGGGTGGTGGAATTGGGAGCGGGGAAGGCATCGGATAAATTTATCAATGAGCAAGAGGTCTTCGGCCATTCCGGGGCGCTTGTTCTTTATAATCGGCGGGCGCTTGAAGATTGTTTGGTTAAGACCCAAGACCATCCGCAAGGAGAATATTTTGATGAGGATTTTTTCTGCTACAAAGAGGATGTTGATTTGGCGTGGCGTCTGCAACTCAATGGCTGGAAATCACTGCTGATTCCCGAGGCCACGGCTTATCATATTAGAACCATGAGCGGTTCGGAACGAAAAGGAATACGGAAAATAATGGAAAATAAAAAAAATCAATCTAATTTCGCCAAATACTATTCTTATCGCAATCATTTTTTTGTGATTTTAAAAAATGAATTCAGCGCTAATTTAATAAAATATCTGCCGCAAATATTATGGTATGAATTGAAGAAATTTATCTACATTCTAATTTTTGAATGGTCAAATTTGCGCGCTGTTGGCAGTTTATTTCATTTAATGCCGAAAATGCTTAGAAAAAGAAAATTGATTTTGAACCGAGCGAAGGTGAATTTTAACTACATAAGAAAATGGATTAATTAACCACTATCAGGTGCGGTTGATAGTTTGACTATAATTATAAAATGTGATAAATTAAAGCATTGTAATTTTAAATAATGGAGATTTCAATAATCATAAATAATTATAAAACCCGCGGCCTTCTCAAGCAGTGTTTGGGGGGCATTTTTATGTATCCACCAGCCGTGGACTATGAAGTGATTGTGGTGGATAACAATTCGCAAGATGGTTCAGTGGAGTTAGTGAAGGAAAAATTTCCTAATGTAAAGCTAATTGCATCTAATGAGAATCTTGGTTTTCATAAAGGCAATAATTTAGGGATTAGGAATTCCACGGGCAAATATATTTTGATTTCCAACACCGATATCGCGGTTAAAGACGATTCTATTGATAAAATTTACCGATTTATGGAGGAACATCCGGAAGCGGCCTTGGTGGGGCCAAAATTAAAAAATCCCGATGGCTCAATTCAAATGTCCTGCCTGCGGTTTCCGGGACCGATGGTGCCCATATACCGCCGCACCATTTTAGGAAAATTGCCTTTTGCCAAAAAAGAAATTGATAATTATTTAATGACTGATTTTGACCATCAAATCACCAGAGAAGTGGACTGGATTTTGGGCGCTTTTATGATGATTAGAAGGTCGGCCATAGAAAAAGTCGGATTAATGGATGAGAGCTTATTTTTATACTTTGGCGATGTGGCTTGGTGCCAGAAATTTAAAGCCGTAAATTATAAAGTTTATTATTATGCCGAGACCGACATTGTCCATTATCATAAAAGGGAGTCGGCTCAAAGTGGCGTTTTCTCAAAAATTTTTTGGATTCATATTATGGACTGGTTTAGGTATTTAAAAAAATATTCTCTCTGAAATGTTTAATCACCGCCCATTAAAAAAACCGAAGTTTAATTGGTACGGGTTGGCGGTGGTTTTTTTAGTTATATTTTTAATATTATTCTGGGTCGTGGCTTTGCCGCTAATCATTTACGGGCCGATTTTGGCCCAGCAAATATCGGCTTTAGAAAAAAACGTCAGTCAGGCCAAGGATTTTTTAGTCGATAATAATTGGGACAAATTAAACGAGTCGCTCATAAAAATTGATAATGATATTAAAAATATCAGGGCCGATTTAAAAAAATTGGGTCTGATATTATATTGGCCGTCTATCGGCCGAACCGCCGATTCCGCCGATAAGCTGTTGTCCGCGACTTCCGACTTACTATCCGGTTATGGCAAGATTTTTGGTTTGCTGGGGGGTATCGCTCAAAATTTTAAAGGCAAGAATTCAGGTTTGGGTTTTAGCGAGCCCGAACAAAAAAAAGAATTATTAAAATCAATAAGTGAAAATCGGCAAATATTTTTTGCGGTAGAAAATTCAGTTGAAGCGGCCAAACAGCGGCTTAGAGAAACCAATACGAATAATTTGTGGCGCCCCCTAAAAGAAAAGATATTATCTTTTGACCAATTATTAAGACAGGCGGTTGATAACACAGAAACCGTTTTGCCCATCGCCAGCAATTTGCCCGAACTTTTGGGCTATGAGCGGGAAAAAACCTATCTTTTTATTTTTCAAAATAATATGGAAATAAGGCCGACCGGCGGTTTTATCGGCAGTTATGGCTTAATCACGGCCAAAGACGGCGAGATTAAAAATATTTTTACGGATGATATTTACAATTTGGATAAATTTTCTGAAGGCAAACTTGAGGCGCCGGCGCCGCTGCCCATGCTCATATACAACAAACAGAAGAATTGGTTTATGAGAGACGCTAATTGGTCGCCGGATTGGCCGACTGCCGCCAAAAATATTTTATGGTTTTTTAATGAAGAGAGAAAAAATGCTCGCCTCGCTGAAGCTCCGGCGAAGCGGGCCGGTTTGCCGCCCCAGCGCGTAGATGGCGTGATCGCTATTACGCCGGATTTTATCGCTAACTTATTGGCCGTGATGGGGCCGGTTATGGCCGATGGCGTTAATTTTGCCCACCAGGACTTTGCCAATGTTTTGGAAAATTTTGTGGAGCAGGATTATAAGAAACGCGGCATCAGCGAAACCAGCCGAAAAGCGATTATCGGGTCTTTAACCAAAATTCTAATTGATAATATCCATAATTTGCCGCTCGAGGATTTGGCTAAACTGTGGCTGGCATTTAAGAAAAATATTGACCAAAAAAATATTTTGGTCTATCTTACAAATCCGGATTTGCAGAAATATTTCACGGAAAAGAATTGGTCAGGCGAGGTTAAATCAACTAAAGGCGACTATTTGATGGTGGTTGACAGTAATTTTGCCGCCCTTAAGACCGATTCTGTTATGGAGAAGTTGATTGCCTACGAAGTAAATGAAAATAATAATGGTGATTTGATTGGGCGCGTGATCATAAATTATAATCATCAAGGCAAGCATACACCTGGCCTCATTACTAATTATCGGACTTATGTGAGGGTTTACGCGCCGGCCGGGACTTGGTTTTTAAGGGGATATATTCAAGACAAAGATCAGATTACAAATTTGGACTTAGCAAAAAATTTAGAGGCGCGCGCCGAATTGGGCAAGAAGTATTTTGCCACTTTTTTAACCGTTGACCCGGGCGACAACAAGACCTTGGTGTTAGAATATAGGTTGCCGGATAATATTAAGAAAGAGTATCAGCGGGGGCTGTATACATTTATTGTTCAGAAGCAGCCGGGAACCATTGGACATAATTTGAAAATTAATTTAAACTTCAATAAGTATATTTCCGCTTATAATACGGAAAATTCGCCGACAAAATTTGCGGGCAAGTCGGTTGAATGGGATACGGATTTGTCGGTTGATAGGGGAATAGTATTAAAATTTTAACTATTCTGAAATATGTTTCTAAAAAAAATCGGCATTGATTTGGGCACAACCAATATTTTAGTGTATGTGCCTAAAAAAGGCGTGGTCATAAACGAGCCATCGGTGGTGGCGATTTCTACTATTGATAGAAAAATCATTGCCGTCGGCGCCGAAGCCAAAGAAATGCTGGGCCGGACGCCGGATACGATTATTGCCCTGAGGCCATTGAAAGACGGGGTTATTGCCGATTATAAGACGACGGAAGCCATGTTGAGATATTTTATCAATAAAGCGCTGGGCGGGGTGCGGTTGTTTAGGCCCGAGGTTATGGTCGCGGTGCCGGCGGGAATTACTTCCACCGAAAGGCGCGCCGTGGTTGATGCCACGATCGCGGCCGGCGCCAAGGCCGCCTATATCATCAAGGAGCCGATTGTGGCGGCCATTGGCGCCAATATACCCATTGGCTCGGCATCCGGCCATATGATCATTGATATTGGCGGCGGCACCACGGAAATAGCGGTGATCTCATTGGGCGGCATCGTCGCGGCCAATTCCGTCAGAATTGGCGGCAATAAATTTGACGTGGCGATTACCGAGTATATTAGAAGAAAATATAATTTAGCCATCGGTGAGAGGACGGCCGAGGATATTAAAATCAATATCGGTTCGGCCTTATTTATGGATGAAAAATTATTTATGGATGTGCGCGGCCGGGATATGATTACGGGCCTGCCCAAAACCATCACCGTGTCTTCTGATGATGTTACGGACGCCATTCAGACGGAATTGGACGGCATTGTTCAGGCCATTAAAAATGTGTTGCATAAAACGCCGCCGGAATTATCCGCGGATGTGATTGATAAGGGGGTGGTTATGGCGGGCGGTTCAAGCTTGTTAAGGAATATAGACAGATTGGTTAATCGGGCGACCGGCTTATCGGCTTATGTGGCCGATGACGCTTTGTTTTGCGTGGCCAAAGGCACGGGTATCGCTTTGGAGAACTTAGAGAGTTATAAGAGAAGTATTTTGGCGACCAAATAAAATGGTCGCTAAATAAATTTTCAATTATCAATTCTCAATTTACAATGAATTTTCAATTTTCAATGATTCAAACTTTTATTTTCTTGAAAATTGATTCATTGGGTCATTTATTGAAAATTGTAAATTAAAAATTATGGTTATCGGCATAGACGCTTCCCGCGCCAACAAACAAAATCGCACCGGTGTAGAATGGTATTCTTATCATGTGATTCAGGAATTAAAAAAAATGACATCTCCTGGTGTCATCCCGACCAATTTTGTTTTGTATACAAATGAAAAATTACGTGACGGCTTAGAAGTTGTGCCGGATAACTGGCGAGAAAAATCTTTAAATTGGCTGCCAAAATATTTATGGACCCAGATACGGCTTTGGTGGGAATTAATCACTAATCCGCCCGATGTTTTATATGTCTCGGCGCACACCATTCCTTTTCTGCCCATACCGAAAAAAATCAAAGTCGTTATTACAGTTCATGATGTCGGCTTTAAGCGGTTTCCCGCCCTGTATAAAAAAATTCAATTCTGGTACCATGATTTGACCATGAGGAAAATAAAACGGCGAGCCGATATTATTATTACGGTTTCTGAATTTTCAAAAAAGGAAATCATTGAATTATATGGCGTTGATGCTGATAAAATTAAAGTTACTTATTTGGGCTATGACAAAAATAAATATAAAAGAATTAATCAGCCGGACGAAAGCGTTTTAGAAAAATACAAAATCAAAAAGCCGTATTTGCTTTTTATCGGCCGATTGGAACGCAAAAAAAATATCATTAATATTATCAAATCATTTATTTTGGCCGCCGCTAAATATCCGGAATTAAATTTGGTTTTAATCGGCAATGCCGGCAATGAATCTGAAGCCATAAAACAATTAATCAGCGATTCGGGGCTGGGCGAAAAAATTATCCGGCCCGGCTATGTGCCGGAAGAGGATGTGCCGACTATTATCAATTTAGCCGAAGTGTTTTTATTTCCGACTTTGTATGAGGGTTTTGGTTTGCCGATTGTCCAAGCCCTGGCTTGCGGTACGCCGGTTATCGCCTCTGATTTAGAACCGCACCGAGAAGTGGCCGGCGAGGCGGCGGTGTTTGTTGACCCGCGCCAGCCAGCCGAGATTGCCGATAAAATAGGTTTTATTTTAAGCAATGAGGAATACAGAAAATTATTAAAGGAAAAGGGATTGAAGCGGGCGGAAATATTTTCTTGGACAGAAACCGCCAGAGAGACCATGAGATGGTTGCAAAACCCTTTTCGTAGCGAAATCTCTGATTTTTGAACGAGACAAGGAAGATGAGTAAAATGCCCGGAACCGTAGCCGCAGCTACGGTGAGGACATTTTATGAAATCTGACGCCGTCGCAGTCAAAAATCAGAGATTGCAGCAGAAATAGGGTTTTGCAACCATCTCCATGTCCCTACTTGATTGCGGCCGTGATAAATGGTAAAATCTAATTCAGATGAAAGAGCAAGAAAAGCAATTTAACTGGCCTATTTGCGGGCAGGAAAAAATCACTGATTTTTTACAATCCGCTATTTTAAATGACCGCGTTGCCCATGGTTATTTATTTGTCGGACCGGCCAATTTGGGCAAGTACGCCGTCGCCAAGGAATTTATTGGTTCCATTCTTTGCCAAGGACAGCAAGGCCCAATGCCCTGCGGCGAATGTTTTCATTGCCAGCAATTTAAAAACGGCCTTCATCCTGATGTTTATATCGTGGAAAGAATTATAGACGATAAGACCGGTAAATTAAAAAAAGACATTGCCATTGACCAGATTCGTGATTTAAAGAGCCGCCTGCAACAGGCCACGTTTTTAAATAGTTATAAAATCGCCATCATTCCCGAAGCCCAATATTTCAATAAGCATACCGCCAACGCCCTTTTGAAAATTTTAGAAGAACCAACCGATAAAACCGTGATTATTTTAATCGCCGACGAGGCCGATAAGTTGCCCCAGACCATTGTTTCCCGCTGTCAGGTCTTGAAATTTTTACCGGTGGCCGTAAAAAAGATAAGCGATTATCTGACT
>JBAZQS010000011.1:0-29869 GCA_041645075.1 Patescibacteria group bacterium | reverse complement strand
CCCGCCGAGAAACAGAAAAAAAACATAAACAAACCAAATCGCGTAATTTTTAGTGGAAAACGCCCAGCGCGGAATCGGAGAAATTTTCTTTTCCCTAATCTCGGCTAAGACCTTTTGGCTTAAATCATTCATAGTTTAATGTTTTGCTTTTTAAATTCTTCCTTGAATTTTCTTTTGGCGCGATTAATCAGGGTCGCGACCGTGCCCATGGGCTTCTTGATGATATCGGCGATTTCCTTGTAATCACGGCCCTCAATGAATTTTAAGGCCAAGACCTCTTTGTATTTGTAATCAAGGGCGTTTAACACCTGCTCAATCATTTCTTGGTTTAAATTGCCGTCTAATTCCGTTTCTAAACTGAAATCTGAAGAAATATTTTTTAAAAATTCATCGTCATTGTCCCAGGTCACGGACTTCGGCCGCGATTTTAATTTCCGAAAATTGCTAATCGCCTGATGGCGGGCAATACTGTAGATCCAGGAAGAAAATTTTTGGGTCTGGTCAAAATTATTCAAATTCCGATAAACCTTGATGAAAACATCCTGAAGCAGGTCCTCGGCATCCTCTTCACTTAAGCCGGACATTCTGATGATATAGCCCAAAAGCCGATGGGTATATCTTTTCATGATATATAAAAAATAACCCTGGTCTTTTAGGGCCAAAACGACTAACTCTTCATCGGTTTTTTGGTCGCAATTTTCCGGAAGGGCCATATTTTCCAGAAGAGCTATTTAATATTACGCAAAAATCTGACCTTCTCTTTCGGGTTAATTATCGCGTTATTTTTTATTGTCATTGCGAGGAACCGTAATCGGCGACGAAGCAATCCTGTTTAATCGGGACGCGCCATCAGCTCTAAAACATCGCCATTGCCAAAATGCGGCGTCTTGAGCCCCCTTTCCCAATCCCAATTATAAAAAACGGCCCGAAGCATTTTGCCAAAATCCCCGTGGGTAACGATGAGAATATTCTGGCCATTTTTTTGGGCAACAATTTTTTCTAACACGCCTTTTGCCCGTTCATAAACGGTAGGAAAACTCTCGGCTTTTTTAACATCTAAAAAATAGAGCGTGCCGTCAATGGGCAAATTATTTTTTGAATATTTGGGAATATCGGCCAGTGATTTGCCGGTCAAAACGCCAAAATCCCTTTCCCTTAAATCATTATTGACAATTATTTTTTTAACGCCCAGGGCGCGGGCCATGATTCGGGCGGTTTCCAAAGCGCGCTTAAGGGGCGAAGAATAAATTATTCCAATATTTTTATCTTTCAATTTTTGCGCCGTGGCCCGGGCTTGCTTTCGGCCTAAATCGGTCAAAGCCAAATCCCGCAAACCGTTTAAAATATTGTTAGCGTTATCCATATCCTGTCCGTGCCGAACGATAAAAATTTTAGGCATATTTTTTATCTGAATTTTTTCATTAATTAAATAATAGCAAATTTTTCCCATTATTACGAATAATTTTCAATTAAAAAAGCCGGTCAGTGCACCGGCGTTTTGGGAAGGTTTAATTCCCTAAATTTTGGTAAATTTTTATCGCGTTCATTGATTTTAATTTCGCTCTCGCCAATCCCCCATTCAGCCAAAGGCCAATTAATGGCTAAGTCCGGATCATTCCAAATAATGCCGCTCTCATCCTTGGCATTATAGGGGGTATCTACTTTATACAGAAAAATCGCAAACTCTGATAAAGTTAAAAAACCATGGGCGAATCCGGCCGGGATAAACAGCATTTTTTTATTTTCTTCTGAAAGAACAATGCCGAATGAGCGACCATAAGTAGGCGACTGCGGACGAATGTCCACGGCCACATCATAGGCCGCGCCAAAAGCCACTCTAACCAATTTTGCTTGCGGGTGTTGAATTTGAAAGTGCATGCCCCGCAAAACACCCCTGACAGATCTCGATTGATTATCCTGGCAAAAGGCGATATCCAGAGAAAGCTCCCGAAAATTATGGCCATTCCAGCTTTCGAAAAAATATCCCCTTTCATCGCCAAAGACCAATGGCTCAATAATAAATAGGCCCTTGAGCGGCGTGCTAATTTTATTCAGCTTTGCCGTTGGCTTTTCCTTGGGTTTTTCCTTCAACTTCTCCATTTTATTCCTCCATTCCTATCATAAAAATACTAACAAAAATCAAGGCAATAGTCAAATAAAACCCCGAGGAGTTTCAAAAGCTTCCCGGGGTTCTTTATTTAAAAAAATTTATCAATTTGACTTTTGGAGATATAAATGATATATATTTCAGTATGATAGTCGCTCATTATTTCAAGGAGGGTTATATGGAGGTAAAAACAGCTAGTGTTTCCGCTCAAAAAATTTCCCAAGCCGAAAAAAACCGACTTTTAATCTGGCTTGCTGAAAATGGCATGCCAGAAAAAAGCTTAGAGCGAATAAAAATACAATTTGATATTGTGGGGATGGCGGAAATTACTTTGCCGATTAATTTGGCAAAAAGAATTCGTTTGCTATTTATCGAATCAAAATTAAAAAACAGATTTAAAATATCTCTCTCGGGAAATTACCCCGGTGAAAGAGATATGGAAATCAAAAAAATAAATAATCCGCTCCCCTGAGCGGTTTTCTATTCTTTATTAAACGTCATTCTCACTAACCGCAACTCATCATATGAATACAAGCCATTGAATTTTTCAAACACCGGCGCGAGTTTATCCGTATCAAGCTCGCGGAAAACCGCCTGAATTTTAGGCAGGGCTTCAATCAGCGGCGGTTTAAGAATCCGCAAAATATCCGTATAATTAATTTTTCCTTTTTTAATCAATGTTTCCAAGTGGCTAATAATTGTCCTTTCTTTGAGTCCGCGCGTTTCGGCAATCTGCGCCGCGTTTTTGCCTTCATGCCAAAGCGCCAGAGTCGCCTTATGCGTTTCAAATTTTACTTTAGCCGAGCCGGATTTTTTTCGGTCACTCGCCTTTAGTTCGCCGCCGCAAGCCATAATAAAATCCTGCTGATTTTTTTGCCATTCGGCCGGCGAAATTTTGGAAAACATTATTTCGGCCTCGTCTGACGCCGAACGGAAAATTTTGTCTTGAATAATAATCTCCGGATGGACTTGAAAAGCGCGTTCATTCCAGCCGAGCAGATGCAAGCCCGAAAGCCGGCGAACGCGGGAAAGCGCAACATAGCCCTGGCCGAATTCAAAAACATTTTTTAAATCCATAACCGCTTCATCCAAGCTCATGCCCTGACTCTTGTGCACGGTTATCGCCCAAGCCAAGCGAAGCGGCAATTGAGTGAGGCGCGCCCGCATCCGGCCGTTATCTTCTATGGTCCAATTCATGGGCTCCACTTTAATCACTCTACCGCTTCGCGCCTTAACAATCGGATAACCGCTTAATCCGTCAAACTCCCTAACCGCGCCGAGCGTGCCGTTGACAAATCCTTCTCGGGGATTATTTTTGGTGAACATCACGGCGGCGCCGATTTTCAGGCAAAGCGTCTCGGGAGAAAGACAGCCCCTTTTAAGCGAAGCGACAAATGCGTTTTGGCCCTGCGACTGCATAAGAAATTTTTCGGGTTTGCCCGGAAGCTTATTCAATGTTTCATCATTGACTCGGTCCACGTCAATATTATGCGAAAAAAGTTTGGTGATGCCATGAGGCGCGTCGTGAGCATTAATTTTCCGCTTTTCAATATGGCGCCAATGCTCGCGATTAAAAACATTGCGCCGAATCGCCGAAAGCACGGCTAAAAAATCAGGGTCGTCCTGCCGATACTGTTCGGTGAGATAACAGACCATGGGATTGGTTAATTCCCAGGCGGATGAATTATAAGCAAAACGAGCCGGCGGTTCCTCAAGAAAGGCCGATTGGCTCGGCGGGCGGAATTCCCCCTCGCCTCGCTGAAGCTCCGGCGAAGCGGGCTGAACTCCCCTTCCGCTCGCCTCGCTGAGTCGAAGCGGGCTCGCCTCGCCCGCTTCGGCCTTAAAAACAGGAGGGAGTTGAAAAAAATCGCCGACCAAAACGACCTGCAAACCGCCAAATGGCGCCGGATTATTTCTGATTTTGCGACAAACGGCTTCAACCATAGTAAACGTATTGGCCGAAAGCATTGACACTTCGTCTATAATCAAAACCTTAGCGCGATAAACCCGCTTGGCAATATAATGGTTATCGGCCAGACGATTAAGGTCGGATTTGCTTAACTTATTTTTAACGCCGAGCCCACTCCAGGAATGAATGGTCATCCCGCCGAGGTGGGTGGCGGCAATGCCGGTGGAGGCGCAAATGGCCGGTTCAATGCCCCGGGTGCGCAAAAAAACGGCATACTCGTCAACCGTATGCGTTTTGCCGGAACCGGGCTCGCCCGTTAAAAAAACATTAGCGCCGGTTTTAAGGATGGCTAAGGCCTGGGCTTGGGTCATGGTATATAATTACTTTGTATTATTTATTATTTTTCTCAACTTGCAAAATAGCTCGCTGATAATTACAATAATCGCAATCCGGGTCGGCTTCCGGAATCTGGCCGCTATTTAAACATTGGTGGGCTTTAATGATAGTTTTTTCAACCCACGAATCGTTGCCCGTATAAGAAATTAAAGTAATGTCAAATTCCAACTTGCCATCAAACGCCTCACGGTCTGTCCGGCCATTGCAATAAACAAAATAACCGGTGTCAGAAACCTGATAACCATTTTGGCGAAGCAACCACTGATAAACCTCCATCTGCCTTTTGTAGCCGTCCTGCCAATCCTGGTCTAATTCGGTAATCTCCCCGGCCTTAGCCGTGGCTTTGTAGTCAACGACAATATATTCTAAATTTCTCCCCTCGCCCGAAGATGTCGGAGCCTCCCCTTCTTTTTTTCTCCCCCTGCCCGAGGGGGAGTGGCCGGAGGCCGAGGGGGTGGGAGTGGTAGCCCACAAGTCATCAATCGCTCCGGTAATCAGCAAATTGGTCGGTTTATGTAAAAATTGAATGCCGGTAAAGTTATGCCGCCACTTGTCCAAGTCCTCATGCGGAATTGGCTGGGCGTCAACACCGTACTTTTCTATTAATGGGTGCTTCGTGCCTTTGGCCCGATGAATATCAAATTCTTTTTTGAGCAAAGCGTCAACGGCTGAATTCAAAGCGAAAGGAAATCCCGGCGGTCGGCCCACGCCCAAGCGGCGGTCAAGATAAAAGCAACGCGGACAGGCAACAAATAGCTCCAACTTACTACGGCTAAGCTTAAATACCTCCAAATCATTTGGGGTGTAAAGATTTCTGGTGCGTTGCGCGGTGTGGTATTGGGACATAAAAATATTTTATCTTAATTTAAATAATTTTTGTTGTTAAAATAAAACTGTGGATTTTCATTCCAAGCAACTATTGACTTTTTATAATCGCTTATGCTATACTTAAACCATCACCAATGGAAAGTCAGCCCTTCAAGGTTTCATCCTTGCGGGGCTCTTTCTTTTTATAGGCCAGTTTATGCTCCAAGTCATTCATATAACGCAAATGCGGACGGAAAATATCCCACTTCAAAAGCGCGGAAAATTTAAGCCGGTTTGGAATCAAAACATTTTTTAATTTTCCCTTTCCCAATAGATATTTTACCAAACAATAGAAATCTCCATCACCGGTAACAATAACTGCCTTATCATAATTCGGATATTCAATCATTGAATATGTTGGTTTTGGATTTTTAGCTTCCTTTAAATAATCTTATTAGTCGCGCTAATTCCTTAGTAACGGCTGGATATTTTCTATAGGGGGGTAATGATCCCGAAGGATTAATATCAATTAAAAACAAATCATCTCTAGTTTCAATTATGTCTAGACATAAATATCCAAGCTTCATTTTTTCCTTTAATTCCAATAATTTTTTCTTCACTTGGCTGTATTTATTGGAAAAATTATCTTGGATATACAACTCCTCGCTTTTATCTATTTTGCCTAAATTATTTAACCTGCTAAATATAAATAATTTTTTACCAATCAAATAAACTCTGAATTCCTTAACTATATTTATGATTGATTTTTGTAAAAAAACGACCTTTACTGTCTGTAAGTATTTTTCCAAGTTGTTAATTGTCATTTGCTGGGCGGGGTAAATCATTGCTCGATCACCATCATCTTCGGCTAAAGTGAAATATTTTGATGTCAAATTAGCGGTGTGTTTAGTTTTATCAGAAACAAAGCAGTTTCCTATTGCCTTGGAAATGGGAGTGGATTTATTTTTGTAAAAATCCTTACAATTAAAAATTTTTTTAGTAACTATTGAAGTGGGGACATTTAGGCCGATTTTATCAGCGAGTTTAAGAGATAAAAGTCTATTTCTGTATTTCCAAGTCAATTGAATCGGGTTGATGCTTTTATTAGACAAAATCAAGGCGATGGTTTTTAAATATTCTGTATTTTCTCGTAAATTGTAAGTTTGCGAATGGGGCGGGATTAGATCATAGGGGTATCGAATAAAAACACTATCAATATCATCAAAATAATATTTATTATCTTTTGTATAAATTCTTTTTAGGTCTATCCCCGTAATATCATCAATGTTTAAACAATTTACATCTGAAAACAACTTAAGTTCTTTTTCTAAAGATTTCATTCTGGTATATGGACAGCCTATTATTATATTTTTTATCGGCATTAAATTTTAATATTGATTCTTTAAAAAATAAGGGCTGGCTTTTGCCAGCCCTTATTTTGGATTAATCTTTCCAAATTTTCTCCATAGTCATATGAATTTTTATTTAATTAATAAAGCTTAAATAACTTGGGGTTATCTGGCGATTTACCGAGGTTAAAAGCCAATAATTCCACCTTTTTCATCTTATCATAAATATACTTTATTAGCCACCTCCGTTCTTTATTAGCCGTACTTTACACCTTAATCCCTATCCAGTAAATCCTCAAGCTTACTACGAAACTTTTTGTCAAAAACCCTATTGTCGCAAAAATATTCTACAAATTCGGCATAACTATTTGGACTTAAAAAGTGGAAGAAATATCGCTGTTTGATTTTGCTTTTTTTCAATTCCTCGTTTAAATCCTCAAAATGTTTTTTTGCCCAGCGATATTTTGCTTTGTTTTCTTCTGAATCGTCGCCGTCGGATTTTATCTCAACGACAACGATATTTTCGCCAAGTTTCAAAAAAAAATCGGGATTGAAACTTCCTTGTGTCGGGTGTTCGCCTTTTCTCCACGAATACTCAACGCTGTAGAATCCCATGTCCCGCGATTTTATCCAAGCGTCAATTTTTGCGCATACTTTTGAGCCAACAATCGCTTCAACGAACTTTCGTTCCGGCTCAAGTTTTGTCAAAACGACATTGACCGGCGTTTTGAAGCAGTAAGAATTAACTTCTTTGCTTGCGCTTCTTGGCAGATTTTCATCGTTGGCTATGTCTTGCAAAATATCAATCATTCCGTTTTTGCACTCGTCTTTGAAATTTTCGGTGTAGAAAATTGTTGAGCCGTGTTTTATCGCTCCGACGGCGACGCTTTCTTTTTCAAGTTCTTTTGTGCTGATTAATTTCGGCTTGTTCGCCGTTCTTTTAAAAACGGCTGTTGAACTTCTCGCTCTAAAAATTGTTTGGAATGCCTGAAAAACACGTAAAGCATTTTCTTCTACTAATAAACCGCTTTTAATCCCGACAGCTTTCATTGAAGCAAGAATAATTTCCTTAATTTCATTTTCAGGCGGTAAATTCTCTTTGTCATATTCCCCTTTAGGAAATCTTATTTTTGCTTCAAAATCCCTCGTCTTAAAAGTTTCAATGATTTTTTCCACCACTTCATCAACAGTAAAAACATTTTTTTGAATAACGGTAGTTTTAAGTTTGATTACGCCTGCTAAATCTTCGTATTCAGTAATTTTTTCTATTCGTTCAGCCTGAGAAACTAATTTAATAGGTTTGTCCTTTGAATAATCAAAAATTTCCGTGTCTTTTTTCGCTTTAACGGCTCTTTCCTGTTTTTCATAGTCAATAGTGTAAAGATCAAAATTATATTTTGCTCGTTCGCCGGAAGTTAAAACCTCGCTCGTCAAGCGGACTTCAATTTCCAAAATCTCATCAACCAGTCCGCGAATATTTCGGCTCCAAGCGTCATGATTAAAAACCCTGACTTTCGGCTGTGGCGATTTGTATTCTTCCGGTATGCGAAGCCCTCGGCCCAAAACTTGGGCAATCAAAAGTTTTGAATTGAAAGCTCGGTCTTCCCACGGCACAATTTGAAAAACATTTTTTACATCCCAGCCCTCGGTGAGCATAGAAACGGAAACAATCCACTCAACAGAATTTTCTTTATCGTCAACATTTTTCAATTCCAAAACATTTTTCTTGTGGTCTTTGTGCGAAGTAACAATCAAAACTTTTTTCTCCACCGCTTTGCGGGAGATTTTTTCCCGCTTCTCCAAAAAATCAATTAAATCTTCCCGAAGTGTTTTTGCTTTGGAAATATCTTTTGTAACTAAAATTGTGAGCGGTTTAATCAGCCGATACTTTTTTACAAATTCGTCGTGATTGTCGTAAATTTTTTGGAATTTCTCATTTTTGTCTATGTTTTCGTCTTTCGCTACATAGTCAACCGACTTAATAACTTTATCGTCAACAGCTTGGCGTATTGAGTAGCGATAAATAACATCGTTGAAATACTCATCGTCCATATATGCCGTGCCGGTAAACCCCAAAATGTATTTGAAATTAAAATCGGGATTGAGCAAAAACGCTTTCCATTTTCTTATATCCTGCTCGTTCGACGAATTATAGGCGTGGTGAACTTCATCATTCAGCACTAAAACGCGCTCGCCATTTTTTTCCAAGCTGTCGCTTATTGACGATCCCGTCTGTTCATAAACGGCATGGATATTTTCAACGCAAATGTCGCCGTTTTTGATTGTGCTGTTAGCGTCAATTATTCTTGGATTTTTGAAAACGGCGGTGTCTGGTAATGTCGCTTTTATTTTGTCGTCGCCGGAAAGTTTCTCAAACTTTTCTTTCAAACCCGACTCAATCGTGAGCGACGGGCAAAGCACTAAAACTTTATCCACCAAGCCAAGCCCTAAAGCAATTTGAGCAATGCCATAAATCAAATAACTTTTGCCAGTGCCAGTCGCCAAGTCAATCACCGCCGACAATTTATGCGGCAGAGGCAAGTTTTTTTGATAATCCCGGACATCTTTGTATCTTTTCTGCAATTCGTCATTTTTTCTGAAATTTTCCTCAACCAAACTTTCAATTGATTTATATTCGCCCGACGCAAGAAAAATAATCGCATCTCTGATCGCTTCTTTTTGAAATTCTCGGTCGCCACAAAGCACATCAATAAAATCAACCCACTTTTTCAAATTAAGCTTGGCTGGATTGTAGTTTTGCTTTACCTGTAAAACTAAATCTTGTGTTTTGTATATTTTAATTCCTTCAGTCATAGTTAATTTTGATTACCCTCTTGATTTTCTTTATTTATCTTTTCCTCTCGTCTTTTTCGAGATGACTCAACTTTTTTTGGCATAATAAATACATAGATAAAAAATTTTGAAATAAAATCATAAACTTCAATAACATCATCATTATTAATCTCTTTTAAATTATCTTTATCTGGGTGTGTTCCCCAATTTCCAAAAATTCTAATTTGATGTGCCCAATCCTTAATATCTTGCGGTAGTTTATTAAGTGAATTAATTTGCTCAATTAAATCCACACTTTCGTTCGCGCCTAATTCCAAAAGGCTACTTTGTAAAGCACGACGAAACATTGAACAACTCGCCCTATTGGCATTAATAGACTTACATTTGAGAGCTTCTTTATAATCTAAAAGTACCTGCTCTGGAATATGTTCTGAATCTTGCTCACTCAATTCTGTGTCCAATGACACTGGAAATTTTTCATCCCACCCAATAGATTTTAAATTTGTTTCATTGCTATATCTGTCTTGTTCAAATAAATATGTTTTCAATATTAATTTTTTACAAGGTTTACATCGGAAAATAACATAAAATTCAACATTACCATTTTTAAACGAATGATAATCACCCCAAAGTTTCTCAATATGAACCCTTGCTTCACAATGCGGACAATTATCGATTAAGTCCTTAACATATTCCTCGATAAATATTGTTGCGTTTTTTAAATCCATATTTTTATTTTAAATTGAAAACTTCTTTAAACTCGTTTCCGTAAATATCAACATAGATTGCCATAATTTGTTTGCCGCAATCTTTTTTCGGAAATTCTCTTATAATTTCTTTTTGCTTTTTCAATTCCTTTTTTATTTCTTCTTCGCCTTCTTCCTCGTCGCTTGGCTTGTGATTAAGCAAGTCCTGTGCGAAAAAGTAATTTGTCATCATAAACTTTTCGCCGTCATAGTTTAAGTCAACAAGCAACATCGCCAAACTTTCAAAATTTTTCAGCTTTTCGCCAGTTTCGTCTTGTGAATAGGCGGACTCAAACTTTTTGATTTTCAAAACAACTTTACCTTTTAATTTTTTGATTTCTGATTTTACTTCCGGCTGGCGAATAAAATGAAAACCGATTGCCTCGTCTAAGTTGTTAATTTGGCTTTTGCTTTGCGGCTGGCGGAATTTCTTAAACTGCACCTTGTGCAATTCTTTGATTATCTGGTATGGCACTTTGAGGAAGTAATAACGGACATTGCCGATTTGATGGTAGTCGCTGATAAAATTGACATTATTTGCGGGTGCGATTATATAAAATCTCCCATCAATTCTGCCGCTAATGTTTTTGTGTAATTCCTGCAAATACTTTTCGTCAACGCTGGCGTTTTTCAATTCCCAATATGGAAAGATTTTTGCGTAAAATTCTCGCTTTTTTCCATCAATTTCAATGCCACCGATTTTTGTCGTTTTCGTTTCCTCAATCTCAAATAAATCTTTCACAAAGCGGATATACTCGTCTTTTTGTAGGTCAAAAATCTTTCCCAGATCATAAAGTCCCGAAGTAACAACAGCAAAAGATTTTGCCGGCTTGCCATATTTCTTCTTTTTGTCATCTAAATCTTTACTTTTATCAATTTCAAGCAATCGCTTCTGTGTTGTGTAAATTGCTAATTTTCCAATATCGCAACCAATCCAGCGACGATTAAGTTTTTCCGCTGTGGCAAGCGTTGTTCCACTACCACAGAAAAAATCCATTACAATATCGCCGTCATTTGTCATTGCTAAAATTAATTTTTGCAAAAGTTCTTCTGGTTTTTGTGTTGGATAGTTCTGATACTCATTGCCCATATTGAATACACCGGAAATTTCCCATACATCATCTTCTTTAACCTCGCTAGTATAAAAATCTCTTTTTTCACTTGTTTCTTTACATACGGCCTCATATTTTTTAATTGTTGAATTTTCGTCAATTAAATTTGGTTTGTAAATCAAAATTCTTTCTCTGTTAGATATTTTCATTTCCGCTTTATCATTTTGGGAGTATATGTAAATTGTATCGTGTTTTTTTGAAAAGAAATTTTTAGATTTACCGCCCATAAAATATCTCCATATAATTTCATTTGCAAAATGATTTTTCCCAAAAACTTCATCCATCGCCATTTTTATATAATGATTCATTTTTTGATCTAAATGGCAACAAATATAGCCGTCCGGAGTAAGTAATTCTTTCGCAACTATTAGCCTCCTACGGATATATTCTATAAATTCTGCGCCTTTCTTTTTGTCATTGTATGCTTTTGCCCCTTCTCTATTCTGGAATTCGTCTTTTGTGGCGAAAGGTGGATCAATGTAAATCAGCTTCACCTTCCCCTTAATTTTATTTTTGACGAGCGGATCTTTGTTTTCGTTAAAAGTTTTGAGGATTTGCAGATTGTCGCCAAAAACTAAAAGATTGTGCCAATCTTTTGAATAAAGAAGATATTTCTTGCCGTTAAAAACTTTTTCAATTTGAAGAGGCACTGGCTTGGCTTCTTCGGTGTCCGCAAGCACATCTTCCTTTCGCATTTTTCCCGCATAGACAAGTTCGTATTCTTTTTGCTTGGTCGGGAAAATTGCGTATTTATAAACTTCCGGAATTTCTTTTCCGTTTTTGAGGCAATCAATTAAAAATTCTATGTCTTGTTTGTTTATTTTAGGATTCATAGCAATTTACGCTCCTTAAAGCTTAAAAAGTTATTGTTAGTAACAATAATATGGTCAACCACTTCTATTTCCAAAATTTTACCGGCTTCAACTAATCTCTTTGTTATCACTAAATCGCCTTCTGATGGTTCGGGGTCGCCAGAAGGATGATTGTGAACAAATATAACTGATGCCGCCTTGTTTTTGATTGCTTCCGCGAATACTTCGCGCGGATGAACAATGCTGGCATTAAGAGAGCCAACTGAAACTTCTGCAATTGACCAATTTCTGCTATCAATGGGGATGATATAAAAATGTTCTTTGTGATAATCTTTGAGTTTGCTTTTTATCAACTGATACACTTTTTTTGGATCAGTAAGTTCTTTGCTCTTATATGGCGGGGTTTGAGTGGAAAGCCGACGGCCAATTTCAAATGCGGCTTTTATTTGAGAGGATTTGGCTAATCCAATTCCTTTGACTGAAGACAGCTCCTCAATACTTGCCTCGGCTAATTTCTGTAAGCTGCCAAATTGCGCTAGTAGTTTTTGCGCCGTGACTACAACCGATTCGCCGGCGATACCACGACCCAAAATAAGCTGTAATAATTCTTGGGCCGAGAGCGCTTGTTCGCCAAACTTAACCAACCGCTCGCGCGGTCGCTCTTCTTTAGGTAAATCGTGAATAGTAAATGATTGGCTCATATTTTATTTAATTAAATCATCTATTGATACCCCATAAGACATCGGTGATTTTATAGACCAAGGTATATTCAGCTCTTGTTTCCGATTCGTTCATATAATAAAAACTATAACTTAAAACTGCTGCCAATTTTCCATATTCCTTTTTCCCGAAAAGCGGGAATGGTTTGCCGTTTGGCTTTATTGAGGAGAACGGATACTGACTTATTTTCCTTTTTCGCGTATTCTGCCAATCTGATAATTTTTTCCCCGTTCAAATAAGCGATCCTTTTATGAAAAGATTCTAAAAGCGCCAAGGACAAAACTTTATTCATAATTCCGATTTTTTTCTTATTACTATTTCTATACTCTCCGAAGGACTTGTAATAAGCGGCTTTTTCCTTATCACGAATAATAATCGGCGGGAATTCAAGTTGCATCAATTGGTAGTTGATCAGCACGCGCCCGATTCTTCCATTGCCATCGCAAAACGGATGAATGTGTTCAAATTCAAGATGGAACTTGGCGATTTTTTCAAGAAAATATTCCGTGTGACGACCTGAGTATTCCAAAAGTTCAGCATCAATCATGGCCTCGACATGTTCGGGCGCAGGCGCAATATATGTTCCGACTCTGACATATTCGCGTTGCTTTCGAAATCTGCCGGCGATTCCCTCGTCAATATTTGAAATTAGCATCTTATGCAGCAACAAAATTAAGTCCTTATCAACATTTTTTGCGCTTAATTTTCCTTTTATATATTCAGATACTCGCGCCAAATTTTTTGCTTCAAAAACTTCGCGCACCGACACATTGCGGGAAACCTCCATATCTAAAAGAATCTTTTCCGTTTCGGAAATAGTGAGGGTAGAATTTTCAATGGCATTAGAGTTATAGACCGACTCCGGCAATTCCGCTTCAAACATAATATCTAAAAGCGATTCTTTGTTTTTTTTTAAAGAATCATAATCTCGTTTCAATGTATTAATTTTTTCTTTAATGTCTTTTGATATAGCCATAATAATAAATATTATTATTTATGCTACAATTATAGCAAATTCACGACAAAATATCAATATGCCGTGAATTTTATCAAAAAGTTGCTTAAATTCACGCTGTTTTATGATTTTCCACTCAATGCCCTTTCCTCAATTTTCCCATATTTTAGCCCAAAAGTCAAAAAAAGTCCTGGATTTGGGACTTTTTGCGGGCAGAGGGTAAATAAAATACTTATGATTTTTTAAGCTGTTTAGAGATTAATAAAATAATTTGCGCCAAAAGCCAACCGATAATGGCAGTTGCTAAACTGACTAAGAAAACTTCTATAGACAATAAAGATATTAATAAAACTACGATCACGGCACTTAATAAAACTTTTTTACTTATCTTAAATAAGGTTAATAGTAAAGGCACAAAAAACATATAACTAACAAAAAAACCTTCAAAATATTCTGGATGGCCACCTAGAAACCAACTTGTAATTCTTCTACCAATGATTTTTTCATACAATCCTCCAAATGCTGGCGTAAAAATAATAATCAAAATCACAATAAATAGAAACAAAATAATCTTATTTTTTGTTGACATGGTTTATAAATTAATTTTTAAATTGTTAATATCATCTTTTAAAATCTGAAAACCTTCTTGATTTATTTTTCCTTGTTTTCTAATCTGTTCTAATTTATTTAATACCATTTTCAATTTCTCTATGACGGCAGAATTAGATTTTCCGCTTTTTAAATCTATTAGCTTTAAGCCATTAATCAAACTCATTTTAGCGCCCATATTATTAATCCAGCCCTTGGCATACATTATTTCAATTTCTTTTATTATACCATCAATGGTAATCAAATCGCTAATCGGCTTATTGGTGTTTGGCGCTAACACAAAATCTAAGGTCCTCTGCTGATTTGGCTCTATGTTGCCGGTAAATTCCTTATCCAAACTGTTATTATCGTCAATATAGCTGGTGCTTAATTTATACTCGCCATTGCCCGTGCCCATAAGATCAACTTTATAATCCCCCTCTATGGGGTCGGGAATAACGGCAAATTCAATGCCATTATCAAAGCCCGAATAAAAAGCACCTGCTATTTGATTTACGGGCTGATTGGTGGCAAAATCCTTGCCCAATAATTTGCCATCAGGAGCGGTAATTCTAAAATCGGCTGGTGAAAAAATCCTAATCATTAAAAATTTCTTGAAAATATTATTTTTAATTTCGTTGACTGGTTCTGTACCAGTCAATTCTTTTATCACTATCTTTTGGGCATCAGTCGCAACATTGTCGTGATTAGCATTGATAATGATATTCGGCCAGCCATTAAAATCTTTATTGCTTCTGTCTGGAACGGTTTCATCGCCAAGGCCATATTCCAAGCCATGGTCCGTAAATGGCATGGCGTAATGTTCCGGATAGCCATGCTCCCACTCGCCGTCAATGCCTTTGTTTTCCACCACTCTAAAATTATTTATGGTGCTGCTGGCGCCCGCGTCGGCGATAATATTTGTTATTTTAAAACCGTTTAATTTACTTAACTTAACTGGGTTATTTAAATCTTCCAAAAATATATTTCTTGGGTAATTATTGGGATAGACCCTTAAGGCCATTGTACTTTTATCCCTTAGATAATCATAGGTGGGCAATAATTCTTGGACTGATTTCATGGGTAGTTTAGATATATATAAATAAACACTGCCATATCCGCTAAATTCTGCTTCTAAACTAAATAATCTTTTTAGTATTTGATCTTTATAATCTGGGCCGGTCTCCCCACCCTCCCACATTAAATACGCCTTACTGGCGCCTCTCTGTGGCGTGGCTAAAAATATCAACTGGTCAATGTCATTGCCATAATCATTCCCCTCCGCATAAGACCGCGCCACCAAACCACCCATAGAATGGGCCACAATATCAACTTTGCCGCATTGACATATATCTTTTACTTCATCTATTTTATTTTTCAATTCAACAGAGCTTGAAGCATTAGAATTTCGCCATTGATAGGGAAAAGCAAAAAGTGTTTCTCCTTCTTTGTATCCCGCCGCCTTGAACGCTTCCCATAAATTATCATAAGTGTGGAAAATCGGGTCGAGCTCCCATCTATTGCTAAAAATATTATACCAACTCCCCAACATCCCCGGAATCAGAATTACCGGGTCAATTCTCTTGACTGCCGGCAAATAACTAAAATCAATAGTAAATTCTTTTAAGTTCCGGCGCTTATAAAATCGGTTATCAAAATTAAAGGTAAAAATTTTGACGTTTTGAGAAAAATCTTCCGCTGTCCAGCCGATGCTGATTAGATAGTCAAAAAAATTTTTAGTGTAAAAATAACCCCGGCTTGACACAAAATCGCTGGACAGATAAGTATCATAGCTTTTGCCCCGTTCCCATTTAAAAAACCTGCTCTCGCCTGGCGCCATTCCGTTAAGGTCGTTGATGTCGTTAATAAAAGAAAAAGTCGGCTCATCTGTTCTGGTTTGGCCTTCTATTGAAAGCGGGTATAAAATTAAATTTATGCTGTTAGGGGAGTAATATTGCCATTTCCAACCGGTGCAAAAAGTTTTAGTTGAGGTGAAAGAAAATCTAAAATGCTCGCCATCGTACCAAAATATCTCATTTTCCGTCAGATTGTCCAGCGGATTATAGACGTAATTGCATTCCACCGGTAGAGTGCTGTCAAAAGCCGCCGCCTGATTAGTAAAAACAAAAAATCCCGCCAATAGAAAAATGGGTGGGAGTAACAATTTGAAAAATAATTTTTTCATCCTCCTAAAATTATTGGTGAAATTAGGATTATTATAGCACGAACTAATAAGGGTGGACAATGAGCAACGGCAAACCCCCTCTTTTTCTCCCCCTTGGTAAGGAGGAGAAAGAAAACCAATTTAAAAATCCCCAACACATCGCGCGCTGGGAATTTTATTTTATAAACCCCTTCTGTTAAATGAACAATCTTTGTGTTCAGCCCATGTCGGCCAATTTTTCAATGAACATATCAACCCCATCATCCGGCTCAATTTTTGTCAATTAAAAAACCTCATCACATACTATTGGTACGGATGAGGCATTTTATTTATGAACAATCATTGATCAATTCTTGGCAATATTATAAATAGTCAATCCTATTCCCATATCGGCGGTGAAAACATATTGATCCGCAACCCACAAACCGCGAGCGCAATCGCCGCCCACGCCGCCGATTAAAACCGGCTTAAATGGATTACTAACGTCAATTATTCTCATGCCGTCATCTCGACCCGTCACATAAATGTGATTGCCCAGGACATACAAATTGCGCATACTGCCTATTTTATTAATCTGCCCGGTTATCCTTGGTTGAGTGGGATTTTTTATATCAATAATGACCAACCTTGCTTCTTCACTAATCACGTAAGCATAATCTCCGTCCACCCTTACCTGATGTACAAATCCCACCTCAATATTTTGGCCGATTTGTCGGGGAGCGACGGGGTTGGAAACATCAATTATCTTAAAACCATTTTCCCAGTCCGCTAAATAAGCATAATGGCCCGAGACAAAAATTGAATTTGTATACATTTTATCGGTCATCTTGCCGACGAGCCGTGGTTTAGCTGGATGGGACACGT
This sequence comes from Patescibacteria group bacterium, assembly GCA_041645075.1. Lineage (GTDB taxonomy): Bacteria > Patescibacteriota > Patescibacteriia > 2-01-FULL-39-33 > 2-01-FULL-39-33 > JBAZQS01. The sequence continues at coordinate 12,547 of JBAZQS010000011.1, read as the reverse complement.
CCACAATCCTCAATCCATCTTGCAAACCGGCGAGATAGGCATAATTGCCGCAAACAAAAATATCTTCAATAAATTTTTTGTCATCGAAGCGGCCGATTTGCTTGGGCTTATTCGGATTGGAAATGTCCGCGATTTTAAAACCGCCTTCAAAATTGGCAACGTAAGCAAAATTTCCTGAAACATCCAAAGCCATCACCGCCGCGCTTATCTTATTTTTAAATTGGCCGACCTTGCGCGGATTAACCGGATCGGAAACATCAACAATTTTCAAACCCTCAAAACTGTCCAAAACATACGCATACCTGCCGACCACCTTGACTACCCGAATGTCTGGTGATTCCTCCCAGGAACCGATTTTTACCAGATTAATTTTTGGGGCAAAGGCATTGCCCGATGTTAAGGTGCGACAGGCCAACAGATTGGCCACCACTAAAAAGGAAAATAGAACCGGAACCAAAAACTTCATCGCCCACTCCTCCTTTCCAAATCCAAAATTGTTCAAAACCCCTATGTTTTAAAGTATTTAAATAACAAGCGACAACTTATTGTATCTTTTTTCCGGCCAAAAGTCAATTATAAAATATGCCGAACTTATTTAAATAATTGGCGATTGAAAAAATTTATTTAATAAATCCGCCGGCCTGAAGCTGCCAAAATTTTTGGTAAATGCCGCCGGCTCGGCTGGCCAATTCTTCGTGCGTGCCCTCCTCAATGATTTGGCCGCGCTTAATGACCATGATCCTGTCCATTTTTCTGATAGTGGAAAGGCGATGGGCGATGACAATTACGGTTTTGCCTTTCATTAATTTATCCAAGGCGTCCTGGATTAAAACTTCCGATTTAGAATCCAAACTTGAGGTTGCCTCGTCCAGAATTAAAATCGGCGCGTTGCGTAAAATGGCGCGGGCAATGGCAATCCGCTGTCTTTCCCCGCCGGATAATTTAATGCCTCTTTCGCCCACGTAAGTATTATACCCCTCGGGGGTATTAATAATAAATTCATGGCAATGCGCGGCTTTGGCGGCCGTGTACACCTCCTCATCGGTGGCCTCGGGCCGGCCATAGCGAATATTTTCCATCAAAGTTCGGTGGAATAAAATCGGGTCTTGCGGCACCAGAGAAATATTTCGCCATAAACTTTCCTGCTTTACTCGGGCAATATTCTGGCCGTTAATCAAAATCTTCCCGCCGGCCAGATCATGCATCCGCAAAAGCAATTTTACGATCGTGGTTTTGCCCGCGCCCGATGAGCCGACAAAAGCCGCCTTTTCGCCCGATTCAATAGTCAAATTAAATTTCTTGAATATCTCTCGGGTTTTATGGTAGTTAAAGCAGACATCTTTAAATTCAATCCGGCCGCGGCCCACGTTTAATTCTTGGGCCTTGGGCGCGTCCTTGATTTCGTGGGGCGTGCTTAAAATCACGGTCATTTCTTCGGCGTCGGACAAGCGCTCATATATATTTCTAACCACGCGGCCGATATTCCAAAAATTCATAAAAATCGTGCCCAAATATCCCTGGATCAAAACAAAATCGCCGACCGTAAGTGAATTTTTTTGCCACAATTTTATCGCCAGATACAAAGTGCCGATTTCTAAAAAAACCATTAACAGTCCCTGAAGCAAATTAAAAATATTGCTCAAATTCCAGGTAAATTTTCTGATCCGGCGAAGCTTTTCTACGGCCTGGGCATAATTTTCGGTTTCTTTTTTGTAGCCATTGAATAATTTTACATTGCTGTGGTTAGTAATCGTATCGGCCAAAAGTCCGGTGGTGAATGTCTCGGCTTCATTTCTTTGGATGTCATATTTGAATTTGAATTTTACAAAAATCCAATTGACAGCCAAAAATAAAAACAGCCAGACCAATATACCCAAGCCCAAATAAATATTTACATTAGATAAGACGAAAAGAATTATGGCCACGTCAACAATTATCGGTATTAAATTAAAAAAGAGGGTGTCGGTAATCACTTCAAAAGCATTAGTGAACCACTTCACCTTTTTTACCAGCGCGCCGCCAAAATTATTATTGAAATAGGAAAAAGAATGTTTGTGCAGATAAGTAAAACATTTATTGGATAAATCAGCCATATTATTAACCTGAAAATTGGCGATCAAAAAATCGCCTATTCTATAAAATAACCACTCTAAAAATTTAAGGCCGATAATTATAAATAAAACCGAAAAAAGCCCGCTCATAATAATGTCAGTGGCGCGGCCGGAAGTTAAGATATTAAAAAGGTTCTTGTAATATATTGGAATAATAACGCCCACGGCGGCCGAGATAATGGTAGAAAGCAAGGCTAAAACACCGGAAATTTTGTATTTCCGGCTGGCTTGCCAATAGAATTTTAGGGTTTGTTTGGTGCTGCCTTGCATATAATTTTTATTGTCTGATTCACGCAGTTTTTAATTATAGCCCATTTTGGCGGAAAAATCAAACTTGATATCTGTTTGGTTATTTTTTCTGTAAAAAAAACGGCGCGGAGCCGTTTTCTTTTAAATGGCAGGCGATGAGGGAATCGAACCCCCGACCTCGGTTTTGGAGACCGATGTTTTACCACTAAACTAATCGCCCTAATATTAAAAGCCAGCAATATCTGCCAGCAATTAATAATTTCTATTTGGTTTCTTTGTGCATGGTATGCTTCTGGCAGTGCTTGCAGTATTTTTTCAATTCCAAACGGTTTTTTAAAAGTTTTTTATTTTTGCGGGAAAAATAATTTATCTTTTTGCACTCGGTGCATTCAAACTTGATCATGTTTTCTTGTGACATAGTATTTTTATTTTATTAATTTATTATTTATTAATAATTTGGAGCCGATCGTCGGAATCGAACCGACAACCTACTGTTTACAAAACAGTTGCTCTACCATTGAGCTAGATCGGCCCGTTTTTAAAGTTGCTTTTCCTGGGCAAAATAACGGATTTATCTTAACATAAAAACCCAAATTTTGCAACAATAAGTTATCTGAAATCAAAAACCGCCGCCTGGCGATTTTTGTTTTTTCTTTACCCAGTTAAATAATTTTGCTTCGCAAATTAAAATCCAAAGAATTTTATTTAACGGGGTTCACCCAGTTAAATCCTGCTTCGCAGGAATTTTGTCTGCGACAAAATTATTTAACGGGGTGAATTAAGGAAAATTAAGTTTTTTTAACGCGTAAAAGCGGAGCCAGCAGAATAAAGAAATAGCCAAGCCAAAGTGTTTTTGAAGAAAAAATAGCCGAATTAAACCTCATAGTAATAAGGGCGTCTAAAATTATTCCCGCCACCACCCAAATCAAACCATAACTCAAGGCGCTAACCGCGCTTTTCGGCTTGACATAGCCGGCTAAAATAAAAGAAATAATACCGCCGACAACGGCAACCGCTATTCTCAGCCAAAGAAAACCATACCAGCCAAGCAAAGCGGAAACCACGGCAAACATAATCAGCCAGATAAGAATGCCGAAACCGATTGCTTTTTTCCAATTCATAATTTCTCACCTCCTTTCGGTAAGATTGATGTTTTAATTATAGCAAAAAATAGATAATTAAAAAACGCGGCCAATGGCTCCGCTTGTTTTTGCTTTTATTGGGCCGGGAAGGATTCGAACCTTCGAAGGCATAGCCACTCGATTTACAGTCGAGTCCAGTTGACCGCTTTGGTACCGACCCATGGAGCCGTTGCGCGGATTCGGACCGCGGACCTACTCCTTACCATGGAGTTGCTCTACCAACTGAGCTACAACGGCACAATATCTAAACTTTTATTTTCCATATTCATACCAGGAGTTGCTCTTCCTGGGTGGCGTCCAATCTGCCCCCGGCAGATTGTCCGACGCTCGACTGCGTCGCTTCGCTCCTGGTCTCGCTTCCACCCGTTCCTCGCTTTGCTCGAAACCCAACTGAGCTACAACGGCACACTAACTTAATTTTATTTTTGCTATTCATGCCAGGAGTTGCTCTTCACAACTTAAACATTTTAACAAATTTACGGCATTTTTTCAATGGCTTCTTGTAATTCGCCCAACTTAGCGTTTTCGGGGTTAATCTTTTTTAAATGATTGAGGGTTCTCTTCGCCAACATCTTATCGCCCGCCTTGATGCCATACTCAATTATTTTATCTAAATATTTAGGGTTATTCGGCTCAATACTGTTGGCTTTAAGATAGCAGTCCAGGGCCTTGTCATCCTTACTCGTCAGCTCACAAATTTGAGCCAAGCGATCATAATATGAGGTGACTCTGGTGTTCACGTTTAAAGAATTTAAAAAATCCATTTCCGCCTCTTCCAATTGGCCTTTTTTGACAGCCATCGTACCCGATTTACCCCAAGCCCGGTCTTTTAAAGTATTGAGTTTCAATAAATGTTGGAATATTTCTTCCGCCTGGTCATAATTTTTATTTTCAAAATACAGTCCTCCCAATAATTCATAGGCCTTAATATTTTTTTTGTCTTTAGCGATAACCTCAATTAAATTTTTTTCCGCGCCGCCAAATTCTTCCTGGGCAATTAAATTTTCCGCGGCCGATAATAATTCATCAATGGACTTGGGGACTGATTTGTCTTTGCCTCTTTTGTCTAATTGATATTTATTTTCCAAATCAACAACCTTGTCCTTTATTTTTTTAACTTGTTTTGCAAAAAATCTTTTCTGCGGAGAAAGAAGCTTGGTCAATTTTTCCTTGACTTTTTCGCCCTGATGCGACAATTTATCCTGTAAAATTCTGGCTTTGATTTTAATCTGTTTTTCCTTGATCATTGACTCAAGGTCTAAATTTTTCAAATCCGGCAGGCGCTTAAAAACAAAACGCCCAAGATAAGCCAAACAAGCTATGATGATAATTATTAATAATATTATTATAAGCATAATTTATTAAATTTTATTTAAGGCCGCCCAATATCTTGATTTTGGTTTCAACGGTTTTTTCCACCGCTTCAATAGAAGGGGCCAGAATTTTTCGCGGGTCGTGGGAACCGTCAATTTTTCTTAATGTCTGGCGCAGGGTCGTGGTAAAGGCGAGGCGCAAATCCGTATCAAGATTGATGATTCTAATACCTAATTTAATCGCTTTTCTTATTTCCGCCGTTTTTACCCCTGAACCGCCGTGAAGAACCAAAGGGTTTTTAACTTTTTTTATGATTTCTGTCAACCGATTAAAATCAATTTTTTCCTGGCCCGTAAAATGGCCGTGCATGGCGCCGATGGACACGGCCAAAGTGTCCACGCCCGTTTTTTGGACAAACTCTTTTGCTTTAGCGGGGTCGGTCATATATTCATCCGGATTTTTGGGTAAAATTACTCTAATTAGCCCTTCTTGGCCGAATAAGCGGCCAAGCTCGCCTTGCGCCCAAACGCCGTGCCGGTGGGCATAGTCAACCGCTTTTTTAGTCAGAGCCATATTTTTTTCAAAATCAAATTCCGAAGCGTCCAGGTGGACGGATGAGAAGCCGGCATCAACGCACTGCTTTACTATTTCAAAACTCTTGCCGTGGTCAAGATGAACGGCAATGGGAATATTCTTGGCCTCGGCCCTGGCCACATTTTCAATAATGCCCATTATGGTCTCAAGTCCGGCATATTCAATGGTACGCGGCGAAATCTGGATGATTACCGGCGACTTCATTTTTTGCGCCGCCCTTAAAATACCAATTGTGGTTTCTAAATTAATGGTGTTAAACGCGCCGATGGCGTAATTGCCTTTTTGCGCTTTTTTGATTATCTCTTTGATATGGACGATCATAATAAAGTAATTTTTAATTTTTCCGCCATAGACGGACCGCCTTTGGCGGTAATTTTATTAATAATGCCAATAAATTTATCCGCGTCTAAGCTGGCGCCGCCCACCAAAAAACCGTTCAGCAAGTCCAGCTTTATGAATTCATCAATCCTGCCCCCCTCAACGCTGCCGCCATAGATTAATCGGAGATTGTTTGCGGCGATATGATTTGGCCACAAATTAAATATCGCGTGTTCAATTAAATTCAAAACATAACTTACGGTTTCGGCGCCGGCAATGTGGCCGGTGCCAATCGCCCAAACCGGCTCGTAGGAAATAATAATCTCTTCCCGGTCAACCAAATCAATATTGAGAAAGGCCTCATTTAATTGCCCTAAAATAACATTATCGGTCCGGCCGTCTTGCCTCTCATTTAGGGTTTCGCCCAGGCAAACAATGGGTGTCAGGCCATAGTCCAAACAGGCCGCTATTTTTTTATTTATCAGCTCATTGGTCTCGCCAAAAAATTTCCTTCTTTCCGAATGGCCGATAATCACGTATTCGCCCCCCGCTTCTTTTATGGCTCTGGGTGAAATGGCGCCCGTATAAGGGCCCCGCTCTTGCCAAAAAACATCCTGCGCTCCCAATTTAATATTTGTTTTATTAATCACCTCACCTACCGCCGAGAGTCCGATAAAAGACGGACAAATAACCACATCAACGCCGGAAATCGTTTTTACTTTATCTTTTATTTGCTCAACCAAAGCCACCTCTTCTTCAGAGGTCAAATTCATTTTCCAATTAGCGATAGCAATGGGTTTATTCATATTATGATTTTTCTAAAATTATCCGATTTTTAAAACCACCGCGCTCCTGCTCTTTTTTAAAACGTGTTTCCTCCAAAAGCGACTTGTCTATCTGGCGATATTCAACAATGGCGTTAATCACCTCCAAAATATCCGCCAATTCATTCGCGTTATCCTCTTTAATAAATTCCTGTGCCTCTTCCACTAATTTTTCCTTGAGCTTAAGCCAATATTCCTGGTCATCGGCGATATGGGTGACACACTCTTCTCCCCGGCTTTTAATAATTTCCGGGATTTTATCCCGCACTAATTTATTGTATTGCGTCATAATTCTAATTTAAGAATTAAATAATTAAAATTTTTTTTCATTTCCATTGATAATTATTAAAAACCCAATATGCCAAACTTTTCGTATCGGTAAATCTTGAATCTATGCTCTCGCTGCCAAGTACGGCAATTAAAATCTTTTTACCGTCTTGATTGCTTACTTGGCTGGTAAAACCATAACCCGCTTTTTCTATATAGCCGGTCTTGCCGCCGTCTACCCGATAAGTATCAGCGCCAATGCCAAAGGTCTGCCCCAATATCTTATCGGTATTGGTAATTTTCCTTTCCACGCCCTTGTTGGTAACTTGAAATTTATATTCTTTGCTGGAAATAATTTGGGCAATGACCGGTTTTTCCAGCGCCGCCTTCAATAAAATAATAATATCGGTGGCCGTAGATACGTTGTCATTATTTAAGCCAGTCGCATCAATAAAATGCGTGTTGGCCATATTTAAATCAGCGGCTTTTTTATCCATGGCTTTAGTGAAATCACTTTCCGATAGGCCGGTTGATCGGGCTAAAGCCGCAGCGGCTTCATTTGCTGAAGCGACTAAAGCGGCGTAGAGAACGTCTATAAATTTAATCTGATCGCCGGCCACAAGATAATTCTTACCACCGACGCGATAATCGCCGCGAACCATAATAATTTCTTTATTTAAATCAGAATTATAATCCAAAAAGACCAGGGCCGTCATTAATTTGGTAATACTGGCGATAGAACGGACGGCCCGCGGGTCTTTTTCAAAAAGAATTTTATCGGTTTCCGCGTCAATTACTAAAGCGCTCTGGGCGGTGATTTTCACGCCCAAACTCTGGGAATTAAAATCTCTTTGCGGCGCCGTCTCTTCTAAACGGCTAACGGCCGACTGGGGCAATTGATATTCCGCTTGCGACAAATTATTAAGCGTGGCCTGCTGTTCGGCTTGCGATTGCAAGAAAAGCCCGGTTAAAATTAGATTGATTAATAATTCAAACATAATAAAATTAATTACCGCTATCAATGGAGACAGAATTTTCTACCACATTATTAGAAACTCCCTGTAAAAGTTTATCCAAATTATTATTTCTATTCAATTTTTCGTAATCGGGCAAATCCTCAATCTTGCCCAAGCCCAAATATTTCAAAAAATCAAAAGTAATCAGGTAAAAAGTATTGCCCCGGCTTTTATCTTCTTTTGATTCCACTAAGCCGCGCATTAATAAATTACGCAAAATCAAACTGCAATTTACGCCCCGGATTAATTCAAGCTCGGCTTTGGAAATCGGGCCGCGATAAGCAACAATGGTCAGTGTTTCCAGCGACGGCCTCGTCAGCTCGCCCGTCATTTCATTCCTGATAAATTTTCCCACGACCTCACTTGAATCGCCGCTCGTGCAAAGCTGGTATTTGTCATTATTTTTTAAAAGCTGAACGCCGCCGCCACTTTTGGCATATTCATTTTCTAACTCTGTCAAATTTTCCACCACCTCTTTTTTATCCACTGAAACCAATTTCGCCAGCTCGCCGAGGCCAAGCGGCTTATGGGAAATAAAAAGCAAACTTTCCAATTGATTTTTTATATTCATAAATTATACTCTCTCTATTATTATATCATCAAAAATTCCTTTTTGGTTGACGGCGACCTCGTTATTTTTAATTAATTCCAATAAAGCCATAAAGCAAACGATCGCGTCCGCCCTGGACTTTGCGCCCGATAGGATATTTTTAAAGCTGATTTTGTCTAATTTGGATAAAACATTTCTAATGTCGGAAACCTTTTCTCTCAAGGTCACTACCCGATGCATAATCTGCTCGGGCAAATTTACGATATAATCAATCCGGCTCAAAATTTCCTCAAAAAAAGATTTTAAGTCGTCGGACGTTAATGAGGCCGGCGGACTAAAGGCCGGCTTAAAATTGAAAGCGATTTTTTCTCGGCTAAAACAAAATCTTTTACGGCCGATAATCTCTTCAATTATCTTCGAGGCGTCCAAATAGTCCTTATACATTTTCAACTGGGCCTCAAGCTGCTCGGCGCTGTCCTCTTCCTCGTCCGCCAGTTGGGGCAGAAGCAATTTTGATTTAATAACCAAGAGTTTTGTCGCCACCAGCAAAAAATCGGCTAATTCAGTCGCGCTTATATCATTAACGCCGTCCAAATAAGCAAGATATTGGTCGGTAATACGCGCTAATGAGACCTGTGATATGTCTAATTTTTGCCCTTCAATTAATTGCAAAAGCAAATCCAGCGGACCCTGAAATTGTTCTAATTCAATTTTGTACATTGTCCTAATAAAATTCTATTTTTTATTCTTTCCGGTTTTCTTTTTAGCGACTTTCTTTTGGGCTGATTTTTTCTTCTTATTAAACTTGGTTGTTACCTTTTTCATCGCCTTTTTAACCGGCTTGGGAATTTTGTAGCCGCCTTTCATGGCGATATCGGCCAATTTTGCTTCTTCCAATTGGACAAAATCCTTTACCTTCATTAAAACGCTGTTGGTGGCGCTGCCCGTGCTAAAAACTACTTTTTTAGTGCCCAACATGGCCTTGTCAATCCAGGTTTCTACTTTATGTAGTTTGCCAAAAGAAGAAATTACGCCGGGCTTAATTTTTAAGACCTTTACGATAACGTCCTCCTTTGGTATGGAAACTTTTTTTGCGCCCAAGGCCTTTTTCAACTTTTTTAAATCAATTCTTTTATCGGCCGGCACGACCACTAAAGCATAGGTCTTGTCCGCTTGAATCAATAAATTCTTGGCCACTTCTTTTAAGTCCTTTTTTAAAGTTTGCGCGGCGTCATAAGCCGTATAAACCGTTTTGTGGGCAAGCTCTTCATACTCGGCTTTGTGTTTATCAAGATAATCCTTGATTTTTTTAGGGATTGATTTTTCTTTAGTCATAATTTTATTTAGTAATTATTAATTATTGCACTTGTCTTACCGGCACCGGCAGGCCCGGTTTCTCTTGAGTAACCTTGCGATTAAAACATTGCAAACCAGCATCATGGAAAAACCAATCGTTGGCATAAGGAATAAAAGATTCTTTATTATTTTTATCAACCGCCAAATCAAATTTCGCGCATAATTGGTATTCATTATCGCCCAATGCTTTATAGCCATATGATTGATTGGTTACCGGGTCGACAAATGAAGAAAATTTGGAAGCCGATAGGTCGTTCGGCAATTTTCCAGTATTTTGAAATTCAAAAATAATCAAGCTGTCGAGCTCACCCAAATTATTAGCTCTTTGCAAATCAAAATTTCTCATTCTGGCCACCGCCGGCGAATCAATAATTAAAAAGCCGCCGATAACTGCCGTCAAACAAATAACAATCACGCCTGCCATAAAGCCGATTGAGGTTCTACTTCTTTTGGTATAATCATGGCGCCTCAAATCATAAGCATAATAGCCGAATATGGCGCCGCCAATAACTAAAATAGTAATCACTTTAAGGAAAAAGCTTAAAGTATAGTCGCCGTCAAGCAACTTAAATACCAGGGCCACTAAATCGCCAATTATCGTCAGAGAAGAAATAAGAAGCATAAGATAAGTCAGCCATTTATGAATCCCGCTCTGCGGAGTTAAGCGGCCACTTTTATACAAGCGATGCAAATAACCGGCCAAAGACAAAAAAATGGGTACCACAATTATCAAAGAAGCGATGCCGATTTTAAACTCGCTTTGATCGCGGTAAGCGATGAATTGCGGGCTGAAAAATTTATTGACCATCCAAAAAACCACCCGGCCGAGCCAAATCGCCACCCAGCCCAAAGTAATTAAATTTAGCAGGTTGATGAACGCGTCAAGCGCTCCTCTCCCCTTAGGTATCGTGTCTTCCATATGTTTTTTTATTTAGTTATTTAATTTTTAATTTTTCCGCCATAGGCGGCCTGTCCGCCCTGTGGCGGAGACCCGCCTTTGGCGGTAATTTTTTTATTTTAAGCGGTAATTTTTGCTGTTGGCCCGCCAATTCTCTGGCTTTTTTTAAGCCGTTCTTGGTCAAAATCACCTGCCAGACAAACCATTTTTTAACGGTTTTCAGGCCATAGCCCTTAACCAATCCCCGATTGATAAGGCGGTCAACGCTTTTGGTAATGATATTAATTTGGTCTTCTTTTTTGGGTTTTATTTTCCGCTGATTATAGAAATCAATTAATTTTTTTTTAGATACCTTATAACCGGCGCTCTCCAAACCCTGGCGTAAAACATACTTTTGCAATTTGGAGAGTGGGGCGGGCATATGATTATAATTTAGCGTCGTTAATAACTAAAACAAATCTATAGCTGAGATATTGCGCCGCTTGCCGGCAAAAAGCCATTCGGTCCGTAAAAATCTCAAAATATTCAATCTCATCGGTCACCTTGGTGTCCAATTTCATTTTTAAAATAATTTCCTTTTTCTTTTTGTCAAGGGTGAGGGAATTTTCCGTAATGGAATAATTCACCCGGTCGTGGATATCTTTTTTAATATTGGCCAGGGTTTTATTTTTGACGCGCGTGCGATGGACATCGGATTTGTCGGCTAAAATTAAAATGGCGGTCACTTTATTCACGATTTTTACTTCGTCTTTATCGTGGCTGACAATGGCCTGCATCACCGTAGAGATATCATCGGAATTAGCGACACTGTCCATAAAAACCTGGGAAAAAAGAATGGCGGCCCAGTAATGGTGCTGGCTTCTGCCCAAAAAATTGCCCATATCATGGCAATAGCCGGCCATGGCCGCCAATTCCTGATTGCCGGGTGAGAGCCCCAATTTTTTCGCCAAGCTTTTGGCGCGGTCAGCCACAATATTGACATGCCGAAAGCCGTGGTCCGTATAACCGAGCGCGTCTAAATACTTCTCGGTCTGTTTGATGAAGCCGTTTATTTTTTGATTCTTTTTAATTTGGTCAAGGGTGAGTTGCATTCATTAAAATTTAATACTATTTAACATTTTATCAAAAATACCATTGACTTGATTCTCTTCTCTATTATCTCTTAATTCGACGATGACCGTATCGCGCGGAATAAGGGCAATGGTGTATGTAAGCATTCCTCCCACTCCTTTAAGTTCCTTGCCGGAAATCCCATCTACCATAATATTCTTAATACTTTGGGCTTGGTTAAAATATTTTGGGTTCCAAAAATCATTAAAAAATTTTTCTAGACTCAACTTTTGAGGATTTTGATAAACTCTCCATTCTATACTCAAACCTTCGGGATCATTACTTGGATTCATATTAGGAAGATAGAATCCAATTGCATAAGTAAAATCCTTGGCTTTCCAATTTTTTGGATATTGTATTGTCAATCCCGATACTGGATAAGTATAAGTTTGCCAATCACTCTGATTTTCATTGTCCGCATTAACATTGGCATTTGTGTTCTGGTTTTGCAACTGATTTTGTTGCAAATCTTTAATTTGATTTTGTAGTTGGCTTACTTGATTTCCTAAAGACGATAAAACCTGGTCTTTATTTTTAATAATCAAATTTTGATAACCGAAAGCCACGCCGCCGATTATGACGACCAGAATAATTATTATCGCGATAATTATCCAATTTTTTTGTGTCATTTTTTTTATTTTAGTGATTTAAAAATATGTGAATTTTACCCCTCCCCAGCCGGTCCTGGGCAGCGCTAAATGCTCGCACTTGCTCGCATTCATCGACTCTCGCTTCGCTCGCTCCTGCCCGTCTGATTACAGACTCCCTTATGAAGGGGAGGAAAAATACGGTTCCTTT
>JBAZQS010000036.1:0-5538 GCA_041645075.1 Patescibacteria group bacterium | reverse complement strand
AAGGGGAGGAAAAATACGGTTCCTTTTCTTCCTCCTCCCCCTTCATAAGGGGGAGGTTGGGAGGGGGTAAAAAAGTCGCCTCATAAATGGTCTCCATCACTCCATTAAGATTATGATAAATATCAGTGGTTGTAAATCTTAAAAATCTTATTTTTAATGATTCAATAAATTTCTGTCTTTGAATGTCGTATTTGGTCGACTTTTCATTAAAAAAGTGATTGGCGCCATCAACTTCAATAACTAAGCGCAAATCACGACAATAAAAATCAACCACATATTTTCCAAAACCATATTGTCTTCTGAAATGATACCCATTGACTTGATTTCTTCTTATTTTATTCCATAAAATTTTTTCAGAAGATGTTTGATTGTTTCTTAAATTTCTTCTAATGCTTTCTGAGTCTTTTCTATTATATAATTTCGTAGTCATCTACCCCTCCCTAACCCTCCCCTTATGAAGGGGAGGGCAAATACGACTAATTACTTGTTTATGTTAATCCGCGACGCTGGTTTGCTCGCCAATCAAGTTTTCCCCGCGCTCTTTAGCTTCCTTTAGGGTTTTGGCGTCAATTTCAATATGGGCTTCTTTTAGCGCTTTTTTGCTAATAATATTGGGCGCGTCCATCATTAAATCGCGGCTGTCGCCCGTTTTCGGAAACGCAATGACTTCGCGGATATTTGGCTCGTTTTGTAAAATCGCCAATATTCTGTCCACGCCCAAAGCAATACCGCCGTGGGGCGGCGCGCCAAATTCAAAGGCCTCAAGCATGTGGCCGAAACGGGTCTGGATTTCGCTTTCACTTACGCCGAGTAATTCAAAAATCCGCTCCTGAATATCGCGCAAATGGATTCTGATTGAGCCGCCGCCGATTTCAAAACCATTTAACACATTGTCATAGGCATAGGCGCGCCACTTTTCCGGATTATCCGGAAATTTTTCCCTATCCTCTTTTTGCGGCATAGTAAACGGATGATGGCAAGCCACCAATTTTTTTTCGCTGGCCGAATGTTTAAACATGGGCGCGTCAATAATCCAGCAGAAAGCCAATTCGTCCGCGTTTTCCTTATTGTCTCTTAAATCCGGCTTATCGGTGCCATATTTTTCCATTGACTCGGCGTAAGTTAATCGCGGGAAAGGTATTTGCTTGATTTTTTTATTCGGATAAATCGTTTGGATTAATTTAATCATCAAGTCCTCGGTAATCTGTAAAATATCTTCCTGTTCAATAAAACTCATTTCCACATCAAGTTGGGTGAATTCGGCCTGGCGATCGCCGCGGGTATCCTCATCGCGAAAACAGCGGGCAATCTGAAAATATTTCTCGGCGCCCGCCACCATTAACAACTGCTTGAATTGCTGAGGCGACTGGGGCAAAACATAAAACTTGCCCGGCCACAATCGGGCGGGAACCATAAATTCGCGGGCGCCCTCGGGCGTGCCTTTGGTTAAAATTGGGGTTTCTATTTCTAAAAATTCCTTGCTGTCAAAATAATCGCGGATAAATTTAATAACTCTGTGGCGCATAATCATATTATTTTTCATTCTTTCGCGCCGCAAGTCCAAATAGCGGTATTTCAAACGGATGTCCTCGCCGATTTCTTTGTTGGGATTATCAATCTCAAAGGGCGGGGTTTTGGCCTCATTTAATATTTCCAAGCCGGTCGCCAGCATTTCCACCGTGCCCGTGGCAATTTTTTCATTTATCATCTTTTCCGGTCTTTTATTGACTTGGCCAATGATTTTAACCACAAATTCTGACCGCAATTTTTGGGCTAAATCATAGACCCCCTTATTATCCGGCGTAAAAACCACCTGTAAAATCCCGCTTCTATCCCGCAAATCAATAAAAACAATCTTGCCGTGGTCTCGGCGAGTATGGACCCACCCCCTGACTTCCACCGCCTGGCCCGCTTTTGCCACTGTCCCCAAAATTGATGATTTATCCATAAAATTTAAGTCAAATTTAACGGTTTAATATTATTTATTATAACTAAAATTGATATTTTTTACAAGAAAAATAAATACCGTGCCAAAACGATGGTGCCTGGCACGGTAGAGTGAAAAAAATTCAAATAGTCAAGATATTGGCTAAATGATTTTCTCCAATAAGCCAAAACTTTTTACTTCCCTTTCGCTTGTCTGCAAAATTAGTTGATGCAGGTCATAAATTAGTTGTTTTTGATTTTTTGCCTTTAAAATCGGTTGATAGCCGAGATGCTTTAATAAATAATAAAGATATTTATTTAAAATTAAAAAATTATTTTCTTTATGAGCGCTGATGGACAAATCAAATAAAAAATCATTGCTCATGGCAAAAATTGCCTTATCCGGATAATCATATTTAATCAATAAATCAATGGTTTCTAAAAAATATAAAGCCATGATTATTTTGGGCAAATCATTTTTAATGGCCGAATAATTTTTATGGACTTGGGCGGCGGCAATCCTTTGGCACGATTGCCCGTTCGCCAGCATTAAATCAATAATTAAAAACTGCCCCAAATGGGGGCTTAATTTGGAAACAATCTTCTTAGCGCCCTTGGCAATGGCCGTGATTTTGCCTAAATCCAAAGTATAAATAGTATATCTTCTGTCATAATCGCCTTGGTGCTCTATTTTTAAAATGATGCCTTGGGTGAGTACTGTGGACATTTAATTTTTATCAAAATAGCTCTGAAGTATCAACATCGCGGCAATATCATCATCATTTTTCTTGCTATTGTTTATGAGTTTACTGGCTTGAACCGTCGTAAATTGTTCATCTTGGATTTCTACTTCAATATTTAACTGCTCTTTTAATTCGGTAATAAAATCCGAGACCCGCTCGGCTTGGTCAGGTGATTTTTTATTTATTGGCATACCAATAATTATTTTTTCAATTTTTTCCTTGGCGCAAAGCGATTTTAATTCGGCAAATAAATTATTCCGGCCGACATTTTTTAAAATTTTAAAAGGCGAAGCCACTTTTGAATCGGTGCTTCCAATTGCTAAACCCACTTTAGAGTCGCCGTAATCAAGGCCTAATAGTTTCATATTTATCTAGTTAAAATTTCATAACCATTCTCTGTTACTACTACAGTGTCCTCAAAGTGCGCCGACAAACTGCCGTCTTTAGTCACCACGGTCCAGCCGTCGGCCAAGGTCTCAACTTCCCAGCCGCCCAGATTAACCATGGGCTCTAAAGCCAAAGTCATACCGCTTTGAAGTTTTATATCCGGAACATTTTTATCCACATAATTCGGTATTTGCGGTTCTTCGTGCGCCGCCTGGCCGACGCCGTGGCCGACCAACTGCCGGACCACGGAAAATCCCTGTCTCTCCACATAACTCTGAATGGCTTTGGCAATATCGGAAATATGATTGCCGGGCTTTACCTGGGCCAGGCCGCGCCCCAGCGCCTCTTGAGTAATATTGATTAATTTTCTGGCTTTGTTGGTAATTCTGCCGACGGCAACCGTCCGAGACATGTCCGTAAAATATTTCTTATATTCAAGCCCGCAATCAATACCCACAATGTCGCCATTTTTTAATAAACGATTGGGTATGGGCAAGCCGTGCACCACTTCGTCATTTACAGAAATACATAAAGCCGAGGGGAAGGGCGTGCTCGCCCAAGCGGTTTTATAACCCTTAAAACTCGGCCGGCCACCCGCCTTAATTATCATTTCTTCCGCGAAATTATCTAACTCTTTTGTGCTGGCGCCCGGCTTTACTTTTTTTATCACCTCATTTAAAATCCGCGATAGGATTTTTCCGCCCTCGCGCATAATGGCAATTTCTTCTTGGGTCTTAAGTTTGATGGACATTTATGGAATTATTTTATAGTTTTATTCCTTAAATCATAGACCAAATATCTGACCGCTTCCTGAAAAACCTGCTCAATGTGCTGTTCGCCGTTTATTTTTATCAAAACGCCTTCCTTTTCATAAAAATCAATTATCGGCTGGGTATTTTTATGAAATGTCTCCAATCTGACCCTAACCACTTCTTCTTTGTCATCATCTCTTTGAAAAAGCGATTCGCCACAAGTATCGCAAACGCCCTCCGCTTTGGTCGGTGAATATTTTAAATGCCAAGTGTGGCCGTTTTTACAAACCCGGCGGCCGGAAATTCTTTCAATAACCACCTCGTCACTCACATTGATTAAAAAAACATAATCCAAATCAGCGGCGCCGTCTATCACCTCGGCTTGTTCTAAGGTGCGGGGGTAGCCGTCTAAAACATAGCCGTATTGACAATCGTCCTGCTTGATTCTTTCTAAAACCAAATTATTAACCAATTCATCAGGCACCAATGAACCGCGGTCCATATATTGGGCCACTTCTTGGGCTAAAGGGTGATTGGCATCGGCCTTGATGGTATGCAAAATCTGTCCCGCGGAAATATGCGGGATGTCAAAAGTAACGGAAATTAAACGCGCCTGCGTGCCCTTGCCCGAAACCGGCGGGCCCAAAACAATAATCTCAAATGGTTTTGAATTTTGATGCATAGTATAAATTAATTTTAAATTTTAATAGATTGCTTCGTCGCCGATTACGGCTCCTCGCAATGACAATAAACCTTCCTTATTTTACCCTATTTTGCTAAATAAAAAAAGCCCCACGTTGGGGCCAAAAGACGCCAATATTTTAAATTTCTTCGTAATCTCTCATTGATAATTGCGCATTTATCTGATTAACGGTTTCAATTACCACGGAAACCACGATCAATAAACTGGTGCCGCCGATCACCAAGCTTTGCGTGCCGGTTAATTGGGCGGTGATTAGAGGTAAAATCGCAATGACGCCCAAAAACAAAGCGCCGGTAAAAATAATTCTGGTCACAATCTTCTGTAAATATTCAGTCGTGCTTTTGCCCGGCCTGATGCCCGGCACAAAGCCGCCTTGTTTTTGCAGATTTTCCGCGATTTGGTCGGGATGGAAAATGACGGCGGTATAAAAATAAGTAAAGGCCACGACCATCAAAAAGTATAAAATACCATAGACCAGTTGGTCTTGGAATATATTAATCGTCCATCTGGCCGCCGAAGCGAGCCAAACGGTCTTTACTTGTAAAAATAATTGAGCAATCATAGGCGGAAAAAGAATAATGGAAATCGCAAAAATAATCGGGATAACGCCCGCCTGATTTACCCTTAAAGGCAAATAAGTATCAACGCCCCCATACATTTTATTGCCTCGGACCTGGCGGGCGTATGAGACGGGTATATTCCTCTGGCCTTCAGTGATAATGACCACGCCAATAATAGTAATCAAAGCAATAATGCCGAATAAAATCATATTGATCATTTCGGCTTGATCAAAAGTGAAAAATGACTTGCCCATGGTTTTAGGCAAGCCCGAAACGATGCCGGCAAAAATTAATAATGAAATGCCGTTGCCAATGTGTTTTTCAGAAATTAATTCGCCAATCCACATTAAAAAAACCGTGCCGGCGGTAATGGTAATAACCGCCATCAGCAATTGCCAATTGGTCAGGCCAAGCAAAACCTGTCCGGCCGATTGCTTTAAGATCGTAATCATGCCAAACGCCTGCAA
>JBAZQS010000009.1:0-31907 GCA_041645075.1 Patescibacteria group bacterium | reverse complement strand
TAGAATTAGTAAAATATTACTTCATCGTCAAAAGAAATAAATCCTTAAGCCATGCTGAATAATGTATTATTAAAAAATATCAATCTGCGCGAAGGTGAAAAGATAAAGAGGATTGTCAGGCGCTCAATCTGGCATTATTTCTGGCCGATAATATTGGCGATTATTTTAATTATTCTGCCCTTCTTTTTAATCTACCCGCTTTTCCAAAAGGGCTGGTGGGGGATGGCGATTTTTTTTCTCTTATTGGTCATCGGCGTTTGGCTTATTTTAAGAATTTATTTTTCTCATTTTTTCACGGTTTTTGTGATGACTAATATGAGGATTATTGATATTGATCATCGGGGATTATTTAATCAGGTTGTTACCGAGGCGCTTTATGGCAAGATTGGGGATGTTTCCTGCGAGTCCAAAGGCGCGGTCAACGCGATTTTGCGCCTGGGCGATATTTATATCAATCTTTTAAACAAGGGACGGGTGAAATTAAAATTAAGCGCCATTAAAAATTCCCAGAGCGTGGTCGGCGATATTTTATATTGGCAGGAGAATTATCTAAAAGGCAATTCGGCCGGCGGCGCGCCAGCCGGATTTTTGCTTAATAAAATTAAAGAAAAGATAGGCGATGACGCTTTTAATAAATTGATTACCGATTAAATGAGATGGTGGTAAAATTACTTTTAAGCGAAATTTAGAACTTTTTGTCCAAGACGAGGAAAGCCAGCAAAATGATTTGAGCCGTAGCCCGGCTACGGTGAAAATCATTTTGCGCCGTCTTGACGAAGTATTGGACAAAAAGAGCAAATTGCAGCAAAAGGAATTTTGCCACCATCTCATTGAATAAAAGTTAAAGGAAAAGGGCCAGATATTTTTCTTTTTCGCCCTGATTAAATCTATTTTTCTCCGCTTCCTTAAATTTTTCCAAGATCATATTTTGCGTCGCTTCATTAAAATGTTCATCAATCATCGGATATAAAATATTATCTTCTTTATAAATATGGTCTTGCAATAAATGGCCATACCCCCTGGCATTCTCAATCAATTTATCCTGATTGCCTTCACTTAGGCCAGCCACCATGCCCTTAACGAAATCCCGCCCTAAATTATGCTCATAAAGCATCTGCTCCGTCGGATTGCAATGAAATTGGTCCTCGGCCCGGCAAAACTCCACAAATAAAATATCCTCTTCTTTGGCATGGTGAAATTTGTCGGCATAATTTTTTATGAAATCAATGGCTTTTTCAAAAAAATCCCGGTTTATTTTGCCCGTCTCCGCCGCGAGATCGCACTCCTTCATAAGAACCTCAATCACTTTTAATATATTCTTATGCTCGGCAGAAAGTATGGCTGTCGGTTTGTCCATAATTTATTTATTAATTAATTTTTTTGATTCATAATCCTTAACGGCCGCTTCCAGTCCCTCGTGAGCCAAAATTGAACAATGAAGTTTTACCGACGGCAAGCCGCCCAGCTCATCGGCAATATCTAATTTTTTTATTTTTAACGCCTCGGCTATGGTTTTGCCCTTTGCCATTTCGGTAAGCATTGACGAGGTGGCGATGGCCGCGCCGCAACCCAGTGTTTCAAATTTTATGTCTTTAATCATTTCTTCATTTTTTTTATTTTTACCCACTTTAATATAAATTTTCATTATATCGCCGCAATTATGAAGGCAAAATGCCTCAGAAATAAACGAATGAGCGCCTTCAACTTCCAGATTATAAACCTTGCCCCGATAATTTATTTTCTTGATATCGGTTATCGGCGTATAAAAATAATCATCATCAAACCAAGAACTGATTGATTTATATGAATTAGGAGAATATTTTTTCCCCAAAATACCAGCCAATTTAATCAAAGAATCTCTTTGTCCTACGTGTATTCTGTAGGCTTTCTTGTGATTCACCCCGTCTATTTTTTTTGCCGGATCAATGTAAATTGAAGACGCGATTCCTTGCCTTAATAAAAGATTTTTTATTTGTTGGGCTAATTGATAAGAAATAGTCGCATATCCGGCTCTTTGCCCGACTCTCTTTAAATTAACATAACCATCGCCCCGCCACAACCCGGCTATAAGCGATTTTTGCTTTAAAAGAGGCAACGCCATAATGAATTCGGGAAAATATTTATTTTCCGCTCCATTGCCGAATAATTCTTTAAAAAATCTGGCTAATCGCGCGCTATACAATAAAACAACCGCCGTTTTTACTTTCGGCTTTTCTTGAATTTTTACCTCTAAGCCAAACAAATCTTTAGAAATTTTTTTTATATCGTCAATTATATCTCTTTCACCGATATTTAAAGTAAAAGAAATATAGGTTTTTGAAATTCTATCTTGAACATTGCCTTCGGCCATAAAATAACCAAATAACCTCATTAATGATTGATTTAACGGCGCTTGCGAAGGTAGGTCTTTGCTTTTAAAATCATGTTTTAACTTAGCGGCATTAATTTTGATAAATTTAATATCCTTTATCGCCTTGGGCCGAGGATATAAAACCACATCTCTTTTTTCCAATTGCCCGGCATGATACCAGGCCGGAATTAATTTTTGCTTATTTTTTGTCCTGAAAAAATCATAATGCTTAGGCAATTTCATCGCCAAAATCAAATGCTCGGGCGTCAATGATATTTCACCAAAACAATTTTTTAAGGTAATTATTTCACCATTATAATTTCTAATTGATCTGTTTAAAATTTTATTTTTAGAAGAGTCGTGAGAAAAGACAAAAAAACCGAGAGTCGCTTTTATGATATTTTCAAATTTTGAATTTAAAAAAATTTTTTCATTCGGTAAAATACAAACCGGATTGCCCACCTGGCCGACACCGTCGGCATTGGCAATGGTGCCCTGATTTCTCGGGTTTCTAAAATGGTCTAAGACCTTTTCGTTATACATAATTTTAAAATTTTTAAATATTAAATCAAATCCGCCAAGGTAAATCGTCTTAAAGTATGAATGATATTCCTTTGGAGTTCATGCCAAATTTTTTGGGTCAGACACTTGCCGCTGGAGCATAAAAATGAATTATTATCGCCCGAGACGCAATAGAAAACCGCCAACGGCCCGTCTAAGGCCTCCACGACTTCAAAAATGCTGATTTTCTTGGGCTCTCGGGCCAAATAATAACCGCCCGATGTGCCTTTGGCGCTCATAACCAAATCGTCGGCGCGGAGTTTGGCGAATAATCTCTCCAAATACGGCTGGGAAATATGCTCTTCTCTCGCGATTTGCGACAAAGAAACCGGCTTTTTATTTTTCTTTTTGGCCAAAAATACCATAGCTCTTATGCCATACTCGGTTTTAGTGGTAAACATCATATATTTATTTTAAACAAATCCTACTAAAATGGTTGGTATTAATATCTTATCAATAAAAAAAATAGCCGTCAAGTGGCTATGTGGATAACCATAACATTGGCTTGTGAGTTGTAGCTGGTAGCTTGTAGAATTATTTATTATTTACCCCATCTATCACAATCATTACTTTTCTACCTGTCGCCATCTCTTGGTCAGTCATTCCCCCGTCAGCTAAAGTATGGTTCCAATCGTGGATGCTATTGATTAGAGTATTGTATTTATATTTAAAGGCCTCGCCCCTTTTAGTGCCCACATCATTGGTGATAAAATTTTTTTCGTCATAACCGCGGATGAGGAGCATATGATAAATCGGTCCCGGCGTTTGATAATAGGGATTGCCCAGCAATCGGCCGGCGGCCGGCGCGATAATCAATCGCCCGCGCGAAATTTCATATTTAATTCTGTCGGCGGTCACCTCGCCCACTAATCTCGTCCGCAGACCGAAATAATTTTTTAAAATTTCCGCGGTTTCCTCGGCATCAACATCAACCTTGTAGCCGTGGTCATTTTCCCATTGGATTAATTTCTGAATCTCCTCCTCCATCACGACATTGCTTAACGGCTCTTTTTTGAAATATTTTGCCGCCAAAATCATTGAGGCCTCCTCGCACGCTTCCTTATGAACCGCATCCCAATTTAACAGCGGCGCTTGGGAGGCAAACGGCACTTTGAGGTCAAAGCCGACCGGAATTTCTATTTTTTGTTTTATGGGATTTTCCGACGCTTGATTTTCTTGATTTATGCCAATTTCTAATCCCCGAGGCAAGTCGGGGACAAGCTTCCGGTTTCTAATTTCGGTCTCTTGGTCTGAAGACGAGGCGTTATTAGTAAGGCGGCCGCCAGAATCATTATTATGGTCATTTAAATTCACATTGACAAAACCGGTCTGCTGGCCGCAGCCGGTCAATAAAAAAATAATTGAAAAAATTAAAAGATAATTCCTCATCCGTCAGCAGGGATTATTTTTTGTTTCCTGTCTGGTGATTGAATCGGAAATGGTCTGATTGATAATGACCGCTTCGCCCTCATAAGCCGTCAAAACGCAGCATTGACCGTTGGTAAAATTAAACTGATATTTGCCGCCGGCGATTTTAGACAGAGAGATGCCGTTTAATTGCTTAATTTTATTATAAATATCCAAATCCGAATTGAGTTTATATTTATATTTAACAAACTGGGCTAATTCCGGATTATTGCTCACCAGGCCTTTTACGGCCACATCGGGCACTGGACCGGGCAGGCCATAGCAGGTGCCCGGATTATATTTATCCACTAAATATAATTTTAACGTCAAGTCCTGGGTAATCACAAAATCTTTGGCCGGATTGGGGGCGGCGGCGGGCTTATTGACGGCGGCGGTCTGGGGATAAAACCGTTTGAGTTCAGCGGATGGAACGGCCTTTTGGCTACTATCCTCTTTGTTTAAATTGGCGCTGGCCAAAGGCGCGGTTTGATTCTGATTGTTCTGCTTGGCGCACCCGGCCAAAAATAGGCCTAAGATTAAAATTAGCAATATTGATGCTTTTCTCATAAGAGATGCTTTATATTTATATTATAGCAAAAATAACTGGTAAATAAAATGCTTGACTTTCCCCGCTAAATCACTTAAAATATTAATAACCATCAATCAATATCAATTATAATAAATAACCATTTAATATGGCGCATAAAAAAGCGGGCGGCAGTACTCGGCTGGGCCGCGACTCAAGGTCACAGCGACTGGGCCTTAAATTATACGGCGGCGAAATGGCGCGGGCCGGTTCAATCATCGTCCGCCAAAGAGGCACCAAATATCGTCCGGGTAAAAATACCAAACTCGGCAAAGACGACACGCTTTTTGCCGTAAAAGCGGGCGTGGTTAATTTTAACAAAAAGAAAGTTAAAAAATTCAACGGCAAACTGGAATATACGCAGATAGTGAATGTGGAGTAATATTTTTAAGAGACCCCCGACGCAAGTCAGCGGTTTTTTAATATAAATGTCATCCCGGGCAAAGTGAGCCAACGAGCGGCGACCCGGAATCCAAATAAATCAACTTGTTCGCATATAAATTATTATCTGGAATAAAATAATTTTTTTAGCCTTTAATCCTATGAAAAAAATAATCATTCCCATAGTAATTATTGCAACACTGGCAATCGCTTATTACTTTGTTATGTTCTTGCCGTCGCAAAAACTGGCACAAACAGAGCAAACGAAGCAAGCATTTTTATTTAGTAAACAAACAGAGTGTCTAAAAATCTGTCAAAATCTTTATGAAGACGACAAAAAATCATTGTCGGAAAATACTGTCTTTAATCCGCGATACGCATATAACGAAAATAAAAATACTTGCTTCTACTCTGGCGGTTGGATTAGCGTAAGCCCTAAAGGATTAACGAAGCGAGTTGTAAATTGTCAGACAAATGAGGAGGTTTTAACCTTTATGACAATAGATGATAAAGTTTTCACCAGTTTTTGCGACTCGTGCGTTAATAGTTCAGACGAGTACGACAAAAAAGAGAAAGAATATATTGGAAATTAGTCGGCTAAAAAATTATTTTACATCACATAACACGGCGTATACGGTTCCGCTAAAAAATAATTTAAATTTATTTAATATGATAATAGACCAATGTAATAATCATATTTGGGAAAAAGTACCTCAAGGCAAATACACATGTAAAAACTGCCATGCTTGGGCAATTCCATCAGAAGTATTTCAACTTGAAGCGATAGAAAACCAAACTAAACTCGCAAATCATCAGCTTGGCTTTCAAAAATGGCTATCAATCTTAGCTTTTGTCGTATCAGTAGCCGCGGTAATAATAGCTTGGTTAAAATAAATTTAAAATATTTTTTAGCTCCACCCAAATTGCCAATTTTATTTTTATTTATTGATTTAATTAATGAGTAAAAACAAAATCGGCAACTTCGTATACGCCGATACGTTATATGAAATGTTTGTCATTTAATTGGTAATTAAAATTATGCACTCTTCTTTAAAAAAATGTTTTGGTTATGGTGCTGATTTATCAGAAAAGAAGATTATAAAAGACTGGAAAAAACATATATCCAATCTTTGTAAGCCTTGTTGGGAATTAAAATATTGTCCTTATGGTCCCATTGTCGAAGACTTTCCATTAATTCCCCTGACAAGAAGACAATGCGAAGACCATAATGAATATCTTAAACAATGCATAGAGACTGGAAAGATAGGCGATGGTTCTAAATTGGATTTAAAAAGAAAAAAGTGGTTTAAAGAGGAAATAAAAAATTATAATCTAGATGATTATCCTATTAAAATTCCGAATATTTTTCTAGAAGCTTCTTGTAAAATTTTTGGCCATATTTGTCCAGTTTTTTTTATGGCTGAACCTCTTACTGAAACAAAAGAAAGAAGAGTGCATAGTCGCTCTATACTAAGAGATGTAATGCTTAAAGTAGTTCGCAGAGATGGGCAGATTTGTCAAAAGTGCCATCAACCCGTACCCGATAAGGAAGTCGAATTTGATCATATTATTCCTTACTCCAGGGGTGGCAAATCAACCGTTGAAAATTTAAGACTCGTTCATATTAAATGTAATAGAAAAAAAAGTAACTCCTTAGATGAAATTTTACATCCAAGACCAATAGAACATCTTTGGGAATTAAGAAATAAAAAATGACGAACACTTCACATAACAAGAAATATCCAATTCGCGAGCTAAATAAAATTATTTTTTAAATTGCCGCCTCAATCAATCCCAAAAACAACGGGTGAGGCAGAAGCGGGCGGGATTTGAATTCGGGGTGAAATTGCACACCGACAAAAAATGGATGAACAGATTTGGGCAATTCAATAATTTCCACTAATTTATTATCAGGCGAAGCGCCGGCAATAACTAAACCGCTCGCCTCCAGCCGCTCGCGGAAATTATTATTAAATTCATAACGATGGCGATGGCGTTCGAAAATTTTATTTTTCCCGTAAAGCGCGCGGGACAAAGTCCCCTTTTTTAAAACACAGGGATAAGCGCCCAGGCGCATGGTGTTGCCATATTGCTTTTTGGCCAGCTTTTCCGCCTGCTCGGGCATAATATGAATCACCGGATTTTTTGTGGCCGGATTTATTTCCGTGGTATTGGCATCGCCTAAACCGCAAACGTGGCGAGCAAATTCCACGGTCGCCAGTTGCATGCCATAGCAAAGCCCTAAAAACGGTATCTTGTTTTCGCGCGCGTATTGGATGGCGGAAATTTTGCCTTCTATGCCTCGACTGCCGAAACCGCCCGGCACCACTAAGCAATCGTAATCCGACAATTCTTTTAGCTTATTTTTATCTTTCTCATAAATATCGGAATTAATCCAGCTGATTATGGGCCGGCATTTATGGCGCCAACAGCCGTATTTAATGCTCTCAATCACGGAAATATAAGAATCGGACAAAATAAAATCACCGGTCTCAAAATATTTGCCAATAATGCCGATTTTAATTTCTTTTTTGGCCTTTTGGGAAA
Organism: Patescibacteria group bacterium; assembly: GCA_041645075.1. Taxonomy (GTDB): domain Bacteria; phylum Patescibacteriota; class Patescibacteriia; order 2-01-FULL-39-33; family 2-01-FULL-39-33; genus JBAZQS01. The sequence goes on along the minus strand of JBAZQS010000009.1, from coordinate 24,075 downwards.
CGGCCACTAATTTCCGCCAGTCATTTAAGTCCTTTTTTGGCGCTTTTAAATTTAATTTTTTCAATATTTTTTCGGAGAGCCGCTCTTTTTCAAAATTAAGCGGCACGTCATATACATTATTTACGTCGGGCGCGGAAATTATATCTTCTTTATTGACATTGCAAAACATGGCGATTTTTTCTTTTCTCGGCCCGTCAATCGGCCTTTCGGCCCGGCAGAGAATAAAATCCGGCTGAATGCCCACGGAATTCAATTCCTTAACCGCCATTTGCGTGGGTTTGGTTTTCATTTCGCCGATTTTTGACGGAATGGGCAAATAAGAAACAAAAACAAATAAAACATCGCTGGGGTTTTTCAAATGCATCATGCGCGCCGCCTCTAAAAACAAAACATTCTGATATTCGCCCACCGTGCCGCCGACCTCAATAATGGTCACCTCGGCTTTGGTCTTTTCCGCGGCCCGCTTAATCCGCCTGATGACTTCCAAGGGAATATGGGGCACGGCTTCCACGCATTTTCCGCCGTAGTCCAAATTTCTCTCTTTATTTATAACCGTCTGATAAACCCGGCCGGTCGTCATATAATTATCCCGATAGATATTGACGTTTAAAAATCTTTCGTAGTTGCCCACATCCTGGTCGGTTTCATCGCCGTCTTCAGTCACAAAAACCTCGCCGTGTTCAACCGGATTCATGGTGCCGGCATCAACATTGAGATAGGGGTCGATTTTTACCGCCGTCACTCTAAATCCCCGGCTTTGTAAAATTTTGCCGATTGAGGCGGTGGCAATGCCCTTGCCCACGCCCGACATTACCCCGCCAATGACAAAAATAAATTTGTTTTTTTGCATAATATTGAAACAAAAAAATAGAGGAACCGAAAACCTCTATCTTAAATTAAATTAAAAATAAACAAATAATTATTCGGTTGCCATAACCGTAATTTCGCTTTCCAAGCCATGGTTTAAATTTATAATTATATTATATTCGCCAATTTCCTTTATCGGTTCGGGCAAAAATATCTGGTCTGGCCTGATGTCAAAGCCCTTTTCTTTGAGTTTGCCGGCGATCTTGGCGGCGGAAATAGCCGCATAAAACTTGCCTTGCGCGTTCACCTGGCCCCGCATTTCCAAAATCACGCCATTTAATTTGTCGGCCAATTTTCCCGTCTGGATTAAATCACTTTCCGCTAATTTATCTTGCCTTTCCCGTTCCCGCTTCATTTTTTGGATATTCTGCTCGGTGGCGATTTCCGCCAAACCCTGCGGAAAAAGAAAATTACGCGCATAGCCGTCGGCCACTTCTTTTATTTCGCCGAGATTGCCAATATCTTTTGTGTCTTTTAATAATAAAACTTTCATATTAACCCCATGACCCCAGTATTTTGGGTGTTAGCGGTAAACCCCATGGAATAAAATTTTTGCTATATAAAAATTTGGGCATAGCCCTATTCCATAGGGTAAACTATTTTAAAATCATTAAATTCATTCGTCGCCTCCCCTGAATGCGTCTCTAACTGATCAATATTAATACCACTATTATAACACCAGGACAAAAAAGCTTGCAAATTTTCGTCAAGACCATCTGCCACCGCTTCAACCGCGCCATCGGGGCAATTCTTCACCCAGCCGACAAGCGCTAATTCTTTCGCTTTAGCTTGTATTTTCCACCTCAATCCAATACCCTGAACCTGGCCATAAAATTTTAATTCTAATCGCTTCTGCATGTGTCTCCTATTTTCCCTCTCCTCTATTGAGGAGAGGGTGGGGTGAGGAGTTTCCCCGTCCCGGCCCCTCACCCGCCCTGCGGGCACCCTCTCCCAGAGGGAGAGGGGGGAATATTAATTTGTTTGTTTTCCGTTAATTATCTCCAGCGCCTTATCCATTTGCGGGTCTTTATTCTGGTTATAATCCTCCTCGGTCAAATCAATTTCTATGTCCGGCTTAATGCCCTCATCCTCAATAGAAGTGCCCTTGGGCGTGAACCACTTGGCAATGGTTAATTTAATTGACGAGCCGTCTTTAAGATTGGTTAAATCCTGAACCGAGCCCTTGCCAAAGGTCTTGGTGCCCACGATCGTGGCTAATTTCCAATCTTTCAAGGCGCCGGCCAGAATTTCTGAACCCGAAGCGCTGCCTTTATTGACCAAAACCACGGTTTTATAGCCAGCCAATCTGATCGGCCCCGCGCCCTTATGCTCAATGCTATCGCCGTTGCGCATTTTTTCGGAAACAATTAATTTATCGCCCACCCATTCGCCGGCCACATCAATGGCCGAATCCAAATAACCGCCCGGATTATTTCTTAAATCAACAATAATACCCTTGATCTCTTTTTTCTTGGAAATATCAATAATCGCGTCGTTTAATAATGGTTCGGTATTGTCATTGAATTGGCGAATTTTGATGACCGCGATGTTGTCATTGGTAAATTCCCAAGTCAAACTTTTAACCGTAATGACCGCGCGCTTAATTTTAAAATCTTTGGGCTGGCTGAATCCCGGCCGAAAAATATTTAAGGTGACTTCGGTGCCGCTTTTGCCCCTGATCAGGCCAACCGCCCGATCAAGCGTCATACCGGTTGTATCTTTGCCGTCTATGGCCACAATAAAATCATTGGCTCTCAAACCGGCTTGGGCCGCCGGCGTATCGGGCAGAGGCGCCACAATGGTCAAACGGTTGTCCTTTAAGCCGATTTCCGCGCCAATGCCCTCAAAATTGCCTTTAATTTCATCTTGAAATTCCTTGGTGTCTTTGGGCGTAAAAAATACCGAATATGGGTCGCCCAGTGAAGCCACGATGCCGGACAGGGCGCCATAAAACAATTGGGTTTCCGGAATATCTTTTTTATAATATTTTTCTTTGACCAAACTCCAGACATCCCAAAATAAATTAAAATCAACATCCTTTTTCAAATAATCCGGAATTTTCGCCTTGGTATTTTCCACTGTCCCGCCCGTTGAGGCGGTATCGGCCTCCGTCCCCCGGATGACGGCTTGGCCTTTTTGCAAATATTTGTTGCCGCCCACGAGCACGCCGCCCGCAAAGAAAACGACGAGGAGAATAATTACAATCCAAATTGAAATTTTTTTCGGAATTTTAAAATTCATAAATAATATCTAATAATTGTTAAATTGTTGAATTATTGTTAAAACCATTAATCATTTCAATTTTCTTCGGTTAGTTTGGTTCTGGAATCAAACTATGGATAGTATAGCAAAAATAAAACAAAAAGAAAAATGGGGCTGTTCAAAATAAGAAAAACATGCCATAATATAAGCATGCAAAAATATCAAATTACCGGGGGACACAAATTATCGGGTGAAATTAAAGTCGCTGGCGCCAAAAACGCCGCCCTAAAAATAATGGCGGCTTCTATTTTGTCCAAGGAAATTTGCGCTATCCATAATACGCCGGATATTGAGGATATAAATCGGATGGCGGAAATTTTAGAGAATATCGGCGCAAAAATAAAACGAGAAAATTCTACTCTAACCATTGATCCCTCGGGCATTAATAAATCCAATCCCGACCCAAATCTCATTCACCGGCTACGTTCCTCTATGATGCTGGCCGGTCCGCTTTTGGCCAAGTTCGGTGAAGTGACCATGGCTCATCCGGGCGGCTGCATTATCGGCCAACGGCCCATTGATATGTTTTTGGCCGGCTTTAAAAATATGGGCGCGCATCTTTATGAGCATGAAGAATTTTTTACTTTAAAAGCGGGCAAATTAAAGGGCGCAAAAATCGTCTTGCCCTGGGTCTCGGTTACGGTCACGGAAAGCCTGATGATGACCGCATGTTTGGCCGAGGGCGCGACCAGGATTATCAACGCGGCCATGGAGCCAGAGATACCGGCCTTGGCGCAGTACTTAAATAATCATGGGGCAAAAATTTCCGGCGCCGGCACATCCGTCATTACCATTGAGGGCGTAGAAAAAATTTCCGCAGGCGAATACCAATTAATCCCCGACCGAATTGAAGCGGGCTCATTTGCCATGTTGGGGCTCATTACGGACAGTGAAATCAAAATTACCAATTGCCAACCCGAACATTTAGAAACCGAATTGTTAATGCTAAAAAAGGCCGGGGCTGATTTGGAAATCGGCGTTGATTATATTATTACCAAGAAAAGCAAACTGCATGGGGTAGAATTGCGCACCCATGAATATCCCGGCTTTTCCACCGACCTGCAGGCGCCCTTTACCGTCTTAATGACTCAAGCCAATGGCCAAAGTTTGATTCACGAGACCATTTACGAGGGGCGATTATTTTATACGGATAAGCTTGTCCAAATGGGCGCCAATATAATTATGTGCGACCCGCACCGCGTCATCGTGAGCGGGCCGACCAAGTTAATGGGTAAAAAATTAGAAAGTCCGGATTTGCGGGCGGGCATGGCGTTGATTTTGGCGGGATTGGTCGCCGAGGGACGAACGACCATTGAAAATATTTATCAAATAGAACGCGGTTACGAAGATATTGTTTCGCGCCTGCAAAATTTAAACGGCAAAATTAATAAAATAGAAGAATGAATTTACTTTATCGCCGAGTTACCTACATTACTTTTATCATTATCTTTTTAATTCTCGCCCCCCTGATTGTGCTTTATGCCCAGGGTTATCGTTTTAATCTCAAAAGGGGCAAAATTCAAAAAACCGGTATTTTAATCGTAAGCTCGGCGCCCCGCGCCGCCGCCATATATTTGAATGGAAAATTAGTAGAAAAAAAAGATACCCCGGCTAGAATTGAACGGCTTCTGCCCGGCGATTATGAAATAAAACTGACCAAAAACGGCTATCATGATTGGAATAAAAAATTGCCGATTTATGACAATGGCACCACCTTCGCCGAAAAAATTATTCTTTGGAAAAATACTCTGCCTATTCCTTTGGCGGCTCAAAATATAGTTGATTGGCAATTATCGCCCGACGGCAAAAAAATTATCTTTATCAATAACCGCGAAGAAATCAATTTGCTTAATTTAGAAAATGACGAGATAAGACAAATTAAAAAATTAGATGGCGATAATGAATTAAAAATAATCGCCTGGTCTAACAGCAGCCGCAAAATCATTATTGAAGCTAAAAACAATCAGCCGCCTTTAAGAAAATTTTACGTTTTTGAGGTTGAAAAAAGCGATAGCGAACCGGCAGTTTTAAATGCCAATATTTTGCCCGCTATTGAGCAGAATCTCAAATGGGATTGGCAAAGCGACAACACAATTTACAGCTTAAATTCCCAGGGCTTATGGCAAATGGATTTATTCAGAAAAAAATATAAATTATTGCTTAGAGCCACCTCCACCCAGGACTTTTTAATTGCGGGCAATGAGGCCTACCTTTATAAAAATAAATCAATCTATCGCCAGCCGCTGGGCGATTATCTATCGGCCGAAAATGCTTCGGCCGCCCTTAATATAAATTTGGGCAAGATTGCTTCCCCGGTGTTAATCGCCGAAAATATCAGATGCGATGACTGTTCGTTTATCAATAAATCGGCGGATAAATTATTCCTTTTCGGCTCGAGCAGCCAAAATTTGTTTATTGTTGACCCGCAAAACAAAAACTCAATCATTAAAACCTCGGCCAAAGACATTTCGTGGCTCAATAAAAATATAGCGCTTTTCTATAATGACTGGGAAATCTGGATTTATGACCTCAATAAAAAAGAGCCGGAACTCATCACCCGGCTGGGACAGCCGATTACCAAAGTGGTTTGGCACCCGGAGGGAAAGCATATTATTTTTGCCACCAGCGAAAATATCAGCGTGATTGAATTGGATAATCGGGAATTAAGAAATGCCGTCACCCTAACGGCCATTAAAGATATTAAAAATTTGGAAGTTAACGGCAATGGTCGAGATTTATATTTTACCGGAAAATTAGGCGAACAAGAAAATATTTTTAAATTAAATATAAGATAAAACTTTTTGTCGCTTCTTTTTAGAAAAGAAGCGACTGAAGAAAATCGCAGTCAGTAAAAAATCCAGACAAAACCTGGCGCTTCACAAAGCTAATTTTTTGATTCGCCATTGCTTTTTTTAATTTTTTTGCAAGGTAAGCAATGGCTCAGCAAAAAATTTGCCCCGACGGCCCCTTAACGGGGCCAGGCATCGCTTTGTTCCGCTTGGTTTTGTTGCTGGATTTTTTAATGCTGCATTAAATACAAGGCAAATAAATTTTTTCAAAAAGAAAAGCCCCACAGTACTTAGAGATTTTTTGTCTCCTTTCTTGCGGGGTTTGATTGTTACTCGTTGGCCGTTTCAGCCGATGAGCACGGCTCCTCTTGATGCTGTTCATCTTTTGAGGAACAACACCTGGCAAGCTCCTCGCGAGCATTTTGGATGGCCAAATCCGGATTACCATATCCCACGTCCAGTCCCAACATAACCGCCAACAACAAATCCTCCATAGTGCAAACCTCCATATGAAATTTACTGGCCTTGCAAAAAATGCATACCCAGAACATCCCAAGCATATCATTCAATGGTGACCCGGTCAACTCTCCGGCAACAAAATCTATACCACCAATTTTTGGCAAGAGCCAGTTTTTACATTATATGTTGTTTTTTATTTTTTCCAATACTTTATCCACTTCTCCCTCCGGGTAGGCCTTGCCATGCCATAAATCCCAGCCGTCGCCGGGAAATCGAGGCATAATGTGCCAATGAAGATGCGGCACAATTTGGCCGGCAACGACGCCGTGATTAATGGTTAAATTAAAACCACCGGCTTCCACGCCCTTCAAAATCGCGGGGACAATTTTTTTAATCACTAAAATTGATTTCTGCGCCAAATCATCGGGCAAGTTTATTAAATCATCGCAGTGGATTTTTGGCACCACCAAAGTATGACCGGGATTTACGGGCGCGATATCTAAAATCGCCATAAAATCCTCGTCTTCATAAATTTTATTAGACGGAATTTCACCTTTGGCGATTTTACAAAAAATACAGTCGGACATAAATTTAGAATTAATTTTTAATTTTGTCATTGCGAGGAGGTAACCCGACGAAACAATCTGGGCTTCATTCACTCCTTATAAATAGATTGCTTCGTCGGCGAGTACGCCTCCTCGCAATGACAGAATAGATTATTTATTAAACTTCCAAACTAAATTATCGCCAAAAACCTTTGGCTCACCCAATAATTTATTTACATTGTTTAAAATCCTAGCATCAACATTTTCCAAAACCAAAAAACAAATCTTTTTATTATTGACGGACAGGACTTCATCTAAAACTTTTCTGCTTGGATTTTTATTAATCTCCTCAAATAATTTTACTCTTTCCGGCTGTTGGTGATTATAATCACTGGGAAAATTACCCGCCACCACTTCCTTGGCCGAATAGGCCTCCAGCGCCAAGAGCGGCCAAGTATTAGCCAAGACGCAATAATCCGCTGGACTATTGCCAATCTCTTGCCAAACATATTTCATGGCCTTGGCTTCGTTGGTGGTCACCGCTGCTTCCTGAATTGGACCGGAAATATAGGTTAAGGTGGTTAAAAGGCCTAAAAATAAAACCGAGGCGAGCAGTAAAATTTTCCGATTAATAAAATTATAGACCGTCCCCCAAGCGAAAATCAATACCATTAAAACCGCCGCAAAAACGTCAAGCCGCCGGCTTAAAGTATGAAGCCCGGCTAAAAGATGCCTCGACAATAAATAATTTATCAAAATAATTATAAAGCCCCAACCGATAAATTTCAAGCCCTGATTTTTTGACCTCATAATCTGCCCTAAAAAAATCAGCATTAAGATTATGAAAAGCCAGGCAAAAATTTCCGACACCCGCCAGGCCTGGTCCCAATTGAAAGGCAAAAATTTTCCCGCCTGGAAATACAAAAAATTGCTTTCTCTTATCAGTTGAACATAAAAATCTTTGAAATTGAAATGATAAAAAAATTTACTGCCCGCCGAGAGCCAGTCCAAAATAAAAATAACCGCGGCCAAAAACGCGATGCCGATATATTTTATGGGATTTTTTATTTTAATAAATAAAACCAAGAAGCCGAATATTATTGCCAGAATAAAAGCCAGGGAATAATTAAAATACATTAAGAGGGTGATAAAAATGGCAAACGCGGCGATTTTTCTATTATTATAATTTAAATAAGCCAGCCAAACAGCGATTATAAAAGCAAAACCCATAAGGCCATAACTGGCGGGCAAGGTCTGGCCGCCATAATATTGCAGGACATAAAACATGGCAGGCAGAGCCGCGGCTAAAAGAGCGAATTTTTTATCCGGCCAAATCAGATTGGCGCCGATAAATAAAATAATCGGCATAAAAATGGAAAATAATATCAGTCCCAAAAATTGGTCAAGATAAAAAACATCAATATTGGCCACCCGGCTCAATATGGCGCTGATAGACCACTGAAAACCATAAGAAAGTTTGGGCCCGTCAATCAAGGCGCGGGGAATATTGACGCCGGCGATATTCAAGTACCACAAATTATCCGTTAATAATGTCGGCTGATATTCTAGGCCCCGCAAAATCCGATATTCAGAGCCGAGATGGCGCCATTTATCGCCGCCAAAACCTTGTTCATAAACCAAAAAATAAGAATGGAGTAATAACGAAAACAATATAATGGGAATAAAGATGACCAAGGTTTTTTGCCGCGAAAAAACCAAAAAATAAACCAATAGGCCTGATAAAAAAATAATCAAAACATACCATGGCGAAATAACTTGCCAGGGAGTAACCAGATAATTGCCGGTTCGGGCGGAAAAAATCAAAACCCAGCCCAGAGCGGCCAATAAGCCAAAAAGAATAAAAAATATTTTTCTAAAATGAAAGACCCGCGCGTCATCGGCTTTTTCCGCGCCAATATCCCGCGCTTGATTTTCCTTAAAATAATTTTGCCAAAAAAATAAAATTATCAAGACAATCGCCAATGATAATAAAATCGTCAGATTATTTAAAACCAGCCAGGCCGTAAAAATATTGGCAACCAAGCCCAAAATAAATATGCTAAAAAAATAACCCAAAATTTTATTATATATTTTTTCTACTGGAAAAACTCCCCGCAGAATATTACCGGCGAAATATGATGCAATCGCCCACCAGATTAAAAATATTAGGATTTTTATTAAAACCATATTTAAAATTTAAATAAATTCTTGGCATTATTGCCGGTGGCCTCAATAACTTCGGCCAAAGATAAGCGCTTTAGAGCCGCGATTTTTTGCGCCACATATTCCACATAAATCGGCTCATTTCTTTTGCCCCGATACGGCTCGGGCGCCAGATAGGGACTGTCGGTTTCAATTAATATTTTATCAAGCGGTAATAATCTTGCCACTTCCTGAATTTCCTCGACTTTTTTGGCAAAAGTGATAATACCGGTCAAGCCGACATAAAAACCAAGCCCTATAAATTTATTAGCAATTTCTAAGTCCGCGCCAAAACAATGAATAACTCCCCGCAAGTCTTTATTTTTTATAATATCTAAAACATCTAAATAGCCGTCATGGGGATTTTCCTTGCTCCCGCGGCAATGCAAGATAACGGGCAAATTATTTTTTTGCGCCAAATCAAGATGTTTTAAAAAATATTCTTTCTGGATTGCTTTTGTCTCGCTAGCATCTCCCTCGACCCTGAAATAATCCAAGCCGGTTTCACCTATGGCAATCACTTCTTTATTTTCGACCAAGACAGAAATTTTTTCAAACATTTCCGGCAAACTAATGGTGGCAAATAATTCGTGCTCTTTTGATTCCTGCGGGTCGCGTTGATATTTGCCGACATGAATCGGATGAATGGCCACGGTAGCGAAAAAATTTCCGCCATGAGCGGAAAAATCTTGGGCAATATTTATGGCTTTAAGAGAAGTCGCCAATTGTGTGCCCACATTAATCACATTCATTCCTTTTTTTTGACATCTGGCAATCACTTCATCTCTATCGTCATCAAAAGCCATGAAATTAAGATGGGCATGTGAATCGGTTAACATTTTAAAAAATTAAAAAATAGATTTCATTTTTTCCAGGGCGTCAGGCAAAAGAGAAACTAAAAAACTTGAAGCCCAGACCAGCCAGTGAGCCACCTTGGAGGCGCTCAAGCTGCCAATCAGCCATTGGGCGTCGCTGGCAAATTTTGCCATAACATAAACAATCAAGCCCACCGCTAAAACGCCTTCCACCAATCCCAGTAAGGCGCCGGCCAAACGATTAATTGATTTCAAAAAAGGAATTATGGCAATGATATTGAAAACCTTATTAATCAAATAAAATAAAAAGGCGATTAAGCGATTTATCAAAAGAAAAATAACGATAAAAGAAATTATTTTGGCGGCCGTCCCATTGCCCAAAATAATGGGCGTGAGCCAATTAGCCACCGGCCCGTAATAATGGCCCGCCGCCCAAGCGCCCACGATCACGCCGATAATCGCGCCCACGGCCTGAATCAAGCCCATAACGAAACCACCGATCACAAAAATCAAAACCAAAATGATTAAGATAACGTCAACGAGAGTGAAAGTCATTTGATTTTAATAAATAATTATTCTATAAAATCATCATTCCTATTAAACGGTATTATGTTTACGCCACGCCTCTGATTTTCTGATGTAATTTTTTTAAAATCTGTTCCATAATCAGAATCTAGATCAATACTTTGAAATGTCTCTCTATCAACAAAATAAACCTGAACACCGCTTTCAATCATTGCGTCTAAAGCGCTTGGATATGATACTTCATTAATCGGCTTGACTGTTTTTTTACTGGCCCACTCTTTTTCGCCCATGCCCTTGGCGGGATCACAGTAAAATTCTTCACTTGGAAATTCATAAATCGAGCCCCCTTTATCTAATTCTATAAATTTATCACGGTCACGGCAAATAACCATATAATGTACGCCATTAATTATGCCAATTCTGGTCCAGGAATCATCATGGCCTTCGACTAAAAAAGTTGTAACCAACGCCCGATCAGGAGTGGCAAAAACGACTGGTCCCTCATTTCTATCCCTCACGCTTTTGTCTGCCGGATTTAATTCTGGAAGGCCGCGATTAATGGACGCGTGATATAAAATCCTCGGCTTTTCAATATCGCCTTTCTCAATTTTTTCATTTTCCAGGTTTTCCATTAATCTATTTTACTTTATTTTTCTAATCTCGGAAATAATGCTTCCGGTTTGGCAATCTTTGTTCCCGCTTCTAATCGCCCCCAAACCGCAATATCATCAAGCCGCTGGCTGATAAAATCGCTCCAACCCAAGCCGGCCATAATCTTCTGGGCGGTCATAGGGATTATCGGATAAAGCATCAAGCCCAAGTGACGCATGGCTTCAAGCAAATTATACATCACTTCAATTAACCGTTCTTCATTGGTTTTGGCCAATTCCCACGGCCGGTTATTCTCAATATAAATATCGCAAACAGAATTCAATTTTTTTATGGCCTCAATCGCCTTATCAATGGCGAATTCACCCATGGCTTTGTGATACGCCGCCCATATTTCCTCAACATCTTTTTTTAAATCATTATTTGTAGTTTCCGGAACCGCGCCGCCGAAATACTTTTCGGCCATGGCCAAAACCCGGCTGACCAAATTGCCGATGCCATTGGCCAAATCGGCGTTATATTGAATGGCAAAATTACCGGCCTTAATATCGCCGTCCTGGCCGAAAGGAAATTGCGACAAAAGCAAATATCTGACCGCATCCGAGCCAAGCGCATCAATTAAAGCATTCGGATCAATGGCATTGCCTAATGTCTTACCCATTTTTTCGCCATCAATGGTAAAAAAGCCATGAGCAAAAACCACCTTGGGTATTTTTTCACCAACGGCCAAAAGCAAGGCCGGCCAATAAACGGCATGGAATTTAATAATATCTTTGGCCATTAAATGAATCTCGGCCGGCCAGAACTTTTTAAATTTTTCCTCGTCTTGGCCATAGCCGAGAGCCGTAACATAATTCATCAGCGCCTCAACCCAGACATAAGCCACCTGGCTTTTAGTAAAAGGCAGTTCAATCCCCCATTTGACGCTCTCTCTCGAAATTGAAAAATCTTCAAGTCCTTGTTTAAATAATCCCAAAACCTCCTTGCGCCGGCTCTTGGGCATTATTTTTAATTCGCCGCTATCTATCAAGCGCTCTACTTGGGGCAAATATTTTTTTAAATTAAAAAAATAATTTTTTTCCTTTAGCCGCTCGGGTTCAATTTTATGGTCCGGACATTTGCCGTCCACCAACTCCTTCTCCGTGATAAATCTCTCACAGCCGACGCAATAAAGGCCTTCATACTCGCTTTCATAAATAGCGCCGGCGTCCTTTAATTTATTTAAAAATGACGCCACTCCATTTTTGTGAAGCTCGGAGGTGGTGCGGATAAAATAATCATTACTGATATCCAGTCGGTCCCAGGCCATCTGAAAAGCCGCTGAATTAATATCGCAGAACTCTTGCGGCGTCCGGCCGGCTTTCTCGGCGGATTGGGCCACTTTGGTGCCGTGCTCGTCCGTGCCGGTCAAAAAGAAAACTTCATCGCCCGTTAAGCGATGGTAACGCGCCAAAACATCGGCCGCAATGGTGGTATAGGCATGGCCGATATGAGGCACGTCATTGACATAGTATATGGGCGTGGTGATGTAAAATTTCGGCATAATACTTAAATAATAATATTTTTTAGCCAAAAAATCAAGGGTATAAAAACTAGTCCCACCTATAATAGATGGGACTAATAAATCTAATATTTACTAAGTTTTATTGCGCTGGTGGGGTTGCCACCGCCGGCTCCACGACTACAACCTTATTTTTGGTTAAGTCCTTGTAAGTGCCCATCACCTCAAGCTTGGTGAAAATATAGGTCTGATCATCGGCCACCCGGCCGTAAGTCGGCCAAATCTGGATTAAATTAGCATATTCCGAGACCTCGCCGTTTAACAGAAGTGTCGGCGCCTTATCAATTTTATATTTTTTTACTAAGGCCTTGCCTTCATCACTGCTAATATCAACCGTCTTCTTATCTTTCGGCTCAAGGCCTAAATTTTTCAGAGCCACCTCATGCAGTTTAACATCATAACACTCCTGGCAGGAATTATCCGACAATAAAATAAGCGATACCCTGCCCTTAAGCTGGCCCGAAGCCACGTCAATATACGGCGGAATTACCTGCCGAAAAACAAAAACGCCGTCAACCACCTCGCCCAGGTTTTGCCAAAGACTTTGTAAATTTGAATTTTTATCTAATTCACCCGCCACCAACATAGTCGGGACTTTCGTGATCTTATACTTTTGAACCAATTGGTCGGTCTTTTTGTCTCCCAAATACAATGTTTCTTGGCCGGTGATATTGGCTTTATTTTGCTTGAGGGCATCGGTTAACAGATTAATATCAAAACAGTCGGGGCAATCCTTTTTAGTGATAATCGTAATCCTGATTTTAGCCGCTGAGGCGTCAAGAGCCGTGTTCACGTTTACCGCCGCCTTGTTTTTGCCCCACATCGACGGACCGAAAATCACAATTAAAACAATAATAACTATGATTAAAGCGCCACCCAGACCATATAACGAGCCCCGGATGAGATTTTTACTTTGAGCTTCCCCACCATCTTTTTTGAAAAATTTAAACATAAATTTTTTTATGATTTAGTAATACTCTTATTTTAATAAATATTTTACCTTAATGCAATAGCCAGCCGGTTGTGGACAACATTCTAAAAAGCCAATAGCCCGGGTTTAAACAACATAATCAAACCCAAAATCAGGAGCGCGACCCCGCTCAATAATTTGACGATTTTAAGATATTTATCCGGCACCTTGGTCACCCTCATGGTAAAAACAGCAACGATAAAAATAATAAACAAAAGCAGGGAATAAAATAAAATGTAAATCAATAAATAAAAATAATAAGATGGCAGGGAAAGGCGCTGGGAAATTAAAATTTTCGTAAAGGCCAAGGGCAGGCCGAAAGAGCAGACCAATTCCAATAAACTAACGCCGGCCGACACGATGACTACGCCGACTAGTAAGACGGGCAAAGACAATTGCTTCATGGTGATATTGGCGATTTTGGTGAATAATTTTTTCTGCCATTTGCTTAAAATCGTTTCCTTTTCATCCAAATCGCACAATTTGCAGATTATATCGTTAAAATAATCCTTAAGCATATAAAGAGCAAAAGCCAAAGTAATCACGCCGATGGCGATGGTGATTAATTTGATGTTGCTTAACGCCAGAAATAAATTTAACCAAGCCGAGATAAAAAGAAAATAGACGACCGCTGAAGTTAAAATAAAGGTGCCGCCCACTAAAATGACTCTTCTTCTTAAACCCGTGGAAACGAGAAAGGTCAATAATATACCCAAAGTCAAAAGGGCGCAGGCATTAAAGCCGTCAAGCGTGCCCAAAACAATGCTCAAAGTCAGGGGCGAAAATTCGGCGATATTAATTTGGCCGATAAAGGGCAGAGATATTCTCTCGGCTGAAGTGGCGACAAAATCGGTTTGTTGGTTCGGCTTTTTGCCTAAAATCTCGGCGACATAATTATCTAATGACTGGCCGACCTCGTCATTAAAGCCGATAAAAAATTTATCGCCGATAAAATTGGCCGGCACCAAGCCCCATTGCTCTTCGCCCACCTTATATTTTCTATAAAAATTCTGGATTAAATCAACGCTGCGCCGTTCGGAGATATTAAACCGATTGATAATCAGTTCGGGGTATTTGCTCTCTAAATTGTTTAAAAATATTTCTTCTTTGACGCAATGCGGGCAGGTCGGACTGAAAAAGAAATTCAATTCTACTTTTTCCGCCGCCCCAGCGCCCGCCCCGGACGCCAAAATTAAAAAAAATAAAAAAATAAAACCAATGAATTTTTTTGTCATAGCAGTTATTGGTCTGTTAATGGTAAAATTTTAGCTTTCAAATCATCTACCTCAACCAAGCCCTTGAGCCGCAGAATTTCTTCATTATTTTGGCCGTAAAAAATATAAGTGGGTATATGGTCAACTTGATGCTCTTTCTTGAAATTCGGCTGTTGGTCAACATCAACCTCTTGCATTTCAAGCAAAGGAAATTCTTTTTCTATGGCCAGCCAACGCGGCCTCATAATCAGGCACTCCGGACACCAGATTGCGCCTATTTTTAAAATCTTCATACCAAGTTTAAATCAATAATATCTTATCTTAACTGAAAACTGAAAAAAAATCAAATTATGCCGAATAGGAAATTGACAAGAATTCAATAAAAGATTAAAATGTTAAATAGGTCTTTCATTAAGTAGGTCTTTAACAATAAAAAGGAGGTTATTTTAATGAAAAAGGCGTTTACCGTCCTAGAAATGGTGGTCTTAATGGCGATAATCGCCATCCTGGTCGTCGCCGCCATCCCCGGCTTTCTGGCAACCCAGAAAGCCAAAGAAAAAGCAGGGTGGAAAGAGAACGTAAAAGAAGTAAAATCTCCGGCTGTGTCTCCGGCCGTGCCGAAATCATCACTGGAGATAACCAACCAATTCTTTGCGGCGCTCCAGAATATGGCTCAAAATCCGGCAAGGGGAAATGAGTACCGGGCAACCATAAACAAGTTGGCCAATGTGATTAGAAATGAAGTGGGGAAAAACCCTCAGGCCATGGAGCCATTCTTGCAAGAAATAATTGACTTGGCCACAAAAGCCGGACCGGGAATGGCTCTTCTGCTTCAAGATTACGCCAATGAGGCCGTGAAGCAAGAAATGACGCGCTTGCGCCAAGAGAGCAACATGGTCAAACTGGCGGAAAAAGAAAAACAAATTGAGACGCTTAAAACAGAGCTCGGGAAATTAAAAACGGCTCAAGGCGAAAAGGACCAAAAAAATAAAGAGGAAAACAATCGGCTTAAAACGGAAACGGGGCGACTCAAAGACATCGCCCAAGAACGGGATAAGCTGGCCTCCTCGGTAACAGCGCTTCAAACAGAGCTTGAGCAATTAAAAACGGCCGAGAGCGAAAAAGACAAGGAAATTCAGGAACTCAAAAACAAGTTGGGATTGACGGCCGAACAGGGGGTGCCGGTACTTTTACAAAATGGTTTCTTTCCCTGGGGTTTGGGTTCCAACTATAATCTCAATTTTAAACTTATTAATGAAACCACAAAAAAATACTTGATTTATAAAGTTCTGGCAGGAGAAGAGTTGGTAATAAACTTGCCTCCTGGAGATTACGCTATAGAGGCTGCTTACAACGGAGAAACTGTGGCCACCATCAAAAAAACCGTGACCCGAGAGCCAAGCTATTTCTATAATAATAAATCATACCACTGCGTAGTTAAAGCTCAAAAAACCAAAAAAATACTTCAATAAATTCACAAATTACCAAGGGCGGAAAACTTTCTGCCCTTTTTATATTCCTACGGTTTTTAAAAACAGAATGGACCGGGTAGTTTTAAAAATCCTGGTCAGAATTTTGGGTCTTAATATTTAATGCCGACCAGCGGTCTGCCTAACCCCAATGGCTTTCCGATATTTAAATGGCGAGGGCGTCCGATAGCCGGGATTGCCCTTTTTATTGCCGATTTTTGCGCGTGATTTCATATTTAAAAATTATTATTTAATAAACAATTTTTCTCAATTGCCTTCTTTTTTCCTTATGGTCGGGAAAAGTTTTTTCTATCAGCCGCCAAAATCTTTTTGAATGATTCATTTCTTTTAGGTGGCACATTTCGTGGACAATAATATAATCAGCTAGCGCCAGCGGTAAAAAAATAATCCGATAATTAAAATTTAAATTCCCCTTGCTGGAACAGCTCCCCCAACGATGCTTATGATTTTTAATGCTTATTTGGCCAAAAGCAAAACCATATAACCGATTATAATAACCGAGCCGCTCCCGGGCAAATTCTTCAGCCATTTTTTTATGCTGGCGGTATTTTCCATTTTGTTCGCCAATTAACGGTACCGCATTTTTTTTAAAAAATTCAAGTTTCTCTATAATCCAGCACGCCTTATCTTTCATAAATCTTTCTACCAGCTCAATATTGGCCCGCCTGGGGATGGTCACCGTTAATTGACAATTTGGACGCATGGTTAGTCGTATCCGCCTGGCTCGACGGCTTTTTTTAATATTATATCTAATGTCCTCTCCTTTTAAATTAATGATTTGTTCCATAGTAATTTATTTTTTCCTTTTGCTTATAATCCTCGCCCAAAATTCATGGCTTATATCACTATCTTCATCAACATATCTTATTTCATCACCGCCACCTTCTTTGACGCGCCACTCTTCATAAACGTCTTCGGGCAATTCTTTAATAAACTGGGAAAGCTGATTTATCTGCCCGCCGCCAAGACCAAATAATGGATAAGTTAAATAAAGCTGGTCTTGGGCACGAGTGGTCGCCACATAAAATAAACGTCTTTCCTCTTCCATTTCAGCCGGCTTCTCAAAAACCTTGGCATGGGGAAATTGGCCGTCAACCAAGCCGATGACAAAAACCGCTTTCCATTCCAAGCCCTTGGCCTGATGAATGGTGGAAAGGGTGATCGCTTCATTCGCCCCATCCTCATAACCAGCGATGGTCTCGCCGTGAAAGCCCTCGGATAAAGCCACATCGGCTAAAAATTTTTCCCTTGAATCATAGGCGCCGGCAAAAATTACCAATTGCTCCAAATCGTCTATCCGGTCTTGATAATTTTCGTAATTATTTTTCAAATAATTATTATAGCTTGAATGCAAAACACTTTCAATTAAAGCAGCGATATCATTAACATCAATGGCCGCTAATTTTTCCAAGTCATTTTTTACGCCGAGCCAGCCGGAAAATACTTTGGACGCGATAAATTCGGCAAAAGGATAATTGATGACCTCTTTTAAAGACGGGAGTTCGGCAATTTTTTGCCAAATTTTTTGGGCATTGGCGCTGCCAATACCGCTTTGAAGCTGTAACAGCCGTTGCCAAGATATTTCATTATGGATATTATTTAAAATCTTCAAATAGGCGATTATGTCTTTAATATGCGCCTGCTCAAAAAAACGCAAACCGCCACGCATAATATAGGGAATATTCCTTTTGTTCAATTCCATTTCCAATTCCAATGATTGATAATGGGCGCGGAACAGGACGGCAATATTATTTAAGCCACTCCCCTCTTCTTCCTGCAAATCCAAAATTCTTTGGCAAATGAAATCGGCTTGCTGGTCGCCGTCGGCCAGGGCGGCCAAGACCGGCTTGGCGCCCGAACTTTTGTCGGTTTTTAATTTTTTTTCAAACTGGTTTTCATTATTTCTAATGGA
Organism: Patescibacteria group bacterium; assembly: GCA_041645075.1. Lineage (GTDB taxonomy): Bacteria > Patescibacteriota > Patescibacteriia > 2-01-FULL-39-33 > 2-01-FULL-39-33 > JBAZQS01. The sequence continues at coordinate 5,855 of JBAZQS010000009.1, read as the reverse complement.
CTCGTTGGCCAAATTCAAGATCTCGGGCGTGGAGCGGTAATTGGTTTCCAAACGAAATGTTTTACAGTTTGGAAAATCTTCCGGAAAAGTTAAAATATTTCTGACCTCGGCGCCGCGAAAAGAATAAATGCTTTGGCTGTCATCGCCGACTACTAAAACATTTTGCTCCCGCCCGGCCAAGTGATTTATAATCTCTCCCTGAATATGATTGGTGTCCTGATATTCGTCCACTAAAATATATTGGAATTGAGTGGCTAATTTTTCCCTGATTTCCGCGCTGGCCAAAAGCAAGCGGTTCCACTCTAAAAGCAAATCGTCATAATCAAGCGAGTTAGCGCTTTTCTTTTTTGCCTGATAATTTTCCGCGATTCCTTCTATTAGAGAAATATAATTTTTATCAAGATAAGAAAATCTGTCTTCTATAATTTCCGCTACGGGCCGGGCCAAATTTGCCCCCAAGCTGATAATTTTTCGGATGACATCGGCCTTGGGAAAATATTTGTCATCAGGCACGGCCACGCTGCCATAACACGATTTGACTATGGTTTTAGAATCTTCTTCATCTAAAATATTAAAATTCGGCTCAAGGCCAATGTGTTTGCCATACATCCTCAATAGGCGGTTGCCGAGATGATGAAAAGTCCCGCCCCACAAGCCCCTGGGCTGGCTTTTGAGCAAAACCTCAATGCGATTTAGCATTTCTTTGGCCGCTTTATTGGTAAAGGTCGCCAAAAGAATCCGGTTCGGCTTGACGCCCTTTTCCAAAAGATAAGCCACGCGATATACCAGGGCTCGGGTTTTGCCCGAGCCCGCTCCAGCCAAAACCAAACAAGGGCCGTCCCCTTGCGTAACTACTCGGTACTGCTCCTCGTTTAATTCTTTTTTATAATCTATGGAAAAATTATGAGAATTTTCTATTGGTTTTAAAGTATATTGTTTCATTAGTCAAATTAAGTTGCCTTTTAATAATACCTGAAAAATAAATTAATGACAAAGATAAAATTAAAAGACCCGCTTTTTTTGCGGGTCATTATTATTTTATCTTTACGACTAGATGCCGTTATCGGCCTCTTTAAGCGCTTGCCGAATGGCTCTTCCGATGTATTGGTTTGGAAAGTTCAATATAAGTTTTACCTCTTCCGGAATCCCAGACCACATTGTTCTTAATTTCTGATCTCCACTAATCTTAATATAATCACACATGGCCGTATTTAAGTTATTGCCCGAGGCGACGGCCGCTGGAACAATAATCTTATTCAATAAATGATGCGTATTTTCGTATCCTTGCATTTGCAAGGCAAGATGGAGTAATTCAGCCACCACCAAATTGCCGGTCTCATTAAAATTAGCCCGGCATTTTTCTTCGTTCACCTTTATGCTCTTGAGCAGCCGTTCGGTGGTCAGAAGTTGCTGATAAGCATAAACCATTACCGTCGAAAAACTGCGCATCACACATGACCAACGCAAATCGCGACCCAGGTCGGTGATAAGAGTCAGGAGTACTTTCATAAATTCAGCAATTACATCAACATGCATGCCCGCATCTTGTTCCGCGGCAATCGGATTGGCTCTTTTGTGCGGCATAGCCGAGGATGAAGAGCTGTCACTCATTAATTCGCCAAAACGATGCGACTGCAGAATGCGCACATCTTCCCCGAGATTACCCAAGGCGCCGGACATCAAAACCAATTCGAAATAATAGCGAGCCATGGATTCGGGCGGAGCAACTTGTGTGCTCATTTTGGCCGGCTTAAGGTCGACTAAATCCATCATCATACTTTCGGCATTATCGGATTTGAGCAATATCTCTTGTCCGGCCGCCGTGCCGATGGCGCCGGAAAATTTGCCGCAAATGCCTTGCGCCAAATCCCGAGCGCTAACCACCGTACCAATGAAACGATTATGAAGTCCGGCCAGCCAAAACCCAACAGTGATTGGCAAAGCCGGCTGGAGATGAGTGCGTCCTTCCTGAATGATTTCTGCGTATTCCCTAATCTTGGCCCGCCAAATTTCATCAATCTGGCGCATCTTGGGCCAGAACACTCTTTCGAAAACATATTTTGCCTGCAAAGCATAAGCCGTGCAAATAATGTCATAGGAAGTGGCGCCCAGGTGAAGCCATTTATGAAGCGGCTTCGGTAAACGGCGCCTTATCCAAAACAATAACGCCAAAATGTCATGATTGGTCTTTTCAATTATTACTTTGCCGCTTCTTGTCTTGAAGCCGCGCTTTTCCACCTGATCCTGCATTTCGGTCGTTATGCCATCGAGCAAAGTAAATAATCTTTCCTGCGTTAAGAGTTCGGCGTCTTTTTCGGGCATGATTCCGATTTTAGCCAAAGTCATCATCCAAAACCATTCAACGATAATAAGCCACGCCGCCCACTGGTCATAGCCAAGATATGGCTTCAACTCATCCGGCTGATATCGGGGATCGCCCGGCATCTGCCAATTGCGTCTTCGGCGTTTTTCCTTAATTATTTTCGGCATTTCCTGAAGATGATCCAGGGCCGTAGTCAGCATCTGATGCATTAGCCATCCTCCTTAAACATAGATTGTTAAATAACGGTTAACTTTTATATTAAAGTAAAAACAATCTAACATATAATCAAAATAAATTCAATATAAAAATTTTCAAAAAAACCAAAAAAAATCCCCCATGTTAGACAATGGGGGCTTTTAAAACCAGTTCAATTATCTTTGTGGATAAGATTTTGCGCTGATTCCTCAAGGGAGAAAATTATCCTGGCCAGTAATCTTGTTTCCGCGTCGGGTGGCAAACGGACTACCGCTCCATTTTCACGGATACTAATATCCCAAGGGCCCGTTGAATGGAATCTTTTCCCCAGTTGCTCCCAAAAACTCTCGTTCAAAATTTCATGCTCTTGGTCCAAGATAGCGCATTCGCTCTCCAGTTGGGCGATCTCCCGCGCTACTTCTTCTCTGGCGGAAAAATGCTGAAGCAGGCGAATAGAATGCTCTTTGATTCCTTGGAGCTTACTTTTTTTGTCGGCCAAAATTCTTTGACGCAGCAATCTTGGAGGGCACTGGCCAATGACGACTTCGCCTTGTTCAATCGAACCAAAGAGGCTGTCTTCGCCTTCTTCTGGCAGGAAATCTTCCTGGGTCAATGTTTTCAATTCCGCCTCCAATTTTACGATAATCGGTGGTTTATTCATCTAGCACCTCCTTTTTCAATTTTCAAATAACAATTTACTTTTTAATTCAAAGTAAACCCAAATTAGCACAAATTTAAAATTAATTCAAGAGCTAAGTTTCTTGTATATAATAAAAAACGCAAACAAAAAAACGGGCTGTGCACGCCCGATTTTTCGCTACTTGCTTTTAACTAATTATTGCCTAATTATCAAGCTCTCAAGTAGATAGCAATTTATTTAACGAGTTCTGTTTTCAAGGGGTCGAGCTTCATTGACTGTAATGGTTCTGCCTTCAAATTCTTTGCCATTAAACATGTCAATCGCGTTTTGCGCATCTTCATCAGATGCCATCTCGACGAAACCAAATCCCTTTGAACGGCCGGTCATTTTATCAGTAATAATTTTTACTGACACAACATTACCCGCCTGAGAAAACGCTTTGTTAATCGCATCTTCAGACGTGTTATATGGGAGCCCGCCAACGTATAATTTTTTTTCCATTTTTTATTTTATTCATTTTTTTAGTTGTAAGACGACCTATTCTCTATTTGGTTTCCCCGAGTTTGCGCACCACTTGACCGGGTAATATCCTCTTGAGATAGCTTACGGAATAAGTATAGCAAATTAAGATAATTGTGTCAAGCGCTTTGGGGTATACCCAATGCCAAGCATTGGGGTTTGCCGCGGTTTAGTCAAGATTCCTGTTACGCTGCAGCCATTTTTCTGGCCGCCCGCACTCTTTCAGTGTCGGTTAAAAATTGCTTGCGCAGACGGATACTTTTTGGCGTAATTTCAAGATATTCATTATTATTCATTATTTCCAAACCGCGTTCCAAGGTTAATTCAAAGGGCGGCGATAAGTGAATGGCTTCATCGGAACCGGCGGCGCGAGTATTGGTCAACTGTTTGCCTTTAATTGGATTCACGGTCATATCGTTACCCTTGGAAGCATTGCCAATGACCATACCCTCATAGACCTCGGTCGTGGCGCCGATATAAAGCGCGCCGCGATTCTGAAGATTAAATAAGGAGTAAGCCAACGCTTTGCCCGTGGCTGAAGAAATCATTGAGCCGAGATCATGTTTTTCAATTTCGCCGACAAATGGCTTAAAGCCGATCACTCGGCTATAAATTATGCCTTCGCCCCGCGTATCAACAATAAATTCGCCGCGATAGCCGAGCAGGCCGCGAGTGGGAATTTCAAATATCAAAACCGTATGGCCGGATTCCGGTTTCATTTCCAAAAGCGAGCCGCGCCGCTTGGCTAATTTTTCAATCACCACGCCCGACATCTCATTGGGAATATTAATGGTTAATTCTTCAAACGGCTCCAATTTTTCTCCGTTTTTTTCCTTGATAATGACCTGGGGCTGGGAAACCTGCAGTTCAAATCCCTCGCGCCTCATATTTTCAAGCAAGATGGCGACATGAAGTTCGCCTCGGCCATAAACCTTATGGCGGTCAGACGAGGAGAAATCAATTTTTAAGCCCACATTTACCTCAAGCTCTTTTTCCAGTCGTTCGCGCAATTGGCGATTGGTCACAAACTTGCCTTCTCGGCCCGCAAACGGAGAATTATTAACTAAAAAATTTAAAGAAATGGTCGGCTCGTCAATGTTTATGGCGGGCAATGGCTCTTGGTCGGCAGAGGCGCAAATGGTTTCGCCGATATAAATATCGGGCAGGCCGGCAATCATCACGATATCACCCGCGCTCGCCTCGGCTACCTCCTCTTTCTGCAAGCCGCGAAAAGTAAATATTTTAGTAATTTTTCCGTTTCTGGCTTCACCCGAGACCTTTTTAATAAAAACATTATCCGCCGGCTTAATCACGCCTTCATAAATTCTCCCAATCGCCAAACGGCCTAAAAAATTATCATAACCCAGATTAAATGGCTGGACTCTTAACGGTTTTCTGCTCATCTCCGGCGATGAGGCGACCGGCACCTCCTTAAGAATTACCTCAAGCAGTGGAGTCAGGTCGTGTCCCGCCTCTTCTAATTTCATTTTAGCGATTCCTTTTGAGGCAATGGCATAAACCGTTTTAAAATTAATCTGCTCGTCATTGGCGCCCAAATCCAAAAATAATTCCAGCACTTGCTCGTGTACTCTTTCCGGATCGGCGGCGGGTTTATCTATCTTATTTATGACCACAATCGGCTTCAGGCCGAGCTCAAGCGATTTTTTGAGCACGAATTTTGTCTGGGGCATGGGCCCTTCCTGCGCGTCCACCACCAAAATCACGGCATCAATGGAGCGCAGAACTCGCTCCACCTCGGAACCGAAATCCGCGTGGCCGGGCGTATCCACGATATTAATTTTTGCGCCCTTATAATATACCGAGGTATTTTTTGAGTAAATAGTAATGCCGCGCTCCTGTTCCAGAACGTTGCTGTCCATACTGACGCCTTCTTCGGCCATGCCGGTCTGGCGCATCAAGGCATCGGTTAGAGTGGTTTTGCCATGGTCTACGTGGGCGATAATCGCGATATTTCTGATTTCCATAATAATATAATAGTTTGGATAAAAAAATCTGCCCTGTAATAAGAGATGGTTACAAAACTATTTTAGCTATAAATTTAGGACTTTTTGAGCGAGACAAGGAGGGCCAGCAAAATGACTTGAGCCGTAGCAGTAGCTACGGTGAAAGTCATTTTGCGCCAGCCCGACGCAGTCGCAGCCAAAAAGGACAAATTTA
>JBAZQS010000008.1:0-33897 GCA_041645075.1 Patescibacteria group bacterium | reverse complement strand
CAAAGAACTTACCAAGTGTTTGTCCAATTGGTGCTGTTTTTGGAATTCTTTCAATTTTCTTTTTTGCGGAGAAAAAAGGTCGGATATTTTTTTTCTCCAAGAAGATATAAAACTCACGGTAATAAGGCCGTTTTTTGAATTAGTATAAGATGTTGATAAGGGCGGTCAAGAAAAAAATTACGGCCAGCGCGATGGTAATCCTAAAGAGAATTTTTTCCAAACTTCTCCTGGTGCGATACACATTGCCTTCGCCGCCGAAAGCCGCTCCCAAGCCCGTGCCGCGATTTTGCATTAAGATGGCGACAATTAAAGCCGCGGCCGCCGTTAATTGAATAATGTCTATAATCATAAAAATACAAATTGTTATATCGGGGATAGTTAATCAAATTTGGCCAAGCGATACACTGGATTTATTGTATCACAAATCTCACGCGAGGTCAAGGCAAGGGACGCAAAAACACAAAAACACAAAAACATGGAAACACAAAAACACAAAAACAATAAAAAAATAATTTAATTAGTGTCCCATGTTTCCATGTTTTTGTGTTTTTGTGTTTTTCGTGTTATACTATTGATAAATATATGACGCAAATCGTTTCTGATAATTTGGCCGACAATATAAATCAGGCGCCCCAAAAGTGGTATAAAAAAAGGTGGGGTCGGGCGATTATGGCGCTGATTTTTTTAATCATTCTTTTGTTTGTCTTGCTGGCGGCGGCGGTTTTTGGCTTGGTCAAAAACATTAAAGACAATAAAAATATTGTTCAAAATATCAATGCGATTGACCGCTCGTTTTTTGATAACGAGCAGAAAAGCCCCCAGAGGCAATTGGTGGAAAAAATGGATCGCCCGCAATTCGGCAATCCAAAGGCGCCGCTGGTTATCGTGGAATTTGCCGATTTTCAATGTCTGCATTCCAAACAGGAATTTTCCGTCATTCGTGAATTTATCAATAAATATAAAGATGACCTGCTTTTTATCTACCGGCAATATCCAGTCATTAACGATAATTCCGCGGTTGTTAGCGAAGCGTCATTGTGCGCCGAGGAGCAGGGCAAATTTTGGCAGATACACGACCGGTTATTTTCCCGGCCGGAAGAAAACATCACCCCCGAAACAGTCAGGTTGATGGCCCAACTGTCGGGCGTGGATTTGAAAAAATTTGATGAGTGCGTTAAGTCAAGGAAATTTCAGGGAAAAGTCATGGAAGACGCGCAAGACGGCTTTAATTTAGACGTCAGAGGCACGCCCACTTTTTTTATCAACGGCAAAAAAGTGGAGGGAGCGGTCCCGTCGGAAATATGGGAACAGATTATGGCAAAAATGAAGGAGATAATGGCGGGCAGTAAATAAATTTTTATGATTGAAATTAGAATACACGGCCGAGGAGGGCAGGGCTCGGTTACGGCCGCGGCGTTAATCGCCGCCGCCGCTTTTTATGACGGCAAATATTCGCAGGCCTTTCCGAATTTTGGGGTGGAAAGGCGCGGCGCGCCCGTAACGGCCTTCGCGCGAATTGATAATAAATTTATCCGTTTGCGCAGCCAAATTACCGAGCCGGATTATATTATTATTCAGGACGCCAGCTTGATTGGCGGTGTTGACGTGTTTTTAGGAGCAAAGAAAGGAACAGTGGTTTTAATCAATACGGAAAAATCAGCTAAAAATTTTAAAGTCCCGCCGCCCGCGGGCGGCGGGATAAAAATTATTACGGTTAAAGCCACGGAAATTGCCCGGCAGATTATTGGCCAGCCGATTATCAATACGGTCTTGTTAGGCGTTTTCGCGGGCCGGAGCGGATTAATTAAACTGTCTTCGGTAGAAAAAGCCATTGCCGAGCAATTTAGCGATAAGGAAATCGCTCACAAAAATATTGAGGCGGCGAGGCGTGGATACTCGCTGGCGCGAAATTTTTAATGTCATTGTGGGCTTGCCTGCGCAGGCAAGGAGGCGTAATCGGAAAGAAACGTCATTGCGAGGAGCCGTAATCGGCGACGAAGCAATCTTGTTTTATTGCAATTAGATTGCTTCGTCGTCCGACGATTACGTCGGAACTCCTCGCAATGACAATTCAAATTATTTTAAAATTAAAAATTATTCCATGAAAATTAATATAAACCTAAAATCAAATATCGCGACGCAAGCCAAAACCGGCAATTGGCGGATTTTCACCTATCCGGAAGTTGACCACGAAAAATGCATTGGCTGCGCCATGTGCGAACGGGTTTGTCCCGAGGGAATTTTCTTTCCGACCGGCGAGAAAAACAAGGCCGGCAAGATTGTTTATGAAAAGGATTTGGATTATTGCAAGGGCTGCGGCCTTTGCGCTGAAATCTGCCCGGTCAAGGCCATAATCATGGCAAAAGAAGAAAAATAAATATATGAAAAAACGTTTTGCCGTTTATTTTATTTTAATGCCAGCCATTTTTATTTTAAGCGGCTGCCAATTAAAAACTAATAACAATGAAACTAGTAAGGTCGAACCCGGGGTGGTTAGCAGTTTTGATGAAAATGGAAATTTAATAACGCCAAATGATATAAATTCAAACAGCAACCGGGTTACCCCCGAGCCGAATAATATAAATAATAATCAAAATTCCACGATGAACGAAGAACAATTAAAAAATATTACTCAAGCGGTTTTAAAAACCAATTTCGGCGACATCACCGTAAAATTCTATAAAGACGACTCGCCCAAAACCGTGGAAAATTTTATCAAATTAGCGGCTTCCGGTTTTTATAACGGCACCAAATTCCATCGGGTCATTAAAAATTTTATGATTCAAGGCGGCGATCCGCAAACCAAAGATAATTCCTTAAAAAATAAATGGGGAACGGGCGGACCGGGCTATGAATTTGCCGACGAGATAAATAATCATAAATTGGTGAAGGGCTCTCTGGCCATGGCCAATTCCGGACCAAACACCAATGGCAGCCAATTTTTTATGGTGACGGCCGACGCCACGACTTGGCTTGACGGCAAGCACACGAATTTTGGCGAAGTTATTGGGGGTATGGATGTTATTGATAAAATTCAAAATGTAAAAACCGAAAGCCCGGGCACGATTGACCGGCCGGTAGAGGATGTTATAATTGAGGGAATTGATTTGAAATAAAAAATTTTTATATATGAAAAGAATAATAGAAGGCAGTCGGGCGATTGCCGAAACAATTAGGGCGTGCAAGCCCGGAGTGGTCTCGGCTTATCCCATTACGCCGCAAACTCATATCGTGGAAGAGCTGGCGCAAATGAAAGCCGACGGCGAAGCGGATTTTGAATATGTCCGGGCCGAGAGCGAATTTGCCGCCGCTTCAATCGTGGAAGGCGCGTCGGCTACCGGCGTCAGAGTTTACACCGCGACCTCTTCGCAAGGATTATTATTAATGACCGAAGTTATTTATAATATCGCGGGTATGCGCTTGCCCGTGGTTTTGACCGACGCCAATCGCGCGGTCTCGGCGCCAATCAATATTTGGAATGATTGCCAAGACGTAATGGTGGTGCGCGATGCCGGCTGGCTGATGTGGTTTGGCGAAACCAATCAGGAAGTTTGCGACCTCCATATCTTGGCCTATAAAGTCGCCGAGCAATTAATGTTGCCGGTGATGGTGAATTTAGACGGCTATATTCTGACTCATGTCATTGAGCCGGTGGAAATTGAAGATGAAAAAAAAGTGGCAAAATTTTTGCCGCCCTATAATCCCAGGGAAAAATTAGATGTCAATAATCCGCTGACTATGGGCGCGCTCGCGACCCCGGATTATTATTTTGAAATCAGAAAGGACTTGCACGATGATGTGGTTGCTTCCCTTAAGACGATGAAAAAAGAAATGAAAAAATTTAAAGAAATATTCGGCCGGAAATTGGATTTGGTAGAATATTACGGCGACAAGAACGCGGATACGGTTTTGGTGGCCATGGGCTCGGTCATCGGCACCATGAAAGATGCGGCCGATGAAATTAATCACAAAAGCACAAAAACAGGAAAACACAAAAACAAGCCCTCCTCCGCCAAGGCTTCGGCGGGTAAAATTGGGATTTTGAAGATAGTTTCCTTTCGGCCGTTTCCTGATGAAGAAATTATCAAAGCGCTGGCGAAAGCAAAAAATATCGCCGTAATAGATAAATCAATTTCATTGGGCACGGAAGGAATTTTAGCCACGGAAATGCGCCGCGTCCTTGGTGATAAGAAAAAAATAGTCAGTTATGTGCTTGGTTTGGGCGGTCGGGATATAACCAAAGAAATGATTAATAAGGTTTTTTTTAATATAAAAAAAATTAAAGACAAATTGGTTTTTGTGAGTAAATAAGCGTCTCATTCGTATAAGCACTTTATAATTATTTGTAAAGGAGCACATTATGATAAAGCAATGCTGTGTCTGCAAGAGATTTTATGTTGACGGAAAATGGGTTAAGAAACAGATTTCCAATAATAAAGAAGTGACTCATGGTTATTGCGATCGATGCTTTAAAAAAGTGATGAAAGAAATCCATCAGAAAAAAATCCATCAAGCGGCTCCCGCTCTTCCCACTTCGGCTAAAAATTGAAGTGGGAAATTAAAAATTTCCAAAATTCCATAGGGTTAATCCAAATTTATATATGTCCCAACAACCTAAAAAATATAAATCGCCAACATCTCACCTCCTCAATTCCGGCCACAGCGCTTGCGCCGGCTGCGGCATGATTATCGCTTACCGTTTGGTTTTAGACGCGGCTGGAAAAGATATAATCGTCACCAATGCCACCGGTTGCAGTGAAGTTACAACCACTCAATATCCGAACACGGCTTTTAATGTCCCGTGGATTCATAGCTTGTTTGAAAATCCGTCCTCAATCGCTTCGGGGATTTTGGCGGCGCTTAAAGTTAAGGGCTTGGCCGATAAAATAAATGTTTTGGCTTTTGGCGGCGATGGCGCCACTTTTGATATCGGCTTGGGCAATATTTCCGGCATGTGGGAGCGGGGCGAAAACGTGCTTTATATTTGTTTTGATAATGAGGCCTATCAAAATACCGGCTACCAGAGCAGCGGTTCCACGCCTTTGGACGCTAATACAACCACCACTCCGTTCGGCAAAGAATCTATGGGTGCGCAGCAGGTGAAAAAAGATATGATAAAAATTGCTTTGGCTCATGGCTTGCCCTATGTGGCCACGGCCACCACCGGCTATCTGGTTGATATTACCACTAAAGTAAAAAAAGCTCTCACCATCAAGGGACCGAAATATTTGCAGATATATACGCCATGTATACCCGGGTGGGGTATAGAGACAAATCAAACCATGAGCGTGGCGCAATTAGCCGTCCAATCCGGTTTTTATCCGATAATAGAATATGTCAATGGCAAATTAGAGAGAGTGCAAAAAATTACTAAAAAAGTGCCGGTGGAGGAATTTTTAAAAGTTCAGAAGCGATTTAAGCATTTATTTAAATCGCCCGAGGGCAAATTAGAAATCGCCAAAATTCAGAAAATCGCCGATGAGAATATTAAAAAATTCGGTTTAATTTAATTTTTTATGTTATATTGATTTATAATGAATAATCTCGGAACAAAGAGCAAATATTTTGGCCGTTTTTCAAAAAATACGTCCTCATTAATTACAATTACGGCCACAAAGACCGGCGTTTCGGTTCCTATTTTTATTTTGACTCTTATCTCAATTGTGAGCGTGAGCGTGGTTTTTGCCGCCGGCTTTTTCTCATTAACTCAAAAATCTTTAGGTGAAAGCTCGATTTTTGCAGCTTCTGTAGAAAAGTGTCTACCCATATATGCCAATCATAATAACAAGGATGATTCTACTAGATTCAATATTGTTTTTATTGGAGTTGGATTCCAAAGTAGGAGTGATTTAATAGCAGCAGCAGGGCGCGCAATTGATTTGGACGGCACCGCATCGAGTATGGTTGAAAGTGATGGCTTAATGCAGATTCCCGCGTTTAAAAATAACCGGTCCAAATTAAATTTCTGGTATGTCGATAATATTTTATCATTTACCGATGACAGCCCGCAAAACGTTGGGTCTGAACTTTATCAATTCGATTGGATATCGGATTGCCAAGGAATATTGCCAAACAGAGTTATTCCCATTTTTATTTATCCGGGCAAAACTAATTCGGTAAGTTGCGAGAATTATCAGACCTCTTTAGATTGTTTAGCTGATGGAAGAGATAAATGGTGTTCTTGGAGCACTTCTTGCAATAAAAACTATTATCCTTACGCCAGTATGGGCAGGGCGTATGTTACATTGTATGACTGTGTTGATTCTAATAGTAATTGTAATATAAATTCATACCCCAATTTACAAAATGCTAATATTCATGAGTTGCTTCATACGATTCCTTGTCTTGGCGATGAATATGGACGTTGGGGAAGTGCCAATCCAAATCCGCCAGTTTTATACACAGGGACTCTTACCGGAAGTGGAATTTTTGAGTTTTATAAGGGAAATACCTATGTTGATTGTCTGGCAAATGCTCCTTGGAAAAATATGATCGGAAATGATTGTGGCAGTTCAGGGGTTGTTGATTGCTTTAGCTGTGCTCAACCCATTTCTTTTGTTAATGGTATTGATGTTGGCGTTTCTTGTTGTAGTCCAGGAAAAGAGTGTACTTTAGAAATTGGATGTTTTGAGGGAGGATTATATGCTGATAAAGGAATTTGGAGAGCATCGAGTGGAGGAGTATTAAGAAGCCCTTATTTAGGGCAGATGAATGGAATAGATTATATTAATTCATGGAATCAGGAAATAATTAAGGCGGTGATTGATAAGGGTCCAGCACCTGGAAAATGGGAAAAAAATGTGGCTCTAAATTTTTGGCGTAACCCTTATGGTCCGGATTGTGATGTGTCAGCAACATTTGTGCCACCACCACCACCGCCTATCTGCACCGAATCCTGGACCTGCGGCAGTTGGAGCGCCTGCAGCAACAGCACTCAAACCCGCACTTGCACCGATGCCAATGCCTGTGGGACGACAGTAAATAAGCCAGCGACAACTCAGAGTTGTACTTCAGCTTGCACTGAAAATTGGCAATGCACCGCTTGGAGTAGCTGTCAGCCAAACAGCACCCAAACTCGAACCTGCACCGACAGTAATTCGTGCGGCACAACCAGCAGCAAGCCAGCGGAAACTCAAGCCTGCATTTATACGCCTCCCGTCATCACGGTTCCCACCCTTACCACTTCTGTCGTCTCATCAGTCACGGCCAACACGGCCATAGCCAATGGCGCCATTACCGCCACCGGCGGGGCTAATCCCACGGTCCGTGGCTTTAACTACGGCCTCACCACTAATTATGGCCTTAATATAATCGCCTCCGGCTCATTTACCACGGGCGTCTTTACCGCTTCACTTTCTAATCTCACCTGCAACACCACCTATCATTTTCGCGCCTACGCCACCAACTCGGCCGGCACGGGCGGTGGCAGTGATCAAAGCTTTACCACTTCAGCTTGCCCCGTGGCCTGCACTCCCAACTGGTCTTGTACTTCCTGGCTAACTTGTTCTGTGGGTGGCACTCAAGCCCGATCCTGCACCGACACCAATACTTGCGGGGTTATGACCGGTAAACCAGCCACGACGCAGTCATGTACCTACGTCCCGCTAGTTATCATTTGCACTCCCAATTGGACCTGCACTGCTTGGTCAGCTTGCTCACCTTCAAGAACGCAAAACAGGACTTGTACTGACGGCCGGGCTTGTAATACGGATTCAGGCAAACCCACCGAGAGTCAATCTTGTGCCTATACCCCTCCCGTTTTCATTACCTTTCCCCCAGGCCTGGCCGCCAACGCCAAGATCAAACTAAATAGTTCACCCGCCGTCTACATCTTGGACAGCCAAGGCAAAAGACACCTCTTTTCCAATGAAGCCACTTACTGGACTTGGTATAGCGGTTCTTGGTCCGTCCAAGCCGTTAAAGCCATTTCCCAATCCGACTTTGACAATTTATCCTTGGGCGCCAGAGCCACGGCCAGACCAGGTATCAACACTATTAAATTTGACAACAGCGGCAAGATCTATACAGTCACGACCGGTAACAAGCTCTGTGAAGTGATTTCCTATCCCGAACTGGCAACCAAAGCCATTACTATCCAGAGCGGTTTTGAAAATGACTATCTCAAAGATTCCACCTGTAAAATCACTCAAGGCGGCAAGCTCCCCAATGGCAGCTTGATTAAATACAAGAATTCCACTGACATCTTCTATATTGACAATGGCAACAAACGAAAAATCACGCCCACGGCCTTCACCGACAATAATTTCAAGACCAGCGCCATTATCACCAACATTGATCCTACCATCACTTACCCCGAGGGCGACCCCATCAATGCCAAGATAGATAGTATCGCGAATATGGGGTTTTAAAGATCGGGTTGGCAAATTTTTCAAAACTCGCTTCTCGGCAAAGTCGTTATTAAGAAGTTTTCAATTAAATATATAATCAATAATCCCCGCCGAAAAGCGGGGTTTTTATTTATCTTGCTCTTTTATTGACAACCCCAAATGAAAGTTATATAATAAACCTTGTTTAATTTTAGTCGGTTAGGCGGTCTCCGGTTAAAATTCATTAACCACTCAATTTTATCTCTATGTTGGATAAAATTTCCATCAGGGGCGCGCGGGTAAATAATTTAAAGGGAATCAATGTTGATATTCCCAAATATAAGCTCGTGGTGATTACCGGCCTTTCCGGCTCGGGCAAGTCGTCTTTGGCTTTTGACACGATTTACGCCGAAGGCCAGCGCCGATACGCCGAAAGCTTATCCTCCTATGCCAAGCAATTTTTGGATTTGATGGACAAGCCGGATGTGGACAGCATTGAGGGCTTGTCACCGACCATCGCCATTGAGCAAAAATCCGCGGCCATCAATCCGCGCTCCACCGTGGGCACGATTACGGAAATTTATGATTATTTAAGATTGCTTTATGCCAAAGTGGGCGTGGTTCACTGCCCGGAGTGCGGCCAGGAAATTTCCAAGCAGACCCCCAATCAGATTTTAGAAAAAATTATTGATTTTCCCTTGGACACCCGGCTTCAGATTCTGGCGCCGGTTGTTTTTAATAAAAAGGGCTCGCATACCCAGCAGATTGAGTCAATTCACAAAGCCCATTATGAGTTGTTGCGGATTGACGGCAGTTTTTATAATATTGACGAGGCCCGGCCGCTCCCGCTTGATAAAAACATAAGCCATACCATAGAAATTCTAATTGATAACATTATAATTTCTTCGGAAATTAAAGAAAAATTAGCGGACGATTTCAGGCTTCAGCGGCTGCAAAAAAGTTTGAATTCAGCCTTGGACTTGGGCAACGGTTTTATTCATTTTTATTTGCCCGATAAAGATCAAGACCTTCATTTTAATCTTAATTATGTCTGCAATAATTGCGGCCTAAATTTGCCGGAAATTGAGCCGCATAGTTTTTCTTTTAATTCTTCTTTCGGCGCCTGTCCGGCTTGCCGCGGCTTGGGCACCAAATTAGTCATTGACCCGGATTTGATTATGCCCAATAAAAAATTAACTTTGGCTGAAGGCGCGATTAAGCCCTGGTCGCGGAATTTCGCCTCGCAGAATTCCAACATAAAATTATTGGAACAGGTGGCTAAAAAATACCAGTTTGATTTAAATGTCCCGGTTGGTGATTTGCCGGAAAGGGTGATGGCGATTATTTTCCACGGCGCGGGCGATGAAGAATACGCGGTTGACGGCAAAAAAATGATTTTTGAAGGCGTAATAAAATTTTTAAAAAACAAACATCAAGAAACCAAATCAGAATATCTGCAAAAAACCTTAGAAGAATATATGCGGGTTTCCACTTGCCCCTCTTGCGGCGGCAAACGGCTGAAGCCGGAAAGCTTGGCCGTGACCGTTGATAATTTGTCCATTGCCGAGGTCACTGATTTGGCGATTGATAAAGCGGTGGATTTTTTTAATAATTTAAATAAAAAATGGCCGGCCTCATCGCGCGAAGCAAAAATCTCCAAGCAAATTATCAGGGAAACCAACAAACGTTTGGGATTTTTACAGAATGTCGGGCTCAACTATCTGACCTTAAGCCGCGGCGCCAATACTTTAGCCGGCGGCGAAGCCCAGCGGATTCGTTTGGCCACCCAGATCGGCTCGGGCCTGGAATCGGTAATTTATATTTTAGACGAACCGTCAATCGGCCTGCACGCGCGCGACACCGGCAAATTAATAGACACTTTGAAAAAGTTGCGCGATAAAGGCAATTCAATTTTAGTGGTGGAACACGACGAGCAAATGATGGCCGCGGCCGATTGGCTGATTGACATTGGGCCGGGCGCCGGCTCTTATGGCGGCGAAGTGGTAGCCGAGGGCACATTTCCCGAGATTAAGAATCATAAGAAATCCATTACCGGCCAATATTTGTCCGGTTTGAAAAAAATAGAAATGCCCAAGGCCTTTCGCCGAGGCAATGGCAAGCATATAGAAATCATCGGCGCCCAAGAATTTAATTTAAAAAATATTAATGTCAAAATTCCTCTGGGCAAATTGGTTTGCGTCACCGGCGTCTCCGGCTCGGGCAAATCAACTTTAATGGCCGAAATTTTAGCCAAGGCCCTGGCCAATAAATTTTATCGCGCCAAGGAACTGCCGGGCCGGCATAAGGAAATCAAGGGCTTGGAAAATTTAGATAAAGTCATAAATATTGACCAGTCGCCCATTGGCCGGACGCCGCGTTCCAATCCGGCCACCTATACCGGCGTCTTTACTTACATTCGCGATTTATACGCCTCGCTTCCGGAAAGCAAGATGCGCGGCTTTAATCAGGGGCATTTCAGTTTTAATGTTAAAGGCGGCGGGCGCTGTGAGACCTGCTCGGGCGATGGCCTGGTAAAAATTGAAATGCAATTTTTGCCCGATGTTTATGTGGAATGCGAAGAATGCCACGGCAAAAGGTATAATCACAAGGCATTGGAAATACATTATAAAGAAAAAAATATTGCCGACGTTTTAGCGATGACCGTGAGCGAGGCCAAGCAATTTTTTGAATCAGACCAGGCCATTGTTGATAAATTGAATATTTTAGAAGAAGTCGGCTTGGGTTATTTGCGACTGGGCCAAAGCGCGACCACGCTTTCCGGCGGGGAAGCGCAAAGAGTAAAATTGGCCACCGAATTATCCAGAAGGCCGACCGGCAAGACGCTTTATATTTTAGACGAGCCCACGACCGGTCTGCATTTTGACGATATTAACCGCTTGCTTCAGGTTTTGCATAAATTAGCCGACAAGAATAATTCGGTTTTAATTATTGAGCATAATTTGGACGTCATTAAATCGGCGGATTGGATTATTGATTTGGGGCCCGAAGGCGGGGATAAGGGCGGCTATTTAGTGGCCGAAGGCACGCCAATGGAGGTGGCTAAGATGGCCAAGAGCTATACGGGGCAGTATTTGAAAAAAATCATCAAGAATTAATTTTCAAATTTAAAAACCCGCTTATCAGACAGCGGGTTTTAGGTTTTCGTGACTTTTTGGTTTTAGGTCTTGGGAATAGGTATATGATTGTCTCGACAAAATTTTTGCCACTCCTCGTCAGCTTCTCTTTCTCCTTTGGAGAAATCAAATTTCGTAACCGGACGGGAAATGGTTTTTTGAACCCGCGGGCGGTCACCCTTTATTTGGCTGGTGATGCCCTCGCAAATTTTTTGCCCTTCGGGATCATTAATTCGACTACATTGATGTTTTGAATCAGAACAAATGTTATTTTCTTGTAAGAACTTGCAGTATCTTTGAATTTGAAAGTTCATTTAAGCGTCCTCCTTTTGCTTAACTTTAATGAACTGTTATTAATCATAACATGGCATGTTATAACCGTTAATAATAAAAGTCAAGAACCTTTTCGTTGCTGTCGCAAGGAAATGATAATGTCATAGTAAGGCATGATATTAGTATAACTTACTATGACATTTCTATTTCCCATTGGCAAGTTTTTTATTTATTGACAATAACATGCCAGAGTAGTATGCTTTATCCCAAAGAAGTACCTTAACAACTAAACCCGTAATTTCCTTGAAATTTGAAGAAAAATGGAGGTTATCATGAAAGGTTTCTGTCTCTCAATGCTGCTGTTTGCTTTTTCAATGGCAACGGCCCAGGCTTCTTCGCCGTCGATTAAAATCACCCACCTGCCAAAATACGGCAGTTCTTCCGACGTTTATTTGAAGGGAAAAGTCAAGGGCGTTAAAACCAGCCAATATCGTGTGGCGGTGGTAATTAAAGTTGGCGACAATTGGTGGACCAAACCAACATTTGCTTCACCGACCGTTTCCATTAACAGCAATGGCAAGTGGCAAGCCAATGTGGTAACCGGCGGTTATGACCAGTATGCGACTCGCTTTGCCGCCTTTCTGATTTCTAAAAAAATTACCCCGCCAATTTTTAGCGGCAGCACGGCTTTGCCGGCTATCCCGCAAGCGGTGGCTTCGGTGTTTGCCGACCGCGGACCAAAAGTCAGAACAATTAATTTTTCCAATTACAAGTGGACGGTCAAGCGTGCCGATTTTCCCGCCGGTCCCGGTCCGATGAGATTTTCCGACAGCTCTTCCAATGTCTGGGTCGATAAAGCCGGATTGCACCTCACGGTCAAGAAGAAAAATAGGCAATGGTACGGAACCGAGGTAATCAATGCCAAATCTTTGGGCTATGGCACCTACATTATGCAGACCCACGGTCGCGTGGATTTGTTGGATCCGATGTTGGTCTTTGGTATGTTCACTTGGGACACTTTGGCGCCCCAGTACAATTATCGGGAAATTGATATTGAATTCGCCAAATGGAACCGGGCGACCGATGGAACAAATGCCCAGTTTGTTCTTCAGCCCTGCTCCGACCCGTGGAATAGTTCAAACGCGGTTCGTTTTAAGGTGGCATTAAATAATCAAATGCAAGATGTAACGACCTTCATGACATGGTCAAAGAATCGCGTGGAATGGAAAATGTATTATGGCGGATATCTCAATGGCACGCCGCCAACGAGCAAGCTGATTAAGAGTTGGTATAAAACTTCCGGAGTTCCGCCTGCGGGCAAGGAAAATTTCCGTTTTAATTTCTGGCTATATAATGGGTCAGCTCCCAAGAATGGCAAGAATGCGGAAATCGTGGTATCCGGTTTTAAGTTTATTAAACCAACCCCAACCCCAACTCCAACACCGACTCCGCGGCCAACGCCCACGCCTCGACCCACGCCAACTCCTACGCCGCGGCCGACGGCAACACCGACACCGACTCCGACGCCAACTCCGACGGTTACACCCACACCCACGCCGACACCGACTCCGACGCCAACACCATCTATTATCCAGTTTAGCACCCAGCCAAACTCTATTACGACTAACCTGAGGGTTTATCCGATTTGCGGTTATGTCGGCGATGCGGACCAGGTAACGATTAATGGCCAACCAATTACTCTTGACTACGGCGGATTCCGTCGCGACGTCAGTTTGTCTTCCGGCGCCAACAATTTCACAATGGTGGCATCCAAGAATGGCAAAACCGTGACGTCTGCGACCAAGACAATTGTTTACAACCCATCTTTCTCGCCGGCCGAGCATGCTCTTCTGTATGTTTCGCCGACATCAAGCGGTGGAGCCCATACTTTCGGGACTATTGTCTTGGATCTGACCGGCAATTATGTTTTGGGCTTGCTGGCAGGCGAAGTTGTGTCATCAGCCGACCCGACCGGTCTCTTTGTTACCAACCCGCAGAATTATGTCATTTCTGTGGAAACGGGACAGGCGATTATGACTTTGCCGTTTAACGGTAGCAGCAACATCTATCCTTTGTATACGGATGATGGGCGATTTGCTTATGCCCTAAACCAAAAAGCCAATCTGACCAGTTGGAAGTTGGAATCCTCCAATATTCCAAAAAGCGTGGACCGGCGATATTCCACCTTACTTGCGGACGGACGCATTTCGGTTTATGAGGCCTATACGGGCTTTTCACTGATAACAGATACGGCGCTGGTTTCAACTATTCCGGTTCAAACCACGCAAATCATTTTCGGCGACGCCCATGCCAATCCAGCCGGAACTTACGGCCTGGTCTCGTCATACTCGTATGCCGCGGGAGCCATAGACAAAATCAATTTAGGAACCGGTAATTTTAATCTTGTCGATTATGTCGACGATTACGCCGGCGAGATTGTTCTCACTCCCGATGGTAAAACGGGGTTGGTTGGCGCTTACGGCAACTCCTATTATGGTGGCGGTGGCATTTATGTTGTGGATGTGGCCAGCGGCACCATAAAAAGCAAGTTTGCCGACTTCGGCGCCGGCTCAATCACCATGGGAAATGACGGTTTGTTATACGCCACCTGTCGGTTTGTAGACCACTTCGGTAGCGGCTCGCTTCTTCAGGGAGCAAAAGACCGACGCGGTGTTGACGTATTGCGGCTCAAGGACGGCCAACTCTCCTTTATCCGCTCGTTCTTTTTGAATTCAGAACATTATTATCAGACCGGCCACTTGCTGGTCTTTAAACCATCTGCTCGGTAATTATTAAAAGGGTATAAAATAAAAGACCCGCCACTTGGAAAAAACCAAGTTGGCGGGTTTTAAATTTTTTGACGGCTGAAGATTTATTGGCTGGTTTTTTCCAGCGAGAAGTCATTTGAGGGTGGGGAGCCGCTTCAGGGGAGCGAAGTGTCCGGCTCTCGTGTCCATAATAAAGGTGATGAGGTAAAAAATACTTCCGGTGTTGGCCGCCCACATTATTGGTCCGTGTAAGTTGCCGTTGATTATGGACCACACCATGATCAGGATTCCCCCCGCATTAAGTCCCAAATAGAGGGCATGAATAATGCCAACCCAGGAAATTTTTCCTACTTCATGATATCCCGAATCAGGTTTGTGAGTTTTGCTCAGGCACATATTTACGAAGAATATGGCGCCGATAAGGGTCAGCATACACAGGGAAATCCATTGATGTGCCGATACTTTATCGGTCATCACCAGATAAAAAAATGGCCAGGTGATCAATGGTAGTCCAATCAGATCCCCATATAATTGGCAGTAGAAGTCCTGCCAGTATAGGAACTGTTGGTTGGTCCCGGGGATAAGGGTGTTTCTGCCTTGCAGTTTGCCGGACTCAGATTCCCAGAATTGAACCACCAACATCAGGAAACAGGCCACCAAATGAAACATGGCGCTAACAACAGCTGAAATCCACATCGTTTTTCCCGCCTTCTTACTAAATTTTATGGTACGTTTTGATAAAATCAGATTACTGATTTAACTCATTAAATCACATATTCATTATCTTGTCAATAGTTTTCTAAAATTAACCGGCAAATTGAAAAAAATTGGCATTTATGGTAAGCTTTACCCTGTGGAATAGAATTTTACATTTGACAAAAAAATGAGCGGAATTTTATTCCACAGGGTAAATAATTAATTTTAAAATATGCCCGAAAAATATAATCCCTCGGAAATTGAGCCGAAGTGGCAGAAATATTGGGAAAAACATAAGCTATTTAAAGCCAAGGACTTTGATGAAAAGCCAAAATATTATTGTTTGATAGAATTTCCCTATCCGTCTGGCGAGGGATTGCATCTGGGTCATCCGCGGAGTTATACGGCCATGGATATCGTAGCCCGAAAAAGGCGAATGCAGGGCTTTAATGTTTTGTATCCAATCGGCTGGGACGCCTTTGGCTTGCCCGCGGAAAATTACGCCATCAAAACCGGCATGCATCCGCGGATTAAGACCGAGGAAAATATTAACAACTATCGTCGGCAATTAAAGTCGCTGGGCTTTTCTTTTGACTGGTCGCGCGAGGTCAGCACCATTGACCCGAAATATTACAAATGGACGCAATGGATATTTTTACAATTATTCAAACACGGTTTGGCCTACAAAGCCGAAATGCCCATTAATTTTTGTACTTCGTGTAAGGTTGGTTTGGCTAATGAAGAGGTGGTCAACGGCAAATGCGAAAGATGCGGCGGCGAGGTCGTTAAAAAAATAAAAAAACAATGGATGTTGAAAATCACGGCTTATGCCGATCGCTTGGAAAAAGATTTAGACGAAGTAAATTATTTAGAAAAAATAAAATTACAGCAGAAAAATTGGATTGGCCGAAGCCAAGGAGCGAGCATTGAATTTCAAATTAAAACTTTCAAATTAAAAATCGAAGTTTATACTACCCGTCCTGACACGCTTTTTGGCGCGACTTATATGGTGATCGCGCCGGAGCATCAATTAATCACAAATTTAAAATTACGAATTACGAATTGGGATGAGGTTGAAGATTACATTAACAATGCTAAAAATAAATCAGACCTGGAACGCACCGAATTATCAAAGGATAAAACCGGCGTGGAATTGAAAGGCCTAAAAGCGATTAGTCCGGCCAATCACAAAGAAATTCCCATTTGGATTTCCGATTATGTTTTAACGGGTTATGGCACGGGCGCGATTATGGCCGTACCGGCACATGACCAGCGTGATTACGAATTTGCGAAAAAATTCGGCTTGGAAATTATTGAGGTAATCAAGGGGGGCGACATCAGCCAAGAGGCCTTTACCGATATTGAAAAAGGCGAAATGGTGAATTCGGAATTTTTAAACGGTTTGGCGCCGAGTCAAGCCATTAAAAAAATGACCAACTGGCTGGAAGAAAATGGCTTGGGCAAAAAAGCGATTAATTACAAATTGCGCGACTGGGTTTTTTCCAGACAAAGATACTGGGGCGAGCCCATTCCCGTTGTCTATTGTGAAAAATGCGCGCAGAAAATTTCTCCCCCTGCCCGAGGGGGAGAAGCCGACGCACCAGCGGCGGCAGAGGGGGTGGGAGCTGACGGTATTACGGCGGGAGAAATTTTAAATCCGGGTTGGATTCCTATGGATGAAAAGGACTTGCCTTTAAAATTACCCGAATTAAAGGAATTTGAAGCGGGCTCGCCTCGCTATAGCTCCGGCGAAGCGGGCGAAGATGGACAATCACCGCTGGCAAAATTAACCGATTGGGTCAAGGTAAAATGTCCGAAATGCGGCGGCTTGGCCAAACGGGAAACCGACACCATGCCCCAATGGGCGGGCAGTTCTTGGTATTTTTTGCGCTATATTGACTCGCAAAATAATAAAAAATTAGCGGCCAAAAAAAAATTAGAATATTGGCTGCCGGTTGACTGGTATAATGGCGGCATGGAACACACCACGCTTCATTTATTGTATTCTAGATTTTGGCATAAATTTTTATATGATATTAAAGTGGTGCCAACGCCGGAGCCGTATGCCAAAAGAACTTCGCAAGGCATGATTTTGGGCGAAGGCGGCGAAAAAATGTCCAAGTCGCGCGGCAACGTGGTCAATCCCGATGAGACGGTCAAAGAATACGGCGCGGACACGCTTCGCGTTTACGAAATGTTTATGGGGCCGTTTGACCAAGCCATTCCCTGGGACACCAAGGGTGTGGTTGGCGTGAGAAGATTTTTAGAAAAGGTCTGGAGCTTGTTGAATTCAGATGAAATTAAAATTTCCGACGAGATGGATGAGGAATTGGAAATTTTATTAAACCAAACCATTAAAAAGGTCTCCGAAGATATTGAGGAAATGAAATTCAATACGGCCGTCAGCCAGATGATGATTTTACTAAATAAAATTTTTGAGAAAAAGTTAGCGACTAAAGAATTATGGGAGAAATTTTTAATTATTCTTTCGCCGTTTGCGCCTCATATTGCCGAGGAGCTTTGGTCTCAACTGGGGAATAAAAAGAGTATTGGCGAAGAAGATTGGCCAAAATATGATGATTCAAAAATTCAGAATAAAACCGTGGAAATCGCGGTGCAGATTAACGGCAAGGTGAGGGCAAAAATAATTTTGCCGGCCAACGCCAGCGAAGAGGAAGTTATTCATGCCGTTCAAAATAATCCACAAGCCCAAAAATATCTGGCCGGCAAAGAAATCAAGAAAACGATTTTTGTGCCGGGAAAATTAATCAGTTTTGTGATATAATTTAATCATTGAGATGGTTGCAAAATTCCTTTTAAGCGAAATTTAGAACTTTTTGTCCAAGACGAGGAAAGCCAGCAAAAAGATTTGAGCCGTAGCCCGGCTACGGTGAAAATCATTTTGCGCCGTCTTGACGAGGTCTTGGACAAAAAGAGCAAATTGCAGCAAAAGGAATTTTGCAACCATCTCACTAATTCATAAACCAATTTTTATGAAAAAAGGTCTGATTATCCTGCTGGTCATTATTATTTTAATCGCGGGATATTTTTGGATAACTTACAACAAGCTCATCACGCTCAATGAAAAGGTGGACAATCAATGGGCGCAGGTGGAAACCCAGTATCAAAGACGGCTTGATTTGATTCCCAATTTGGTCGCCTCGGTTCAGGGCATTATGGCTCAAGAGCAGAAAATATTCGGTGATTTGGCGGAGGCCAGAAGTAAATACGCCGGGGCCAAAACCGTTAATGAAAAAGCAGGCGCCGCTACTGAAGTGGAAGGCGCTTTGTCAAGATTGTTAGCGATAATGGAAAATTATCCGCAGTTAAAATCCGCGGACACGGTGCAGACGCTTATGGCCCAGCTTGAGGGCACGGAAAATCGCATCAGCGTGGAGCGAAAAAGATTCAATGACGCTTCTCGTGATTTCAACATTACCATTAAGCGCGTCCCGGCCAACTGGCTGGCCTCCCTGTTTGGTTTCTTGGAGAAGGAATATTTTCAACCAGCCGCTGGAGCCCAGAACGCACCCAAAGTCAATCTGTAATTAGAAAAATTTTATGAACGGCCGATCATTAATATTTTTTGGGCTGGTATTGGTTTTAATGTTTTTAATATTTGCCTCACCTATTTTTGCTTATTACAACCCCGGCCAACCAGCCGGGTTTGTTAATGATTATGCCGGTGTGCTGAACGCAGAGCAAAAACAGGCCCTGGAAAATAAATTAAGCCAATTTAAAAAAGAAACCAGCAACGAGATTTCCGTTGTCATTATAAAAAATTTAGACGGCGACACCATAGATAATTTTGCGGCCGAGCTTTTTAAGGATTGGGGTATTGGTAAAAAGGGCAAAGACAATGGTGTTTTGATTTTAATTGCCTTGGATGATAAAAAAATGAAGATTGAAGTCGGCTATGGCTTGGAGGGCGCTTTAACCGATGCGCAGTCGTCTTGGATTATCAATGAGGTGATGAAGCCGGCTTTCAGGAATAATGATTTTTATGGCGGCATTGACGGCGCGGTTGATAAAATTATGGCCGCGACAAAGGGAGAGTATGTGCCGAGCGAAAAAGTTAGCGAGCAATCAAGTTCCTCTAAATCAAAATTTCCGTTTGAATTTTTTATTGTCTTTGGCATAATTATTTTTCAGGTTTTAGCCAGTACATTGGGTAAAAGCAAGTCATGGTGGGCCGGCGGCGCGATTGGCCTTATGGCCGGGTTAGCCTTTATTTTCTTTTTGGGCTGGGTTTTTGGCTTGATAATCGCGACCATCTTAACGCCAGTCGGATTATTTTTTGATTATGCCGTTTCCAAGCAATATCAAAAATATAAAGGCAAGGACAAAAATTTTATACCCTGGTGGTTCGGCGGCAGCGGCGGCCGGGGCGGTGGTTCGGGGGGCGGGGGATTTGGCGGTTTTGGCGGCGGCAGTTCGGGCGGTGGCGGCAGTAGCGGGGGGTGGTAGTGAGATGGTTACAAAACTATTTTAGCTATAAATTTAGGACTTTTTGAGCGAGACAAGGAGGGCCAGCAAAAAGATTTGAGCCGTAGCAACGGCTACAGTGAGAATCTTTTTGCGCCAGCCCGACGCAGTCGCAGCCAAAAAGGACAAATTTAGAGAAAATATAGTTTTGTAACCATCTCAGTAAATAATGAAAATAATTTTTTGCGACAATACTTGGCGGGAAAAATGGGATAAATTTGTCAAAAATAATTCCCTTGATTTTGGTTTGCTCCAATCGTGGGCCTGGGGCGGATTTCAAGAGAAATTAGGTAAGAAAATTTTTCGCCTGGCCATAATTGATGATAATGAAAATATATTAGCATTGGCCAGCGTGATAAAAAATAATTTGAGATTAGATAAAAGTTATTTTTATGTGCCCAGAGGACCTGTAATGTCATTGCGAGGAGCTGTAATCGGCGACGAAGCAATCTTTTCTCAATCAAAATTAACATTGGATTGCTTCGCTTCGCTCGCAATGACAATAAAAAATTTAGCCAAAAAAGAAAACGTGATTTTTTTACGCCTTGACCCGCCGTGGGAAGACAACGAAATAAATCGTCAGCAGTTAGAAAAAAATAATTTTAAATTTATCGGCCAGGTCCAGCCCAAACAAACCTTAATTCTTGATTTAAATAAATCAGAAGAGGAGATTTTAGTTGGGATGAAACCGAAGACCAGATATAATATTAAAGTCGCTCAAAATCATCAGGTAAAAATTGACGAGGGCGAAAAATATTTTGCCGGTTTCTGGCGGTTAATGGAACACACCTCTAAGCGTGACCAATTTATCGCTCATTCAAAAGAATATTATAAAAAAATGTTAACCTCGCTGGGTGATGAAAAAAATTTAAAATTAATCGTAGCCAAATCAGAAAATAAAGTAATCGCCGCCAACTTGGTAATTTTTTTCGGCCACTGGCGCGTTTATCTTCATGGCGCTTCTGATTATGAATATAGGAGCAAAATGGCGCCATATCTTTTGCAGTGGCAAGCGATTTTAGAGGCCAAAAAAACTGGCGGCCGATATTATGATTTCTGGGGCGTGGACGGAAATAAATGGCCAGGCATCACCCGTTTTAAGCAGGGTTTTGCTCCCGCGGAAAAATTCACCCAATATGTCGGCGCTTGGGATGAAATTTACTCAAAATTTTGGTATAATTTATATAGAATCTATAAAAAAATTCTAAATTCTAAACTCTAAACAAATTCCAATGACCAAAATTAAAAATTCAAAACAATTTTAAAACAATGATTTTTTGGGATTTTGAATTTGGGATTTGTTTAGGATTTAGAGTTTAGGATTTAGGGTTTATAAAGATGCTTACCAAGTATAAAAATTTAATCAACTCCTTAATTGCCCATCGCCTCACGCCGCAAGTCAGAGAACTTTACCTCTCAACTTTAATTTTGGATTTCGCGGTTTCCGCGGTCAATATTTTTGAACCGGTTTTTTTATATCTGATTTTTATCAGTCAATACGGCTTAGCCGAGACCCTGCGCTTTATTTTACTTTTTTATTTGGCGGTTTATGTGATTTATTTTTTTTGCATTCCTTTGGGCGCCAAGTTTGCCAAACGTTTCGGCTATGAGCATTCCATAGCGGTGAGCTCGGTTTTTACGATTTTTTATTATCTATCCCTTTTTGGGATTTCCCAGTCCTTTTGGTTGATTATTCCCGCGGTCATTTTTTATGTTTTATCTAAAATGTTTTATTGGCCCGCTTATCACAGCGATTTTGCCCGCTATTCGTCCGATGGGGAAAGGGGAAGAGAAATATGCAATCTCAATGTCTTATTGTCAGTGGTCTATATTTTTGGCCCGGTTATGGGCGGTTTTCTCATTAAATTCTATGGTTTCGGCATTTTATTTTTTTTCGCCTCAATTTTAATTCTGCTTTCCAACGTGCCCATGTTGATTACCAAAGAAAAATTCATGCCTACCGCCTTTGCCTATAAGGAGGCTTTTAAAAATCTTTTTGACAAGCAAAAAAGAAAAAATTTTATGGCTCATCTTGGCTTTGGCGAAGAATTAATCTCTCTAGTTATTTGGCCGATTTTTATTTTCGTGGTTTTAAATGATTTTTTCGCGCTGGGCGTCTTGGCGGCAATTTCCACCGCGGTCACTATATTCATTTTTCTTTTCATCGGCCGGTTGGTCGATAAAAGCAATCGCCGCCTTTTGATTCGCTATGGCGCGATTTTTTATTTTTTCAGCTGGCTGTTCCGGTTATTGTCGCGGAGCGTTTTCAGCGTCTTTCTTATTGATGCCTATGCGCGGGTCGCCAAACAGGCCATTGCCGCGCCCGTTACCGCCAAGACCTATGAAAAAGCGCAGGACGGCTCGGTGATGAGCGCGGTTACTTTTTTTGAGATGTCTTTGGTTTTGGGCAAGATTATCGCCATGATTATGGCTTTGGTTTTATTGCAATTTTTTGTCCCCGGCTGGAATGCGATGTTTATCTTGGCGGGATTGATGACGTTATTTTACCTTTTATTTTAAGCAACTTTTTTAATTGTGAATACTTTTGCTAAAATGTTGAAAATTTTGAATTTTTAATTTTATAAATAATTTTTAATGTCTAAATTTCTAAACAATGCGATTTCGTTTAAAAATTAAAAATTTGATTTATTTATTTAAAAATTAAAAATTAAAAATTATCCCGTCTTATGCTCTCCGTCTCCCAAATAAAATCAATCTGTTCTCGTTACAACATTGTGCCCTCCAAAAGCCGGGGGCAGAATTTTTTAATTGACCAGAATATTGTTGATAAAATAATCTCCGTGGCCTCGCTGAAAAAAACCGATCTGATTTTAGAAGTCGGTCCGGGCTTAGCCGTTTTGACTGATGAGTTGGCGCAAAAAGCGAAAAAGGTCTATGCCCTAGAATTAGACAAGAGAATTGTTGAATTTTTGCGGGCCGAATTTGCCCAAAAGGAAAATTTAGAAATTATTGAGGGCGATATTTTAAAATTCAAGATCAATGATCTCGGCCTGAAGGACTTCGGCTATAAAATTGTTTCCAATCTGCCCTATAATATTACCTCGCATTTTTTAAAGCTCTTTTTGGGTTTAACCGACCGCCGTCCCAGCGAAATAATTGTTATGGTTCAAAAAGAAGTGGGCGAACGGCTTTTGGCCCGGCCCGGACAGATGAATTTGCTGGCCCTAATGGTTCAATTTTACAGCGAGCCGGAAATTTTATTTAAAATCAGTAAAAATTCATTTTGGCCGGCGCCCAAAGTGGATTCGGTGGCGGTAAAACTTAAATTAAAGGAAAACCCGCCTGATATAAATATTAAAGATTTTTTTCGCTTGGCCAGAAGCGGTTTTTCGGCCCGGCGCAAACAGCTCCACAATAATTTGGCGGGCCCGCCTCGCGTCGACGAGCGAACGCGAGTCGAGGTGGGCGGCTTGGGCCGGAAAAACGTGGAAATAAAGGGTATTTTTAAAAAAATGGGCTTTGACGAAAAAATTAGGGCGCAGGATTTGGGGGTGGAGGACTGGGTGGAGTTATATAAAACTCTAAACTCTAAATCCTAAAATTTCAAATCCTAAATCCTAAACTCTAAATCCTAAATAAATCCAAAATTCAAAATCTCAAAAAATCAAAAAACCATTGCTTTAAAATTGTTTTGAATTTTGAACATTGGAATTTGTTTAGAGTTTAGAGTTTTGGTTATTTGGATTTATGAACACATTGATTCTGTGAGATGGTTTGTGTTGTAGTATAACCCCATTTTTTGTTTTCCGTGTTATTTTATGTTATAATTTATTTAAATTGTTATCCACAATATTGGATATTTATGGAAGGTGGCGAGAAACCGCAAAAAGATTTTTGGGATGAATATTCCCAACAAAATCAAACCGGCGAGGAGGCCAGTAATGATTTTATTATGCTTGATAAAAACGAAAATTCGCCGCAAACCAAATCAGGCCGAGAAAAAATCATCACCGGCCTGGTTTTAATTATCTGTGTGGCCGCGATTTTTTTAATCTATTATCAAACCAAGGCCTCTCTTAACGGTCCCCTAAGCGCGGTTTTTAAAATAAGCCAAGATGCCGCCAATCAAAAGCCGGCGCCGGAAGCCAAAGAAACATTAGCCACTATTTTGGCCTTAAAGCAAAAAGATACGGATAATGACGGCCTATCCGATTATGATGAATTATATATTTATAAGACCAGCCCCTATCTAGAGGATACGGACGGAGACGGATTTCCTGACAAGAAAGAAATTGACGGCGGTCATGACCCCAATTGTCCGGGCAGTGATGATTGTTTTGGCGGCGGCGGGACCAATGTTAATGGCGGCCTGGCCGCGACTGGGTTGCCCGCCAATCAGCAGGAAATAATCACTCAACAGCAGGCCCTAAGCAATCAGCTCCTGTCTGGGCAGGCGAGCGCCGAGGCAATCAGGGCGGCCCTGCTTCAGGGCGGGATACCCCAAGAAACCTTAAGCCAAATCAGCGACGAGGAAATAGTGGCGCTTTATCATGAAACAATGAGCGGTGGCGCTACCGCTCAAACCGCCCAGGTTCCGGCCGGGTCGGCCGCTACCAGCACCGTTGTTTCCGGCAATTCAAACCAAACAAGTTTACAATTCCAGTCTATTGATGAACTTAAGAAATTAAGCGGCGCCCAGATTCGGGCCTTATTACTGCAAGAAGGCGCGCCGGCCGATCAGTTATCGCAAATCAGCGATGACCAATTGAAGCAGATTTTTTTAGAAAAATTAAATTCACAACTGAGTAATACTAATACCCAATAAATGAGGCGCAGTAAAATACAATTTTTCTTTATTTTTTTGGTAATCATATTCGCCTTTATATTTAATATTTATTTTGTAAAAAATGTTTTAGCGGTTGGCGGATTAGGCGGATTAGAGGTAGACGTTGCAAAACAAAAAGTGACCGATGCCATTGCCGGATGTCAAGCGGCTGTAATGGCAGCGCCACTGCCGGAAACCTGTACGGCCACCTCCGGAACCTTTATGACCTCAAATACTTTTACCTGTACCGGCGGAACCGACAAAATACAGATGGCCATTGCGGCGCAAACGGCCGCGTTCAATAAATGCGTTGCCGCGGCTGAAAAGAAAAATGCCGATTTAATTAAGGATTCAGACTGGAACAGGTTTAAAAAAGATTTAGATAATCAGTTTCTTTGGGCCTCTAAAAGAACCGGTTTTGCGGCGGCTTTAAAAACTTCATTAAGCGCTTTTGCCAAGACCATGGCTTATGAAACCGCCACTTGGGTGGCTTCGGGCGGCAAAGGCCAAAAGCCGTTGTTTATAACCGAGGGCTGGGACGTTTACTTGGGCAATGCCGCGGACAGCGCTCTAGGCAATTTTATTGATTTATTTATGAGAAACGGCTTTGGCGTGGATATGTGCGCTCCGGATTTTAACGTAAAATTGGCCATTGCCATTGGCATTAATTGGCAAAAACCTGTTCCCGCCAGATGCCATTTTTCCACTATAGTCAGTAATTGGCAGGCGGCAATCGCCAATCCAAATTTTTCTCTGGACTTTAACAGTACTTTAAGGCCGGGCGAAAATAGTATATCGGTTTATCTTTTAGCCCAGAGCAGAGCGATAGATAGGGTTGATTATGACCTTTGGAAATCATATTTGAAAGTGGCGCCGGAAGGATTTAAGAGTGTCACTGATTTGGCGGGCAAAATTTTAACGCCTTCCCAGTTTGTGACTTCAGAATGGCTTTTGGCTAGAAGTAAGGCAAGCGCCGGCCAGGAGATATTTACTAATACGGTTTGGGATTTTGTGGATACTTTTGTGAGCACTTTGGTCGGAAAACTGCTCCAGAATTTAATGGCCGGATTTTTCAGCGACGACCAAGGCGCGAGCGGCGCCCGCTCGCGCTATCAGACCCTCTATAATGCCGAATCAGAGCCATTTCAGGGTGGCGCTCAAGCGGCCCAAAACCAGTATCTGAATTTTATTACCGGTGAATTAAAGGTGGGCGAATCATATGATATTTTAAATAATTTATCTAATTGCACGGAGGCGGTTAAGGCCAACCCCGGCCCGACCGACTGCGTTCTTGATCCTTTATTAGTCCAGGCCATCAGAGAAAAGCAATTGGTTATGAACTTGTCCGCTTCCATCAAGGACCGCCCATTCGCGCCCCGCGTTGAGCAGGTTACCAATCCGCAAACCGTTTTCACTTTAAGAAATATAACCATTTTAAGAAAATATAGAATCGTGCCGGTCGGCTGGGAAGTGGCCGCTAAATATATCAATCAATATGGCGATAAGGATTATACTTTAAGGCAATTAATCGCGGCCTTTGACGACCAGACGAGCATCTTTAAGGGCTTGGTTGACCCGTTCTGGGTTATGAAAGCGCCGGCTTTATTTTGCCGCCGCCAGGGCTATGGGCCGGATTTATCCAATCGCCAGGACAATGCCATTGACCGCGCCGAATACTGCGCCGATGAACAGCAATGCATTGAGGAAGACGATAATGGCAATTGCTTGAAATTCGGTTATTGCGCCGAAGAAAAAAGAGAGTGGGATTTTAACGGCAAGAAATGCGAGCCGAGATTCAATACCTGCCAGACCTATACGCCAAGAATGGGCAATGAGATTTCTTATCTGGCCAATACTTTGGATTATCGCAATTGCAACGCGCAAAATGTGGGCTGTAGATGGTATAGCGGACTTTTTAATCCGGTGAGCGATTATTGGCTTAATACCAGTCCGACTAAAACATTAAAGGTATGCAGTGAATCATCCGGCGCCGGTATTTGGGATGCCGCAAAAGGCGGCTGTACCGTCCAAGGAGAAAATGTCTTACTTTGGCACGGCGTGAGTCCGAATAATAAAGTAATTTTAAATACTCCCTGCAACACCGCTAATGTGAATGACCCTCTTTCTTGCAGATATGATGACGTGAGCTGTACTATTCCCAAGGGCGGCGTTTATTGCCGGGTTAATCAGTGTTTTGAGAGCAATAATTTATTAACCAATCTCAACGGAAATTTTTCCAGTTGCGATGGCTGGGACGCCAGATATTGGCTTGAGGGCTATGAGGTCGCCAATAAACGGCATGCCTGCGCCCTTGGCCAGGGCAGAAGCGGTACGGCCACGGACAACGCTTTAGAGGCCTATAGCATCGGCGATAACAGCGCGATTATCACCACTCTGCCGAATATTACGCAATCCATAGAAGCCAATAAGAAATATTCATTAACTTTTTATGCCCGAGGCAATCTCGTCCAGGGCGCCATTAGTGTTGATGCTTTTGGCGGCAATATCTTGGGTGGCATTACCCTTAACAGCGGCAACACCGGCAATAATTGGAAAAGCTATGAATTTGAATTTACCAACCAATCCGCCACTATACTGGCGCTAAGAATCACCACTATTCCCGGCACGGTCGGCACGGTTTATTTTGATGATTTTGATTTAAGGAAAGTGAACGAGAATTGCGCCAAGGGCTCGGTCTGGCTCACTTTGGGCGCGGAGGCGCAGGATAAAGGGGACATATTTTTTGACAAGGACGCCCAGTCCTGCGGGGCGGAGGTGGCCGGCTGTAACCAGTTTATCAGGACCAAGGCGGGGTTGGGGAGCAATCTAGTTTATAATCCGGGATTTGAAATTTCACAAAACAATAACCCGGTCCCCGGGTGGGAAGAGCAGGGCTATTGTTTTGCTAATGGCGAATTTGAGGTCAGTGGTGAGAAAGTCCGCGGTGGACAATCAGCCATAAAAATTACCACCAAAGATACCTTTGCTTTTTGTCAAGATGGCAGCCGCATTCTAGATTATAAGGCCTATGTTTTTTCAACGAATCAGAAGTTTCATTTTGAGGCGGGTAAAAAATATGCAATTTCTGCTTGGGTTTTTTCAAATTCCAATCCAGTTGCTTTCGGTATGGATATGGATTATCTTGAAATCTGCCAAGGCAGATGCGCGAGTAAAATAACAAAAGATTTCAACGACTTTCCAATATTTGATGGCAGTAAATTAAATCAATGGCAAAGAATCTCTTTTGTATTTGAGGTTAATCCCGATTCCGAGTTTGACGGCGTAGTAAGATTCCCGATTTGGTCAGAAAAATCAGTAATATATATTGATGATGTTAAGGTAGAAGAACTTGCCTATGATAGCAACAGCGCTTCGGATTACACGCCATATAATCCGGCGGAAAGGCCGGCTGACCAACTGACTTATTTAAAGAAAGCGCCGGATTATTACAGTTGTTATTTAACGCCAAAAACCCCAACCGCAAATCCAAAATGGCCGGAAACCAAACTCGAGTTGTTATCTGTCTTAGACAATGACAATCGCAGTTTTCAATGCGCTAATTACACCGGCGTCTGCACGCCCGAAGAGGTTGGCTGTGACCTGTACCGCCCGCTTAATAAAGACCCGTCCATCCCGGCGGTCATAAACAGCGGGGATGTCTGTCCGGCGCCCTGCCTGGGTTATGAGACCTATTTGCAGGAAGAAACGGATTTTGCTTCGCCCAATTATACGCAATTCATCGCTGATAAAACACCCCTATACTGCTCGGCCGGTTATGCCGGTTGCGACCAATTTACCAATCTTGATAAGGTCGCCCAGGGCGGCGAGGGCTTGGAGTATTATGTTAATTTGCGCCCCTGCCAAAGAATTGAAGACGGAAGCGATGGGGCGAATTATTATACTTGGGAAGGCAGTGATGTTACGGGCTATCAATTAAAGGCCTTTAAATTAAAAACCAGCCAGAGCGCCAGTTTGGCGGCTACGGCTCCTTGCGCTAATTTGTTTTATTATCAAACCGGAACGGAAAAGAGCAAAAATTATTGCGACGACCCGGAAAATCTTGAAGACATAAGAAGTAAAAACACGACTCTTGGCGCCTTATTAGACCAAGCCATCGCCGCCGTTCCCCTAGACCCACCCCTAGTCCCAAGTGATCTAACTGGTTATTTAAATTATTTAAGAACAACCGAAAATATAGACAACAAAGATGTTTTAAATCAGGATATTGTTAATGAGATGCATAAATTCGGGCTTTGCGTCAAGCAGGAACTCCATGGTTATTTTTATGACAGTTATGTTGACAATCCCGGCGACAATCCTTTTTATATCAGCGTCGTCCCAAATCCGGATTGCCGCGAATTTTACGATTTAAGCGGTAACATAAGCTATCGCCTATTATCAAAAACCGTTTCCATTTCTGACAATTGCAAGCCCGAGCGGCGAACCAAGACCCAGCCGGATAAAAGCGTTTCTTGTCCGGCCCTGGTCGGTTCGCCGGTTGTGCCTTTGGCGCAGTGCGACTGCGCGAGCAAACAGGGCTACTGGAACGATAATGGCGAGTGTATTTATATGGCCGTGCCCGGCGAAGGCCTGACTTGTCCGGCTCAATTTGCCAAATGCCGGGAATACACGGGCAATCAGGGCTATAACGTCAGAAATATTTTCTTAAGCGATTTTGAACAAGGCGCTGACTATTGGAGCGGCGGCACTTTGAGTTCGGCCGCGAATTATCCGGGCGGTTCCTCTCTGACTTCGTCGGAAATCATTAAGAGAAATGTTTTTCTTATCGCCAATAAAACCTATTTATTAAGTTTTTGGGCCAAAGGCGGTGATAATTGTACGGCCGATAATCCTTGCGAACTGAAAGAGATCAGGTTTTCGCGGGCCGCCAATGTCGCCGATTATTTTGCGGTCAATTCGGCGCAAAAGGGCAAGACGGCCGTGCCCGCGGTCCAACTTTATAATGAGTGGCGAAAATATGATTTAGGGCCGGTCTTTATGTCGTGGGCCAATGACGGCGGCCAATATCTGGAAATTAATGCCGGCGGGACTCAACTTTACATTGATAATATTTTGCTTAAAGAAGTCCAGGATAATTTATTTTTGGTGGAGAATTCTTGGTTCACGCCGGTTGCCTGTGATAATAAATTGGCTGACCCGAGCGGTGAAAAAATGGCGACGCAAAATAATTGCGGCCAGGGAAATGAAAATAAAATTGGCAATACGCCGCCCTATCGCTGTTTTCCCGGCGAAATGGTCGGCTGTAGTTCTTATTACAACCAAGACGACCAGTCGTTTAATTTGAAATCGTTTAATAAATTGTGCCGGCCCGAAGCCGTCGGTTGCGAGGCCCTGTTTGAGACCCATAATTCCGACTCTCCCTTTGGCAGTGTCTATAATGAAAATGATATTTCACAGGTGAGAGTAGCTACTGATACGCCGGTTTATTTGGTTAATGATCGGGTATTTTCCTGCGCCGCCGCCGACAAGGGCTGTACGGCTTACGGCTTGCCCAAAGTCAACAATCGCGACGAAGTCGTGGGCTATAATGCTCTTTATTTGAAGAATTTGCCCGACCAGTATTCAACGGCGCTTTGCCGATTCAATGAACTGTGGTGCGAATCATTTACCGGCGACCGAGCCGCCTCTTACTTTAAGGACCCGCGGGACAAGGTTTGCGTAAATCAATATATTACGGGCACGAGCACCGAGCCCATTATTAACCGCTGGGTTAAGCAGGGTTCAAATGAGCCCTGCGACGTGAGTCCGTATCAAACCATGGGCCAGGGCGTGCGCGTGGAAAAATTACAGCCCATTGGCTGGTTTGATAATCGGACGGGTTTGGAAAATAATGCTGCCAATGAAAATATTACCGGATATGCTTATGATGGCTGGGCCGGCAGTTGTCCGGCCGGCAAAAATAGTTGTACCGAATACCTTGACCCATTGGCCAAGATGTACACTAATTTGGTTTATAATGGCGACTTTGAGCAGGATGTGGATAATGATGAAAAACCAGACGGCTGGGCGGCGGGGGTTTTTGGTACAGCACCAATGCCGAATAACTCGCTAAATCATTATGCCAAAAAAACCAGCCAACGCATAAAATTACAGCCACATACCCTATACACTTTATCCGCTTTCTTCGGTCCGGGCGCCAATAGTATTTCTGTTTTTTGCGGCGATGATGGCTCGGCAAGATTGTGGTCGCCCGATACCAGCGCCACCTCAACCAATAACCAAATCACCATCACCAGAAATGTCTTATCAGCCGAAGCCAATATCAGTGGTCGGTTTTACTATGAAGGAGACGTGACTAAATTCTGCGTGTTAGATATTAATAAAGACGTGGCTCAAGTTGACACGGCCATAATTGATAATGTCAAATTGGTAAAAACCGGTGTTTATTATAATTTGAATAATACCATCAATCGCACGGCTTGCAACGGCTTGGTGGATTTTAAGACGGGCTGTGTTTTATTTAATGACCGCGGCCAGATTAATTATAATGAAAGCAATAATAACGTGCGCGTTCGGGATAATTATTTAACTTTTGATGTTGATAAAACCGAAAAAAATCAACCCCAACCCAAACAGCCGGCCCTGCCCGAAGCCAATCTCAAAGAGCAAAAAAATGCCGATTCAATCATCAAGGTTTCGCCCGACCGCCAATGCGCTCAATGGCTTTATTGTAATACCTATGAAAAAGCCGGTACGGATATTTCACCGGCTTTTGGCAGTAATGACCGCTGTCTTAATTTGAGTTTGTGTTCCTCGGTCAATGAAAGCGGTGAGTGTGATAATTTGTTGGTGAGCGGCAGTCAGGTGGAGCAGAAATATTCCGAGCAGCAATTAAATAAAACCGGCTATTCAATGGTGGGTGCTGACATCGCCGGCAAATCCATTAGGGGCTATTATCCCTACCAATTGATGTATCAGGTGGGCGAATCAGTCGAAGTGCCCAACGGCGGTTTTGATTCGGTTTATACGGACCGCACCGAGCCCGTGGGCTGGTATCCGGCTGACAGTATTGATGATGAGGGTTGGAAAGAATACAAATACAGCGTAGAAACCCTGCGAGAAAATCGCCGCGACAGCGTGGGTTATTTGCGGCTCAATTCAGTTTATATGGCGCAATCGGATTATATTGATGTGAATAACAGCATGACTTATGTTTTTTCGGGCTGGATGCATACCAAGGGCTTGAATCCCAAAGAAGCGCAGGCGCGGGTTTTAATCAAAGAATATAAGGGCGACGGCAGTATCGGTTATTGGCAAGGTCTTAATGTTCCTGTCAAACAAAACATGGCCGATAATCTGAAAGCCGACTACATTTTAACGGATGCCGGCCAGGGTTGGAAATATTTTATGGTAAATTATACGCCAACAGCCGACACGCGCCGCATCAGGATTGTGCTGGAAAATTTCTTGGATAAATCCCCAGCCGACGGCAATTGCGACAATAACGACGGCGACCGCTTCTGCGACATTAAAGGCAGTTCGCTGTTTGACGATATTAGTTTGAAACCGGTTTTAAAAGTTAACGAGGCCTATTCCATCAGCCGTTCCTGCCGCTTGTATCCGGAGCGCGATTCCCTGTCTTGTAAATATATGAAAGACCAGAATTTATTTTACGGCTGGTATGGTTTCTGCTTGACCAAAGACCCGCAAAATCCCAATCAATGCCTCCAATGGTGGCCGATTGAAACGCCCGAGGGCGAGACCTTGGACGAGGTCACTTATTATGAGGGTATGGTGCCGCTTTATTATTGTTTGACGGCGCAAATGACTTTTGATACTGAATACCGCAAACAGAACTGGACCGGCGATGCTTTTACTACCAATACCAAAACCGGGTTTAGTTCATTTATGTATTTTGATATTCCGATTGTTGACCGTAATGGTACTTGCAGTGGGGTTAAGATTTCTGGTAAGGGTTGTAATGCAAATACCATACCCACGAACGACCAGGGCTGTGAAGTCAAATGGTTTGAAGTCGGCCGATTCAGTACTTACTCCGATGGCGCTGATTATGAGATTTCGGTTCTGCCTCTTAATTCAAACACTTGGTCGGATTATTTTGACCCAGTAAAGGTGCCTTGTGACCCAGGCAATTCTGAAGACGGTGATGGTTGGTTTCTCTTTGATATTGGTCAAACGCCCTATCATGCGATTAGGGGCATAAAATTAAAATTAATTAGGGAGGATAAGCATGGTGGTTCTGACTTTAATAATTTTGATATTAAAAACGGTTTCAAGGGTTTTGATTGCCGCGAAGTGGTCAAGACCGTTACCGAGACCGGCGCCAATAAGGCGTGGGCCAGCCGTACGGCCAAGGGCAGTGTCTACCAAATTCCGCCGACCCAAAATCAAACCGATGTGCTTTTCAATTATCAAACCGATTACTCGCCTTTTGGCGCCATGACCCCGCCCGAACCCATCAACAATCCTTTGGTTTGGAATGGCAGTGCCGATGTTAATAATAAAAAACCGATTTCCACGGAATCGGGGAGTACGGTTTCGGGCACCACGCGCGCCGGTTCACCCTACAAAGTGACGGCTTCGTCGGACTTTAATGTGGGCGATAATTTTTTTGGCCGTTGTTCCATTACCAAAAATATTTGCGTGGTGGGCGCGGATAAATTTTTTGCCTGCCCGGCTAATGAAAATTGCGTTAATGTAGATGATACCTTATTATTTGAATCCGCTACGGCGGCCACGGATATGCTTAAACGGATTTTTGCCCGGTATTTTGGTTTTTGGGAATGGACGGCTTACCCTACCTGCGTTAATGCTAAGTGCGTCTGCAAGGGTAGCGCCGGTTGTGTGGAGGACGCTTCTTGCGAGGCCAATAATAATTGCCAGTCCACCGCGCGTTGTGATGATAGTGGAACGGCGGGGACTTGGCGGTGTCAAAATATTCCCGACCGGGTTTGTACCAAAGATAGCGATTGCGCCATTAGTACCGGTTATAAAGAAGTAAATCCGAGCGAAACCATACGGAATTGGGACATACCGACAAGTCCATGCGCTCTCGCCGCCATAAATCCGGACGGCACCCGAATCGCGGAAAAGAACGGGCCTGACTCAAATTATTATTGCTATATCAAACCGAGAATTGTCAATATTCTAGTCAATGACGACCCCGCCAAGAATGACATCATTATTAATGCCAATAGCGCGGTCAAATTGGGCTTTACGGTTTTTGTGGACCCCGACCAATTGCCGCTCACTTATTACAAAATTGACTGGGGCGACGGTTCGGACAGCACGGTTTCGGGCGCCAGTTTGCGCGACCGCTCGGATATCAATAATAATCCGTTCACGCTTTATCATCATTATGACTATTGGGGAATTAAGGGCAAGAATAGGGTTTTTGACTACGGCCAACAAGGAGATGACGGAATTTATTGCGAAGGCGAAAGGTG
>JBAZQS010000007.1:0-35571 GCA_041645075.1 Patescibacteria group bacterium | reverse complement strand
TGCTTCTTTACTCCTAAAAACAAAGAATGCTCCCGCCACCACAACAACTAAAACCACTATAATAATGCCGATGATAAAATTTTTATTCATAAAACATGCAAGTTAGTGACAGGAATGAATTTAATCATCCGACGAGTCGACCTATCCCCTTTTGGGTTCTCATCGTGACTTTTTTATATTCTATTTATATTATAGCAAATCTGACAGAAAATTGATAACACTTGAATAAAAAAGCGGCTTAATTTGATTTAAGCCGCGTTATGGCATGAAGACTCAGCTCAACTAGAAAAAACTAGAGCTGACACCGTTTTTCACTAGCGGGTCTTCACATTTGAGACCGCCTTGGCGCCGGGGAGGAAGGGTACGCCACCGTAGAGTACGGTCGGAATATCCGCCTTCTTCAGCTTCTCCGACACCAGGAAGGCGATAAAGGCCTTGGCGTTTTTATCGGTTGGCGCAGTGCGATAATTGACCTTCCATTTGCCACGACCGCCGATATCCGATTTAGGATCGTTGCTGTACGGCTTGACCCACCATTGTCCGCCGGTTTTAGACAGACAGATGTAGAGTACGACCTTGTGGGTATCGTAGTTGACATAGTCCACACGGCCGGTAACCTTCTTGCTGTCCACGCCAGTGATCCGGATCGCCGGAACGCGACCTTTTTCGCTTTGGGCCTGGACAGCGCACTCGAAACAGAAGATAACCAGGACGAGGCCGACCAATACGGCCAGTACCAGTTTTGGGGGAATGAAGCGGTTCATCTCGCGTCTCCTTTTGTGAAAGATTCTAGCGGCAGCAAATGACTGCCATTCTAAGGATAAAGATATACTTTCTCTTGTCAGCTGTCAATTAACTATATTGGGTCATAGTACGGTTGACAGTAAATTAGAGCTTAAAAAAACCGCCGACTTGGTCAGCGGTTTTATTTATATAACTTTTTCCTATTTCTTTGATTTTCCATGATGGCGCTTTTGCTGTTGCGGACGTTCATGTTGTTGTGATTTTTGCTCACGCTGTGACCGTTCACGCTGTTGTTGCTGAACCTGCGGATGTTCACGCTGTGGCCGTTCGCGCCGTTGCTGTTGAACCTGCGGACGTTCACGCTGTGGCCGTTCGCGCCGTTGCTGTTGAACCTGCGGATGTTCACGCTGTGGCCGTTCGCGCCGTTGCTGTTGAACCTGCGGACGTTCACGCTGTGGCCGTTCGCGCCGTTGTTCTTGGGCCCGTGGACGTTCACGCTGTTGTTGCTGAACCTGCGGTCCCTGCTGATAATTTTGCTGGCGCTGATGCCGCTCGTGCTGTAATTGTGGCTGTTGCTGATGCTGCGGCCGTTCGCGCTGATACTGATGGTTTTGATACTGTTGATATCGCGATCGCTGATGCTGTCGCCATTGCTGATGCTGATAATCTTGATAGTGCCGACGCCGTTCAATGTGGCGGTTTATATTATCCCTGAAATACGGTCTGTGGTGTCCATGATAACGTCCAAAATGATTATTTAACACCACAATATCGGTGGTCCAAAATGGAGCCGCCCAAACCCCGCCATAAGGATAACCGCCCGTCCAATACCCATCAATAAACCAGCCGCGGGCAGGGTCGTCATAATATACGCCCATGTTTTCTTCAACGGCCACCCCATAAGGCGCGCGCACATAACCCACGCAGCCCAACCCGGTAAAACACATGACCACCAATACAAACCCCAACGAGAGAGTCGTTTTTTTCATCTTTTTTCCCCTTTCAAAGAACGAATTTTTGCTTGATTTTAATATAGCACATCCCTCAAAGGAATTAAAGGGTGTGTTTTATTTTAAAAAAAACAAAAAACGCTATTGATAGCGTCTTTTTTGTATTGGCTCAGCGAACTGGATTCGAACCAGTAACCTACCGGTTAACAGCCGGTTGCTCTACCGTTGAGCTATCGCTGAATATTTTTAAAATACCTTGCGGCATCATAAAGCACATTAAAAATGTTATCAAAAAAAATCAGCCGCGTCAACACTATAGTAATCAGTAATTAGTAATTGGTAACAAAAAATTCTAATTACTAATTACTGATTACTAATTACTTTTAGTAATCCCTCAATTTCTCAACCCCTTTAATCTTTTCAATTTTTTCCAACGACTTGGCCTCTATTTGGCGAATACGTTCGCGGGTAACATCAAACTCTTGCCCCACCTCTTCCAAAGTATGGGACACGCCATCTTTTAAGCCGAAACGCATTTCCAAAACCTTTTGCTCTCTGGGCGTAAGATCAGAAATCACTTCCTTGACATAATCGCGAAGCAGCTGCAAGGCCGCGACCCGATCCGGAGTAATGGTTTTTTGGTCCTCAATAAAATCCTCCAAAATACTGTCATCGCCTTCATCGCCCACCGGCGCGCCCAATGAAATGGTTTCCTGCGAAATTTTAATGATATGATTTATTTTGGTTATGTCCTCGCCCATTTCCGCCGCAATTTCCTCGGGCATGGGCTCGCGTCCCAAATCCTGCACCAAACGCCTTTCCACCTGCTGGAATTTATTTATATTTTCCACCATATGCACTGGAATGCGAATGGTCCTGGATTGATCGGCCAAAGAGCGGGTAATGGCCTGCCGTATCCACCAAGTCGCGTAAGTGGAAAATTTATAGCCCCGGCGGTAATCAAATTTTTCAATGCCTCTAAACAGGCCGATATTGCCCTCTTGAATTAAATCCAATAAAGACAAATTTTTGCCCGTAAATCTTTTCGCGATAGAAACTACCAGCCGCAAATTGGCCTTTATTAATTGCTGTTTGGCTTCAATGTCCCCTCTTTCAATTCTTTTGGCTAAAGTCACTTCTTCTTCCGCTTTAAGCAGAGGTACTTTGCCAATCTCCCTTAAATACATCTGAATGGAATCCGAAGAAATGTCGCTTAAATCCATATTCATAAAACTGCTTTCCGGCAATTTTATTTTTGGCGTTTTTTTTTCTTTTTTCTTACCAGCCGGTTTCTGGGCTGGGGCGCTGGGCGAAAATAAACTGCCGGTTTCAACCACGCCGATTCCGATCGCGTCTAATTTTTCTAAAAGCTTTTCATATTGGTCAATATATTCTTCCAATTCCGGAAAGGTTACTAAAATTTCTTGTTCATTAATAAAACCGCGCAACTGGCCCTTTTTAATCAGCGCGTTAATGGCTTCTTCCGAAATGCGAGACGCTAAGGCGCCAACCCTCTTTTTGGTGCCGCCCTTGATGGCACGTTTTTTCTTTCCGCCTTTGGCGGATTTTCGGCTCTTTAAAAATTTTGGCGGCTTTGGTTTAAGGGCTTTCGGGCTATTCTTGCGAGCCGTTCTTTTGGCGGTTTTTTTAGCCTTAATGGCACCGGCAATCCGCTTCTTCCGACCTCCCTTGTTTTTATTTTTTTTATTTTTTATCGCCATGGGCTGAATAGGTAAACTTACCCCGCTCCTCGCAAGGAACATAGTTAAGGGTAATAAAATTTAATTTATGAATTCTTCCTCTTAATTAATTCGCTCAGTCGTTCATAAATTTCTTTGACCCGATTGGGAGAAGATTCTTTTTCCGCTTTTTCCAATTCAACCGTCAGCAAATCAATCTCGCGCGCCAGATAATTTTCTTTTAATAATTTTAAAGATATGTCAATTTCCGCTTTTGCCTCTTTGGCGTCCAGAGAAGAAAAATCTTTTTGCGACAATAAAAACACCTCCGTGACTAATTGGCCGGATTCTTTTTCTAACTCCGAATTTTTTTCTTTAAACCAGGCATTCAATAAATCAAACAAATCAAACTCTTTGCTGTTATCCACAGTCAACTTTTCCAGTAGATTGTTGTTTTTATTATAAAATAATACCAAATCTTTGTAAAGCGCGATGGCCGGTTTATTGGCCAAATATTCAACGGGTAAATTATCTATCACCTCGCCCAAATAACGCGGGTGGACAAAAATTATGGCCAATATTCTTTTTAATAAAATTAAATCTTTATCCGCGATTGCCCTCGGCATTATGGCTGGCGCCGTAAATCGATTTTTTGGCCGGGAAAAATTCTTTGACCTGATTTTAGCAAACAATTCCCTTAAAACATTTTCCGAAATCAGCAAACGTTGCGATGTTTCTTTCAGCCAATAATCCCGGTCAATCGGACTGCCCAGCCCATTGATTTTATTTAATAAAAAATCAATAATAATTTTTTTATCGGCCGGATTATTAAAATCGCGGCCGGCCGTAATCCGCTGATAATAATAATCCATAATCGGCTGGGCCTCGCCAATAGCTTTTGGCCAATCGGCCGGATTATTCTTGATGCACTCGCCCGGGTCTTTGCCGAAGGGCAGGGTTATGACCTTGACATTCATTTCCGCTTGAAGAGCTAAATCAATGCTGCGCGAAGCCGCCTGCTGGCCGGCCGAGTCCATATCCAAAGCCAAAGATAAATTATTGGAATACCTTTTTAAAATTTTAATCTGCTCGGCGGTAAGGGCGGTTCCGGAAATGGCCGCGACATTTTTCACGCCCGCCTGATGCGACGGCAAGACATCCATATAGCCCTCCACCAAAATGCAATTATCGGCTTTTTTGATGGCGTCTTTGGCTTGGAACAGCCCATATAATATTACGCTTTTATTATAAATAATTGTTTGGGGCGTATTAATATATTTCGCCTGCTTCGCCGCCCGCTCCGACTCGACCGGATCGAGGCGAGAGTCAAGGCGGGTCGTTTCTTCATTTTTTAGCGCCCGCCCCCCAAAGCCAGCCACCCGCCCCATTACATCAATAATGGGAAACATTAAACGGCCGCGAAAACGATCGTAAAAACCCACGCCCTGATTTTTTTTAACCGACAGGCCGGCTAAAAAAATTTCTTCTTCGCTAAAGCCCTTTTTATTTAAAAAATTAATCAGGT
This sequence comes from Patescibacteria group bacterium, assembly GCA_041645075.1. Classification (GTDB taxonomy): domain Bacteria; phylum Patescibacteriota; class Patescibacteriia; order 2-01-FULL-39-33; family 2-01-FULL-39-33; genus JBAZQS01. The sequence goes on along the minus strand of JBAZQS010000007.1, from coordinate 30,673 downwards.
CATCCCAGGAATCAAGGGCATAGCCAAGCATAAAGTCCTCGGCGGTTTCCTCGCTTGTGCCCCTGATTTTCAAATAGTCCCTCACGCTTTCCGCCTTGGCTGAACGCCATAAAATCCCCTGCCAATATTTAGCGGCCAATAAGCACAAGTCATGCAAGCGGCCTTTTTTGCTGTCTGCCTGATAATTAACCGTCTTTAAGGGCACGCCCGCCCGCTGGGCTAAAATCTTTAGCGCGTCAACAAACTCAAGGCCTTCTATTTTCATTAAAAAGCTGAAAATATCGCCGCCCTCGCCACAGCCAAAACAGCGCCAAATCTGTTTTTCCCGGTTAACCATAAACGAGGGGGTTTTTTCATTATGAAAAGGACAAAGAGCCCGGGAATTGGCTCCGGCGGGAATTAATTTGACATATTCGGATATTAATTCAACCAGGTCAATCTTTGATTTTATTTCGTCAATCTCCTGGCTCATATTCCTTGAATTTAATAAGCCGCTTAAAAATAAACCGGATAATCAAGACCAAGGTCAAAAGGCCCAGCGTCCAATAACGCGCGTAATCGCTGTACCGATCCAGATAACGCCAAGAAAATCCCATCAAATAACCAAGGCCCACGACCACTATAAGCCAAATTACCGTGCCGATCAGATTATATTTTAAAAATTTTTTATAGCCCACTTGCTGGTGGCCCGAAGCAATCATGGTCGCGGTGCGCGTGCCATAAATGAATTTGCTAAAAATTAAGAAGCGGCCGTAATGATGATTAAAGTTGCGCTGGAAAAATCCAAATTTAATTTTCGGCAAATAAAAAAATTCAACGTATTTAGAAATAAAATCTTTGCCTCTAAAGCCGATATAATACCACAAGCTATCGGAAAGAATGGTTCCCGCCAAGGCCACGGCCATAACCGTAAAAATATTAAAGAAGCCCAAAAAAGCCAGAAATGAAGCGGCTAAAATTACCACCTCGCCGCCGATAATCGTGCCAAAAAAAACAAAGATATAGCCGTATTGATGTAGGATTTGGATAAGTTGGGGAATTAATTCCTGCATTTGATGTCAATTTGGGTTTTTAATATTCTTCGCATTTTAATTGATAAAACGCTTGGGCGTGGTCGCAGGAAGGGCATTTTATCGGCGCTTCCTGGCCAAAATGAACATAACCGCACTCCCGGCAAACCCACCAGACCTCTTTTTCTTTCTTAAAAACAGTTCCCGCCGCCGCTTCATTTAATAATTTCTGATATCTTTCCTCGTGATGCTCTTCGGCCTTGGCGATTGACTTTAGGCGAGCGGCAATGTGAGGCAAACCCTCGGCTTCCGCGATTTTCGCAAATTCCGGATACATCAGGGTATGCTCATAATTTTCGCCGGCGATGGCCGCGACTAAATTTTCTTTAGTGGGGCCGATGGTAGTTGGGACCGGGGCCTCAACCTTTATTTCACCAATCGTTTCCTCGGATTTTTGCTTTAATTCTTGGATATGTTCAAAGAGCCGTTTGGCGTGCTCTTTTTCCTGGTCGGCCGTGAGCGCGAAAATTTCCGCGATTTGTTCATAACCCTCTTTCCGGGCAATGCTTGCGTAAAAGGTGTAGCGGTTTCTGGCTTGCGATTCGCCGATAAAGGCCTTGGCTAAATTCATTAATGTTTGTTTCATAATTTTTGAAATTAATTATTTAATGGTTTTTAATTTTTGTTCTTTTTTAAACCGTTCTATGGCAAATTGAATTAATTTATCTATGAGCTTAGTATAACCTATCCCGCTGGCTTCCCACAACCTCGGATACATGCTAATTGAGGTAAACCCGGGAATGGTATTAATTTCATTTACAATAATTTGGCCATCTTTCTTTAAAAATAAATCAACCCGGCCCAAACCCTCACAACCAGAAATCTTAAAAGTTTTAACGGCTAATTTTTGAATCTCCTTGGCTAAGCGCGCTGGAATTTTAGCCGGTATTTCGAGAACAGCGCCATTTTCGTCTAAATATTTGGCTTCATAGGAATAAAAATCATGCTTGACAATTACTTCGCCCGGAACCGAAGCAATGGGATTATCATTACCCAAAACTGAACATTCCAATTCTCGGCCGTCAATATATTCCTCAATGATTATTTTTCTATCATATTTAAAGGCCTCTTTAACGGCCTCGGCAAAATCTTTTTTATTTTTTACTTTGCTAATGCCAACTGATGAACCCAAATTGGCCGGTTTCACAAAAAATGGCAAGCCGAGTTTTCTAGCAATTTTATTAAAGCTTAAATTGTCGCAATCCTTAAAGGTTAAAAATTGAGCGACCGGAATATCCGCATCCCTAAGCAATCTTTTCATTACATCTTTATCCATGCCGACGGCCGAGCCAAGAACGCCGGCGCCGACAAAAGGAATGTTAGCTAATTTCAATAAACCCTGAACGGTGCCATCCTCGCCAAACGGGCCGTGAAGTATCGGAAAAACCACATCAACTATTTGATTTGATTTGGGAGAAGAAAAATTTAAAATTTTTCCATTGCTTTGCGGAATAATTGCCACATAATCGGTTTTACCCCCTAACCTTATTTTTCCCTTTTGGTTTTTTAATAACAAATTTGAATCTGTTTTTACCAGCCACTTGCCTGCCTTATTGATCAATATTAAAATAATATTATATTTTTCTTTGTCTATGGCATTGATAATATTTTTTGCCGAACGCAAAGAAACCTCATGTTCTACCGACTTTCCGCCAAACAAAATGCCAATATTAATTTTTCTCATATCTATTTTCTTTTTATGGGCACGCTGATAAATTTTTCGCTTGTCATTTTTCGATGCTGTTCATCAATGCTCTCGCTAGATTCGCTATTAATACAAGATGTTTGCCGGCAAATCTCCGGACGACCCGCGTAATCTGTACATCTCCCAGTTTTTGGATCAAAATTAATACAATCATAAACATCTAATCTCACACTTTCGTGTTCGGCCGACCTAAAAATCTCATCTCTCCTTTTCCAAATTTTTTGGCCATTTTCATTTATGGGAATTTTTTCATCCGGAAAAAATCTTGGCACCTTAACCGGATCACAGCACCAAGAACAATTTTTTTCTAAACACGGTTTAAATCTTTCTGACATAATAATTTTTTTAACTTTTTTAATTTAAATCGCTTTTTCTGATTTTAGTATTTTAATTTTATTAAAGTGGCCGCGGTTATAACCGCCGATTTTTCCGTCCGAGCGGATAACCCGATGACAGGGAATCTTGGGGTCAAAATTTTTACTCAAAATATTGCCCACGGCCCGATAAGCGCGCGGGCGACCGGCTTTTTCTGCCACTTGTTGGTAAGTTATGATTTTGCCTTTGGGAATTTTAGCGACAACAGATAAAACTTTATTTTTAAAATTATTGTTCATATAAATCATTATTCGGACACGCCGCCTATTTATCAAATTTCAGAAAATATTCTTTTGGTTTTGATTCTTGCTTAATTATATCAACCCAGCTCGGTTCTATTTCCGAAACTCTTTTTATTTCTCCATTGTGCCAACAAAACGGATCAACTACCCGTGATTTGCAAAATACTTTTCCGTCATAAGTGATTGGGTTATTTCTGAAGCCGATTTTATTATTCATTCTTTCAAAGAGTAAGTTTAATTTTGGGTCACCGTTGATATGGGGTTCTATTTTTGCAAGAACGATTTTATCGGTTGCGTATAAATCAGTTTCAGAGATATATCCTTTTGAAAGCGCATATCGTAAATAATCCCCGACTGTTCGGAACATGACAGCGGAAGGTAATCCTGCATAATAATCCGTGTTAAGTTTTAGAAATAATTCGGCATATTTTTTTGCGCTTTCGAAATCTTTAAAAATCCATTTTCCGTCTTTCGCCGTGAGATTATTAATAAAAAATTTTCCGCTTTCCACTTCCTTAAAAACGGTAGCGGTTCTTAAAGAATAATCTATCCTATCCGCACACAAATCTGGTAAATCCTTTTCTTTAAGCGGAAAATTTTTGTCATTAAGGATATATTCTAAATCAAAATTATGTTTTTTAAAAATTTCTGGTATTTCTGATTTCTTAACATAATCATCAAAAACATTATCTTGGTGATTATGTTCCTTTTCAGAGCCAACGTCTAAAACATAATCTATACAGTGAGAAAAAGCCGAATGAGAAACATCGTGAATAAGTCCAGCGATTTGTTCCTCAATTGACGCTTCATACTTTTTCAGAAGCAAATAAACACCAACTGAATGTTCAAAGCGTGAATCTGCGGTGCCGGGGAAATGGGGTTCAAAATACCCAGCTTGATCTATTTCCTTTAGTCTTTGAATGGTTGAGGAATTTATCAATTCTAAAATTACTGGTTCTGTAATTTCAAAACTTCCATACACTCTGTCTGTATATTTCATAATTTATTTCAATCATTTAATAAGTTCCTCTGGCGAGGCAACAATCGCCCAAAATCCGAATTCTGAAAATTGGCGGAGAGGGGGAGATTCGAACTCCCGGTACCTTTCGATACACGGTCTTTCCAGGACCGCCAGTTAAACCACTCCTGCACCTCTCCCAATTTAAATAACGCTAATTGTTTTCTTTTTTATATCAAGCCATTCTAAATATTTATTAAAAATCCTTTGGTTAGACGAACCGAAAATATTTAAATAAGAGGTAACGTCTTCGAGACTATATAAATAAATTCTTCTTCCTTTATCGGTGACATGCGGATTTATTTCAAATTTTTTCAGAATTTGCGCTACGGATGTAATTAGTTTTTTAGAACTATTTGTGAAACAAAAACCAATATTATGACATAAAACATTTTTTGTGGTGTGATTATGTATATACAAACAACCGTCTGTATCTACCAACCCCCTTACAAATAATTTTTGATATTCAGAATTACTATTTATCCAACCAGGAACATCAATTTGTTGTCTAACCTTGTCACCTATCACCGAACCATTACTAATTAGAAAATCCACTAAATTACAACTAGAACAGACCAACACTAAAGTATTTTGATTCGGCCTCTTTCTAATAGCTATCTCGATTTTAAATAACTTTTTTAAAAGTTTATAAATATAATGCGAATATTTAAGATCGGAATTAGAATTTAAACTAATCACAAGTTGCCAATCACTCATTCCCCCGTCACCAAAAATAATGCCAAACAATTCCGCCAATTCTTTTGATTCTTTGGGAATATTGATAGTTTTTCTATGGCTTTTATTGGGATATTTTAGTAAGTGATTCATATAAACATCTACTATTCTGCGGATATCGATTATTTTACTATTTTACCTAAAAAAAACGTTTTTGTCCATATAAAATATAGGGACAGGCCGCATAACCTGTCCCTACCGCGAAATCAATGAAAATTAACTTTATTTTAGTAAAGCATCAATTTGCGCCTTCAAACTTTCGTAAGGTAACGCGCCGCCCAGCGCCACGCCATTTAAAAAACTGCCGGGCGTGCCTTGGACGCCGGCGGCGATGCCGGCCTGCTCTTGTTGCTCCACTTTATTCTTATACTTGCCGTCATTAAGACAGCTCGTGAACTTTGAGGCCTCTAAGCCAACTTTTTCGGCGGTCTGTTTTAAGAAAGTAGCTCCCCCGGCGCCTAAGCCCGGCTGGTCAACAAATACGGCGTCAGAAAATTCCCAAAATTTTCCTTGGTCATTGGCACATTCAGCCGCTTCTGAAGCAATGCGGGCATTGGGGTGAATAGAATCCAAGGGAAAATTTCTGAAAACCCAGCGAACCCGGCCGCTATATTCGGACATAATCTGTTTAACGGCTTCGTGGAATCTGGCGCAATATGGACATTGGAAATCAGACCACTCTAAAAGCGTGATGGGCGCGTCAAAATTTCCTAAAATATGGTCATCTTTTGTTACCTTTAAATCAATTGGGCCGTTTGGTTGATTATTATTGTTGTTGTTAGCGGCGGCATTATTATTGGCATTAACCGCTGGCTGGTCGGCCTGTTCGCCCCTAACCGCGCCTTTTGAATTTTTACTGATGTTAATAAAAGCGATTCCCAAAATTACTAGGCCGATAATGGCCACGACGGCGACTCCTCCGAATAAACCAAGAAGAAATTGCTGGTCTTTAAATGTCTCTTTGCTCATGGTTTTAAAATTAATTTTTATTTTACCTATTGATTATATATATTTTTTTGAAATAAATCAAATGGGATTAAATTTTTGGTTTTTCTTTATGAAAATCGGTTGCTTGCTGGTAGTTATGGCCCAGGCGCAAAATAGTTTTTTCCGCAAATTTTTTGCCTAATAATTGGATGCCGACCGGCAAGCCGTCCACCAATCCGGCCGGAATAGACAAACCGCAAATGCCCGCCAAAGAAGCCGGGATAGTAAATATATCGCCTAAATACATTTTTAAAGGGTCATTTATATTCTCGCCGATTTTGAAAGCGGGCGTAGGCGCCACGGGCGTCAGAATCGCGTCCACTTTGGCAAAGGCCTCGTCAAAATCACGGCGCACCAACGTTCTTATTTTCAGGGCTTGCTTGTAATAGGCGTCGTAATAACCGGCGGACAAAGCATAGGTGCCGATCATAATCCGTCTTTTTACTTCAGCGCCAAACCCGTCGGCACGGTTATTCAAATATATATCCATTAAATTTTTTCCTTCGCGCTCCGAAAGGCCGTATTTAATGCCGTCATATCTCGCCATATTGGAACTGATTTCGCTGGGACAAATAATATAATAGGCGGCCAAAGCTAAATCCGTATGGGGCAAATCAATATCAATTACCTCCGCGCCCAGTCCTTCAAATTTTTTGGCGGCGGCCAAAACCCGCTCCCGCACGCCGTCATCAAGCCCGCCAATAAAATATTCTTTGGGCAAGCCGATTTTTAAGCCATTTATATCCTGTTTAATTTCTTTTAAATAATCATCAACCGGCTCATCGGACGTAGTCGAATCCTTGGGGTCTCGGCCGGCAATGTTTTGCAAAATTAAACCAATATCTTCTGCGGTTTTGCCGAAAGGTCCGATAGTGTCCAAGGAGGAAGCCATGGCCATAACGCCATAGCGGGAAACCCGGCCGTAGGTTACTTTCAAGCCGGAAACCCCGCAGAAAGAAGCCGGATGCCTGATGGAGCCGCCCGTATCCGTGCCTAAAGCGTAAAGGCACATATCCGCGGCCAAGGCCGCGGCCGAACCGCCCGAACTGCCGCCCGGCACCCGTTCCAAATCCCAGGGATTGCGGGTCGTAAAAAAACCGGAATTTTCCGTGGAACTGCCCATGGCAAATTCATCCAGATTGGTCTTGCCCAAAATAACGCCACCGCTTTCTCTGATTTTTTTCACGGCCGTGGCGTCATAGGGCGGAACATAGTCAGCCAAAATTTTTGAAGCCGATGTTGACTTTAAACCGCGAGTGCAAAAAATATCTTTAATGGCTATCGGAATGCCGGTTAAAGGCGGGAGTTTATCGCCGCTTCTAATTTTTTCATCGGCCGCCTTGGCTTGCTTTAAGGCCTCGTCTTTATTAAGAGTAATAAATGATTTTATTTTGTCATCATGGGCCTCAATCTGCTTAAAACAGTCCTTGGTTAATTCCCGGCTGGAAAATTTCTTATCGCGCAGTCCCTTAATGGCCTCTAATAATGTAAGTTGGTTTAGCATAAAGATAGAATTTTTAATTTTTGTCTTCAAATATCTTTGGTATTTTTATATAGCCGTCTATCTTGTCGGGCGCGCCATTGATCAAATCGCCGGCTAAACCCGAATCCTTTATGACATCTTCGCGCATAATATTGTTTAGGTCGGTTATCTGCGAGGTCGGCTCAATATCCGCCATGGTCGCGGCCTGCATTTTATTAACATACGCCAAAATAGACGACAATTGCTCGCTATAAATCGCCTTTTCTTTATCATTAAGCCGCAAACGGGCCAACCGGGCAATATGTTCTACTTCGTCTTTTGATAAAAGCATAAAAAAATAATTATTTTTCACTCACTAAACCAGTATATAAACTTTTTTTATTCTTGACAAGCCGGTTTTTATTTGTTAATCTTATGGTTAATGAATGAACGATAAATCGCCGAGCATGAATCAGCCATATTCGCACCTTAATTTTTTGTAAATTTCGCCCCGATAAACAAGGGGCGGCAAAGTCGCTGCGGGGACAACAGCGGGGGCAGGGCGTATGCTTAAGGACAAATAATTGTCTGAAAGCATACGCCCCTTTTAAATTACCCGTTAATTACCCGCTTGGGACCGTCGCCGAATGCCATTTCTACTGCAATTTCTGAATTTTGGCCATAATTGCTTCAAAACTTTTCGGCTTAACCAGTTAAACCTCAAAGTTTATTCAGCAATTCTGTCTCAAAATTCAGAAATTTCGTTACGAAAGCGCATTCGGCGACGGTCCTATTATTTTTAAAAATTCTTTTTCGCTGATTATTTTTACGCCCAATGATTCGGCCTTATCATATTTTGAACCCGGGTTTTCACCGGCCACCACATAATCAGTTTTTTTACTGACCGACGATGAAACGTCACCGCCCAATCGCCTGATTTTTTCTTTGGCTTGGTCTCGGCTAAGTTCTTTCAGTCCGCCCGTCAAGACAAAAATTTTGCCGGCCAATTTGCCCGGACCGGCTTTCGACGGATTAATAATTTTAAGACCGCTCTTTTTAAGCTTGCCCAAAAAATCTAAATTCTTTTTGCGATGAAACCAATCATAAATACTTCCGGCCACTTTGGGGCCAATATCCTCAATATTCTGCAATTCCTCAATGGAAACGTTTTGCAATTTTTCCAAGGAGCTAAAATTTTCCGCCAAAGTAATCGCGGTTTCTTCGCCCGCGTGCCTGATACCCAAGGCAAAAATAAATTTGGCTAAATTAATTTTTTTGCTTTGGTTGATGGCTTTAATCAAATTTTCCGCCGATTTTTCCGCAAACCTTTCCAAGGGCGCCAAATCCTCTTCTTTCAGCAAAAAAATATCGGCGGCGTCCTTGATTAAATCCGCCCGCAGGAGATGTTCCAAAATTTTCGGCCCCAAACCGGCAATATCAAAAGCCGCCTTGGCCACAAAATGAATCAAGCCCTCAAGTTCTTGGGCGAAACAATTTTTATTGGCGCAATAACTCGCGACCTCGCCCGGCTTTTTTACCACCGCCGAACCGCAAATCGGGCATTCAGCGGGCATCTTGAATTTCCGTTCCTGACCCGCGCGCATTTTTTTCAAAACCTTGACGATATCCGGTATCACATCGCCGGCTTTTTGCAAAACCACGGTGTCGCCGATCCTCACGTCCAGTCGATCAATCTCGTCTTGATTATGAAGCGTGGCTCTTTTCACCACGCTGCCCGCTAATTTTACGGGGCGCAAATGGGCGACCGGCGTGAGCGCTCCGGTCCGGCCCACCTGCACCGCAATATCTTCAACTATGGTCGTTACCTGCTTGGGCGCGAATTTATAAGCGGCCGCCCAGCGAACCTGCTTGGCCGTCCGGCCCAATCGCTCTTGCAAATTTAGGTCATTTACTTTAATGACGATGCCGTCTATTTCATAGGGCAATTTATTTCTATTCTCGGCCCAGTGTTCAAAATATTTTATGGTTTCGCGGATATTTTTTAATTTCTGCCAATGAGTATTCACCTTAAAACCCAAATTTTCCAAATTAACTAAAATATCTTCCTGCGTTTTTAAATTTAATGATTGATAAGTATAAATCGTCCACATAAAACCGTCCAAATTCCGGTTGGCGGCAATTTTAGGGTCAAGTTGTCTGATGGTGCCGGCGGCCGCGTTGCGCGGGTTGGCAAAAATCTGTCCGCCAATTTTTTCCTGTGCCTGGTTTAATTTTTCAAAACTCTTCTGGGGCAGATAAACTTCCCCACCCACCTCGATGTCTATAGAATTCTTAATCTTCAATGGAATACTACCGATAGTGCGAACTGTATGAGTAACCACTTCGCCCACAAACCCGTCGCCTCGAGTAACAGCTTTGTCTAAGACCCCGTTTTTATAAATAAAAGACATATTCAAGCCGTCAATTTTGAGTTCGCAGACATATTCAATGTCCTTATCGGCCGGCCAGCCCAAAAAACGTTTGATTTTAGCGTCAAACTCCACCACCTCCTCAAAAGAAAACATATCGTCAAAAGAATATTTGGGCAGGGCGTGCCGATGTTTGGCAAATTTACCCAAGGCCTTGCCGCCGATTCTCTGGGTCGGCGAATCGGGCGTAATGAATTCGGGAAATTGTTTTTCTAATTTTTCCAATTCGTCTTTAAGAGAATCCCGAACCGCATCGCTCACTAACGGTTTGTCCAAAACATAATAAGCGTGGTCAATTTCGCGCAATTGCTCTTTTAATTTTTCAATTCTTTTTTTGGCTTGATTTTTGTCCATTGGCTTTAATAATCCTTGGTAATGTCCCTTTCCGAAAACAAAACAAAACTCAACAAACCGGAGAGCGGGTCTCTCGGCGGCAATTGAACCACGATCTCCTGCTTTGACTTATGGTAATTGCCCACGGCGCGAATAGTGATATTAGTAATGGCTTGTAAATTTTGCGTTGTGGGCGCGCCGCAAATACTATCATAAGCCTTGACCGTCAAGGTATCAACATAATCCGTATCGCTACTGCCCAAGGCCTTGATTTCCACCACATAATCGCTTTTCCAGCTCCCATAAATATTACTATCAATAGCCACGTCCCGAAAATCTATACATTTATTAGATAAAGCGGTCACCAGATCGCTATAATCAGTATAATAAACCAAAACATTGTTTTTCGATTGCGGATTAAGCTGCGTAAAAGTCGCCTGAACCTTGGTAAAATCAGAAATCCCCTGCCAATCAATGACGATACTGGCCGGATTTTGGGTGGCCGCGCGATTTAAAAAATACAATTTTAGGCCCTGGCCGTTGTATAATCGCTGGCGAAAAACCGTGGGTTCATAATCAATAGAATCTTGGATAGTCCAGACGGCATTGTTATCAGCTAAACTGCCATTTTTATCCGAAGCGGACAGGGCGGTGGGGTCATTGGTCTCACTGGGCGGATTGTCTGGATTATACAAAAAATTTCCTGTCTTCTCCTTACCGCCTTTGCGGAATAAAAAAATAGTCCGCTCGGCCGCGGTTTCGGCCGCGTAATAAGAAACAATGGAATCATCTATGGATTTTGATTTATTGATATCAGAAATAATAAAAACGGCAAAGCTAATGGCAATGGACAATAATATTGCCATAATTGATAAGGCCATGACCAAAATTACGCCTTGCTGATTTTTCATAAATTATCTTTTATAAACCTTGCTGGACACGGTTGTTTGTAAAATTAATTCTTTTTTGTATTTGGGATTGGCGGCGACATTCTCGAGCTTTAATAAAATCGTCACTCTTGGCTGGGCATTTTTGGTGAGCCCGGTTCTCCAATTATCCTCGAAAAACGGCACGACGAAAAATTTAACATCAAGCACATTAACATCTTCGGCGTTTAAAAAATCATTTTTGGTCTGACCGGTTTCCTCATCTTTAATACTATAAATTAAATTACCCGTTGCTAAAGAAATGCTCAATGACTTGTTATCTTCATCTTTTTTGAAGTTAAGCTCACTTTTGAAGTTAAGCTCACCTGTAGGTAGCTCATCGACCGAATAGATCAATTCTCTCGCCCTGATTTCCCGGGCTAATTTTTCTATAATATAACGGCCGTCATTCTGTAGACGCTGATAATTGGCCGTGTTCTGCTGTAAATTATTCACATTCAAAGAGATGCCGGAAATAATCACCGAAACCACGGCAAAAATACCCATAGCCACCAGAACTTCAACTAAGGTGAAACCACCGTTTCTTAATTTTTTTAATTTTATAAAAAATATCATCTTGATATACGGGTTAGAATTAAGAATTAATATTGTATAACTGAATTTAATTTCTAACTTTTAATTCTTAATTTTTAATTATTAATTACTATTATTATTTCCAATCAAACAATTGATCAGCCAAAACGATATTCCTTTGCTGATTATTAATCTCCCACCGGACATGGGACTTCACATTAATACCAACTTTCAAATCAATGCCAGCGACGCAATCGCCAAAATTATTATTGTCACATTTTAAATCAGCGTCGGCATCGGCGCAACAAATAGAGTCAATGGTTATAAGACGCCGATAAGGAGTGGCGGTTCCGGCCTGATTAACATAAAAACCGTCATTATTTATATTTAATCTTGCGCCCGAGTCATCTATCGTGGCGTTGCCAACCGAAAAAAGTTTTAAGTACTCGTTCTCCGTTACCGTAAAAATATTATCCGGAACATAATTGCCATCACTAAGGCCGTCGTTCCATTTGCAGATTTCATTAGTCGCCGGCACGCAGGTTTTATCGTTGACTTCGGCTCTTAGCCAATTCGTATCGCGAATATTCTTGACGATTTCTATGCCCTCGCGCGCCAAATTAGAAGCCACGATGCGGGCGCTCGCCTCCTTTTCTCCGGAAAAATTGGACAAAAACAAAGTCCAGACGGCAAACATGCCGACCGTAATCACGCCGATGGCGATAATTAATTCCAATAAGCCCTGGCCGCGACAATTATTTAAAAATTGTATTTTTGATTTTTTCATTGAGTGCTTGAGATATTTATTCGGCCGGAGATCGCAGATATCTTAATATATCTGGAGTCATCTGGAACCAATATGCCGCTTAAAGCCGCCTTGGCAGTTAAAGAATCTAAAGAATCGGCACCATTAAAAATTTGAATAGTTCCTCTTGGCGCGTCAAATCTGACATAAATGTTACCGCTCTGGACACCCTCCGCGCCGATAACATTAATTAAAATTTTTTCTAGGCCCACATCACTAATCACAAATTCGGAATCATCCGGCATTTTGGCCGCCAATTGATAACCAGTACAGCCGTCGGTGGCGCAATTTGTAAATTTAAAAAAATAATATTTGGGCGATTGGCCATCGACTAACTCACCAGAAAGCGACATTGTTTGCAGGCGCTGTAAATCGCTAAGAATAGTATTGGCCTTATTATCCAGAAAACGAATATCATCTTTGCCCCGAAAATTCACAAACAAAAAAGCGAACATCGCGCTCATAATGGCAATGACGACTATGGTTTCAATTAGAGTAAAACCTATTTTGTTTTTCATAATTACATTAATTTCAAGTACCATCTCACAATCTCATCCCCCCAAAGAATGGCGATAATCGCGGCCACAGACAGAAAAGTCCCGAATTGTATTTGCGATTTAAAGTCCTTTTTATTTAATTTTATTAAAATAATCGAAAAAATCGCCCCGATAATATAGGCCAAAAACAAGCCCAAAATAATCTTAGGCCAGCCCAGCATTAAGCCCATCAGAAGACCCAGCCGAAGATCGCCGCCGCCGAGCCACTTGCCCTTGGAGACCACAAACTGAAAAAGAAAAAAGAATAAACCAATCGCGGCGCCAATTAACAGGCCTGGCCAACCCACGCCCAGCATTAAATTTAAAACCAGGGCCAAAACCATGGCCGGTACCGTCACTTTGTCTAAAATCTCATACCACCGCAAATCATAGACGAAAATAATAATCAAAAAGCAGAAAAAAATCAGATTTCTCAGCCAGAAAAAAAATACCTGGCTATTAATCAGCAGAATTGCCGGCTCTAAGTTGCCAAGAATATTATAGGTGCCGACAAGAAACAAAAAAGCGGTCGCCAACTCCACCAGGGGGTATTGCCAAGAAATTTTTTTCCGGCAATAAGCGCATTTGCCCCGGTAAAAAATAAAGCTTAAAACCGGAACTAAGTCCCTTACTTTAAGCTGATGCCGGCAATATGGGCAACGCGACCGGGAATTAATAATTTTTTCGCCGCTTTTGAGGCGGAAAATCACCACATTCAAAAAACTGCCGACTATCAGCCCCAAAAGGAAAATAAAAATATAGAACATTATTTAAAAATTACTTATCTCACTTACTTATTCCATTTTTAGTGAGGGTATGTTTACCGGCCGGCAGTCCAAGCATTGAGGTCTCAAAATAAAAACTGACAAAAAAATTGTCGTCGGCCAATTCAACTACCTGATATTGAAACGGACTCTTACTGATAGGATCAATTATATTATCCAGCCCAATGGCCCGGCTATTTTTACCTAAGCATAAATTGACCAATGAACCGGCCTGACAATCGGGAATTTTATAAGTATTGAATCTACCGTAGTAATCAACCAAGGCCGACTGCAAAATTTTCAGATCAGCCAAGCGCCTGTAATCGCGCCCCCGAGTCCAATTATAATTAACCCACCAGGCAAATATGCCGACCGCAAAAACAAATAAAGTAATATAGATAAAAATTTTTGTTAAATTCTTTTGAGCCATATCTATATTATAACACAAATTATGATATTAAAAAAATCCCCCTTGCGGGGGATTTTTATAAAAATCGGATTACAATGCCACCGGGCAGGCGGAAGTGGGAGTAGCAGGAGTCAATACTATCCTAGCGACTCCAGTTGAGTCAACGCAAAACGCATTGGCTGGAGTGGTACATAACGGGCCATGGGCCGACCAAGTAGTCTTTGGAGTCTCAGTGCCGGGAGTCACTACATATGCTCCACAACCGCTTGGCGCCGACAAAGGGGGCGTGACTAAAGTCATTTCGGTGGCGACCAAATCGGCTGGGTTAGTAAGTCCGGAAAAAACACCGAGTTCGTACTTAACGGCCATATAAGTTCTAAACTGGGATAAATCGCTTTTTATCTGGGCATCCTTGGCTTTATTTCTGGCATCATTTAGAGAAACCACGGCCAAAGAAGACAAGAGGCCGATAATCGCGATAACCACCAATAACTCAATGAGAGTAAAACCTTTTTGTTTCATATTTATAATTTTAGTTTTTCCTCCCTCACGTGATTGGGGAGGGTAATTCTTTCCACTCGAGTGGATTAAATTTTCTCGACCTTTTTATCCCTAAACGACATCTTAAAATCATCAAAAATCTGACAAGATGGCATGGGATTAATTGTCCACAGATTTACTACTTTCATTATAGCACAAAAATGGAAATAAAGTAACAAATACGTCCCCTCACCCCAACCCTCTCCCAAGGGAGAGGGGGCAAAAAAATGGGGATCCTTTCGCATTCCCCCTCTCCTTGAGAGGAGAGGGTAGGGTGAGGAGGGGAAAATAAATAATAAAATTCAAAATTTACATTGACGACGACAACTGCCACATAGGCGTGATGATGGCGGCGATGAAAAAACCAACAACGACGCCCAAAATCACCATTATTATCGGCTCAATCAAAGTGGATAAATTATTAACGCTACTATTAATTTCGCGGGAATAAAAATCAGTCAGTCGCTCTAAGACCTCGTCTAATTTGCCAGTTTCCTCACCCACGCTGATCATCTGCGAAACCATAATCGGTATCTCTTTATGGACCGCAAAACTTTCGGAAACCGGATTGCCCTCATCTACCTCTTTAATCGCTTGGTCAATAATATCCCGATAAATAACATTGCCCACCACGTCGCGGACAATCAGAAGCGAACGAGAGATGGGTACGCCGCCCTTAAGCAGGGTATTCAAGCTTCGGGAAATGCGGACAATATAAATTTTTCTGAAAATATCGCCAAAAACCGGCAATTTTAATTTAAGAGCGTCAAAAGACCGTCGACCCGAAACCGACCCGGTCACATAGGCCACGGCGGCGCCGACCATGAAAATGATTAAGGCCAAAATCAACAGCCAATAACTCCTAAGGGAATTAGAAACAAAAATTAAAACCTTGGTCGTAACAGGCAATTCAGCGCCGGTTTCCTTAAGCATGCCCGTCAACTGCGGCATAACAAAAGTCATCACCATAAAGCCCACGACTAATAAACCAAGAACAATAAAAGCGGGGTAAATCATCGCCCCCCTGATTTTGGCTTGCATATCATAATCCTTTTCTTGTTGGTCTGCCAAATAGTCCATTACCTCGCTTAATCGGCCCGAAGTTTCTCCGGAATGGATAATGTTGGTAAAAAAATCACTGAAAACATCGGGGTGGCCGGCCATGGCATTGGAAAGTTTGGCGCCCCCGTCCACTTCATTGGCCACATCCGCAATCACGGCCTTGAGATATTGGCTGCGGGTCTGCCGAAGCAGAATCCTTAAGGCGTCCATAATAGGGAGATTGGCCCTCACCATCACTGACAATTGCCTAAAAAAAACCACTAAGTCCCCCATTTTCACTCGCCTAAAAAAACGCAGGAAATAATTCTTGGCTTCGCTGGCGTTTTTCTGTTTGATGTCAATGACAACCAGGCCCTTTTCTAAAAGATAGTTAGCCACCAAATCCATTGAAATTGCTTCTACCATGCCCTCCTTGATCTGATTGCTTTTATCCTTGGCTTTATAAAAAAATAGCGCCATAAACTACAGATTATAACCTACTTAAGCAGGCCTTCCAACTTATTCTTGTCGGAAGCGTTTTCCAGGGCGTCTTCGCGGGAAACCTTCCCGTTTTTAACTAATTCCGCCAATTTTTGGTCAAAGGAAATCATGCCCTCTCTGCGCGAGGTCTGGATGATATTTTCCAATTGCCCCAAAGAGCCGTTGGCAATCACCGATTTTACCGCGTCAGTGGTAATCATGACTTCCTGAACCGCCATCAAACCGCCGCCTCTTTTAGGCGCCAATTTTTGGCAGATGACGGCCTTGAGCGATGTAGAAAGCAAGTCCCTGATCCGCTCCTGGTCAAAACTCTGAAAGCTATCTAAAATCCTTGTCACCGCCTGGGTCGCTGAATCGGCGCCCATAGAAGAAATAACCAAGACACTGCCGCGGGCGATTTCTAAAACCAAGGGAATAATTTCCGTATCGCGCAACTCCTCCAAAAATAAAACATCGCCATCTTCTTCCTGAAAATAATTCAAGGCGTCTTTAAAAGAGGTGGCGTCCCGCCCAATTTCGCGCTGTTCAATAATGCTCTTCTTATTAGTAAAAATATATTCTATGGGCGACTCCAAAGTAATAATATACTCTTTTCTGGTTTGATTGATATTTTCAATAATGGCCGCAATGGTAGACGACCGGCCCGAACCAAATGAGCCGGCAATCAGGATTAAGCCCTTTTTCAACTTGCATAAATTAACGATTTCCTGGCCGAGGCCCAATGATTCAATGGTGGGTGTTTGCGCCGAAATGTAACGCATAGTCGCCGAAAGCAGGCCCTTTTGATAAAAAATATTAACCTTGAATCGCAAATTTTTATCAAAATCATGGGCCAACATCAACTCCTTTTTTTTCGCCAACTCATCTTGTTGCGCCCGGTCTAATAATAAACTAATAAACTCCGCCATAAATTCCGAGGTAATTAATTCATTTTCTTCCATTAAAACCAATTGGCCGTTAATCCGCAAAATCGGCGCGTTGCCCACGGAAAAATGCAAATCAGTCGCGCTCCTTTTAACGGCCTCGGTTAAAATGTTTTTTATGTTTATGGCTTGCGAGGCTTGCATACGTTACTTACTTAACTTACTTATTGGTCAATTTTTTAATCTTGGCTACCACTTCTGAAGGCATAAAATGCGCTTTTATTAAATAATCATTGGCTCCCATCGCCAGTCCCCTATCCACATCTGCCTTTTGGCTTAAGTTGGTAAGCAGAATCACGGGGATACCTTGAAGTTTTTTATCTTCTTTTAATTTTTCTAAAACCGTAAAGCCGCCGATTTTAGGCAAGACTAAATCCAATAAAATCACCTCGGGCAAATTTTTTTTGGCTAATTCCAAGCCCTTCTCGCCATCATAAGCCACAAAAACGCCGAATCCCTCCAAAGAAAATTTGGTTTTATAAAGATCGGCTAAAAAAACATCGTCCTCCACGATTAAAATATTGATTTTTTTTCCTTTTTTAAACATAGTTTTGAATTAATGTAAAAATTAAAAATCAAAATGGAAAATGACAATGTAAAATTAAAAATTTTAAATTTTGAACTGTCATTTTACATTTTGATTTTTACATTTTAAATTATTCCGTCGCCACCCTCATTGCTTCCTCTATGGTGGTAACGCCCTTGAGCGCCTTGATGATACTATCTTGGATTAGGGTGATATATTTCTGCTTTTTAAGCTGGCTGTTAATTTGATCCATGGTAAAATCGCTGGCAATCAAATCCTTCAAGACCGATTCCATTTCCAACAATTCCGCCACGACCGACCGGCCAACATATCCGGATTGGCCGCAGCTATCGCAACCGCGGCCGCGATAAAATTTATACTCCCCCTTGAATTCCTTTAAAAATTCGGGGGGCATTTCTTTAATTTGTTCGTTGATCTTATTTTGCAAATTGGGCGGCAATTTAATTTCGGCCCGGCAGTCCGGACAAATTTTTCTCACCAGTCGTTGGGCAATCACAATATTTAAAGTTGAGGCCAAAAGAAACGGCTCAATTTTCATATCAATTAAGCGAGGAATGGAACCCCAGGCATTGTTGGTATGCAGAGTGGAAAAAATCAAATGGCCGGTTAAGGCGGCATGAATAGTTAATTCCGCGGTTTCATTATCCCTGATTTCGCCCACCATAATAATATTCGGATCCTGGCGCAAAACCGCCCGCAGTCCGCGGGCAAAAGTAAAATCAATGTCCGGCCTGATTTGCGATTGATTAATTCCGGCAATATAATATTCAATCGGATCCTCAAGCGTGTTAATATTTTGACTCTCGCTGTTTAACATATTTAATATGGAATACAAGGTGGTGGTTTTGCCCGAGCCGGTCGGGCCGGTCAATAAAAACAAACCGTGCGATTTTTTAATACTCCTTTCAATAATTTCAATATGATTCTGGCTGAAGCCAAGCTCGGCCAAGGTGGGTACGCCGGCTGAACTATCTAAAATTCTAATCACGACTTTTTCCGCGTCTAACATCGGCAAAATTGAAACCCGCAAATCAATGTCCTGGCCGTCAATATTCATTTTAATGCGGCCGTCCTGCGGAATCCTGGTCTCATCTAATTTCAAACTGGCCAAAACCTTAATGCGAGAAATTATGGCTTGGTCCAAAAAATTCGGCAAGACCAGCGAGGTATGCAATATGCCATCCACGCGATATCTAACCCTGGCTTCACTCCGGCCCGGCTCAATGTGGATGTCAGAAGCGCCGCCGTCCACCGCATGCTTGATAATCACCGAAACGATTTTTGCCACGGGCGCCGCTCTGATGATATACTCCAGCTCACGGCCGGTTTTTTCCGTGGCCACCTCTTCTTGCAGGGCGAATTTTTCTGCCGCGACTTCCAGGGCCGAGCCGATTTCTTTTTTAAAATCACCATATTGCTTGAAAATATTCCGAAAATCCTCCAAAGAAGTGGCATAATATTTCGGCGTTAAGCCCTGCTGTTGGACTAAAAACTCAATGGCTTCGTGGGCCTGAAAATTGCCCGGGTTGACCAAACCGACTTTAATCTCATTGCCCCGCTTATCAAAAACAACCATCTGATAATTTTGGGCGACTTTTGGCGTTAAAATATTTAAAATTGACGGCTCAATGACTTGGTCGGCCAAATTTATTGATTCAATATTAAATATCTCACCCTTTATTTGGGCGAAACGTTCCGGCGAAAAAATTTTCCGATTAATCAGCGCTTCTTCCAAACCAATACCAGCCTGCCCCGTCTCGGCCTCAATTTCTTTCATTTTGGCCTGGGTAACTAAATTTTTTCCCAAGAGAAAATTTTTAATTTTTTGGGAATAATTATCTTCTATCATTTTAAAATTTATTGAGATCTCATTTATTAATTTTTGGCAAAAATGGATTGCCTCTTTGGTCGCTTAAAATAATCGTGCCCAACGGCCATTCGCCATATTTGCCCTCTCTCTCCCGCGATTGGAGCAGGGAAATCAGCTGTTTTTTAGTATTTTCAGTTTTTGGACTATAATTTAATCGGACAAAAATTTCCGACGACGACGAATCAACATCATAATTTATTTTTTGCCAGAAATACCAATAAAAACCAAGCGCGGCCGCCGCCAAAATAAGCAAAATCGCCAGATAAAAAGGTATCTTGATTTTTGGTTTTTTATTTATCACTTCCATATTATTTAACTTTTTCCTTAAAATAATAAGTGGCAAAATTAAGGGAGTATTTCTGCGCGGCGATATCTCCGGCCTTGAAATTAACCGAGAGCACATCAAAAAACATCACGCTGTTCTCCATGGCTTGAATAAAATTTTTAAAGGCATTATAATTGCCGCCGACAACCGCCATTTCCACATTAATTTTCTTTAATTGGCTGTTATTATCTTCCGACGGCGAAAAATTTTGGCTTTTACTAGTATCTTGGCCGCCGCTCTTGGGTTTGGCAATGCCGACCGCTTCTTTAGCATTAATATTGGCCACCGTGAATCCATATCGGCCGGCTAATGAGCCCAATTGAATTATTAAGGAGGGGAAATCAAATTGATCGGGCAGGGCTAAGGAAAGCAGCCGCTCTTCGGCTGGGGAAAATTCAATATTCTTATCAATATTTTCGGTCATATACGCATTGTCTTTTTCCAGGCGGTTAATCATGTTTTGCAATTGAACTAAATCAATTTTTTGGCTTTTCTGTAATTTTTTATATTGACCCTTAATGACCATAAAATAGCCAAGAACCAAAACCGCCATTATTATCAATAAAATAATGGCCTTAAAAAATCGGTTAAGGTTCGCGCCGACTCTCTGGCTTAATGGAATTTTAATTTTCTTTTCCTCAAGCATAAATTAGTAATAGCATATAGCATATGCTATTTAATATTCCTAAAAACATTATCAGTCAATTTTAACTTTAATTCAAATTCAACGCCGGTAATGCCACCCTTGCCGCCCGAATGAAGGGAAATTTTATCCACCCGCGCCTCTTTGATAAAATCAGTCGCCTGCTTAAAAGCCATAATTTGTTTGGCCGCCTCGCCGTAACTGGCGGCAATGGCCGGCAAGGTGAATTCGCCCGAAATATCCGCGGCAAAATCAGTAAAGTAAACCCCATCTAAGGTATATTTCTCCAATCGGCTGAAAAAATTAGTCCAATAAATATGTTCGTCCAAAATGCCCTTAATCACCATAAGCTTCTGTTGTAAAATTGTATTTTTTTGTTTGATTTTTTGATAGTCAGCAGCCACTTCCTGTAATTTATTAATCGCGGCCTGCTTATAACGGATTTGCTGATCCGCCCGCTCTTGGTAAGAACCGATTAAACGATAGACGCCGTAGACAATAACGGCCGGAAAAATAATTGCTAAAAGCAAGGTGATTATTTGCATTCTGATATTGATCCGCTCCCGATAAACTAACTCTTCGGGTATTAAATTAATATTAAAACGTGATTTTTTTGCCTTAGCGGTCGCGCTCAATTTCTTTTTTTCCGTTTTCTCTTTTGTCGGTTTAGCTGATTTCTGGCTGGCTGGCCTCCCCGACGTAACATCGGGGGCGAAAATAATTTTAGCGGGCAGGGCGGCTTTTTTCTTATGAAAGCCGAATATTGAACCAAAAATATTGCCCCAGCTATCGGCGGCGCCGGTTTTATAAAATTTTGTCTTAGTTAATTTTTCCGGTTTCAGGTCGCTTTTGTTCTTGGCAAAATCAATGGTAATCTTCGCGGCTTTAGACGGCCGGGCGCGATCATCAGTCCATTTCATCGGCTTGATGGTTACGATTTTTGTCTTTTTTGCGCCCCGCCAAAAAGACCAAAAACCTTTTTTAATTAAGACCGGCTGACTTTCTTTTTCCGCTTTTACCGCTTGGTTTTGCCCCGAAAAAATCTGTTCTTTTTCCGGCCATGATTTGGCCGATATTTTAGACGGACCGAAAATTTTAAACCAAGGATTTGGTTTTTTCTTGCTTTTCGGCGGGACTGAACTTTGATAATATTCCCGACTTTGTTTTCTGACGGACGAGAGCAAATCAACGCTGGGCAAATTATCTTTAAAAATTTTTTGTTCTTTAGGCGGCGGCGACGGCCTGACTTTCGGCCTGAAAAATTTCGGCCAAAAAGATTTTTTAGGAACAATTGCCTTCAAAGCCGATAATGGTTCTCTTTTGGGTTGCGATAAGCCAATTTCAAAAACCCTTGGCCTTTTCGCCAATCTTTTTATTTCTCGGGCTTCTTTTTCCCTGAAATTTTCCGGGAGGAGGTTTATGTTAGACATAATACTGACAATTTTTAATTTTGTAATTTTTATTCAATGTCCCTCATTGACAGGCCGATGGCCACGGCAAAACGCGCTCCCAGCCGGTCTAAAATCGGCTTTAATTCCGTGGGATACATCACCCTCGCCCAAGGATCGCCCACATAAGTATTAATATTCAATATCTTTGATAAATAACCGGCTAAATTGCCCAAAAGAGCCGAGCCACCGGTCAGAATAATCTTTTCCACGCGCTTATTATTCTGTTCCTGATAAAGATTGAGCGTGTATTTAATTTCATTCAAGATGACCGAAAATGACTTGTCTACGGTTTGGGGCAAAGAATTATTGGCCGTTTCCTTGTCCATGGACATGTCTTGCTTAAACTGCTCGGCGCGCTCTAAATTAATATTCAAACTGCTGGAAATGGCCCGGGTAATCATCAGGCCGCCGACCTCAATACTGCGATTTAAAACCGGTATGCCCTTTTCCACGATGATAATGCTGGAGGTGGCCGCGCCCAAATCAATAATAGAAATGATTGATTTGTCATTGCCAACCAAAGACCGGATCAGGGCAAAGCTCTCGGTTTCCAAACTCAAAAGATTAAAGCCCGCCTTGGTGAAAATATCAATATACTTTTTGACTAATTTTTTGCTGGCGCCCGTCAAGAGAACTTTTATATTTTTCTTGGGCTTGGAAAAAATTTTCTTAATGGAGTTTACTTGCTGCGAAAAATCCGAGCGCTCTTCAATAGCCGCGACGTTGTTGTTTAAGACGGCTGACTGGCCGGGCGCGAGCGCCTTTGCCTCATCGGATTCGGCAATAATTTTCCAGTCCAAAATTATTTCTTCCAAGGGAATGGGGATAATTTTCTTCGCTTCCCAGCTGATGGCCGAGGCCAATTCCTTCCGGGAAAGCGCCGGCAGATTTAAAATAGAAGTAAAGACGGAAAAATTGGGCAAGGCGGCGATAACTTTTTTGGTCGTGACCCGGCTTTTTTTGCCGATATCGCTCAAAACCGCGGCCGCCTCCTCGGGATTGGCGGCAATATCATTACCATTGCTAAAATCAGGCAATTTTTTTTCACTGAAACCATAGGTAACTAAGCGGGGACGGCCCTTAAAATTGGCCATCTCCACCACCTTGATTGAGGAAGTGCCCAAATCAACTCCTAAATAACTGATTTTTGGCGAGAAAATACCCATATGACAAATATTTTATTAGTAGGAAAAGTCCCTGATAACCGGCAAGCCCTCGCTAAAGCCCCCTAAACCCGGGGGCGGATTGGCAATTAATCGGCCATCATAAATAATCTTTTCTGAACCGCGGGCCGAATCGGAAAAGGTGCGGCGAAAGTCAAAGGCCCGAGCCACAATTAAACCGGAAACCGTCAAATAATTGGAGGTATCGCCGGACGCGCCCGGATCTACGGAAAATAATATTCCATAACCATTTTGAGTGTACTTAGGAAATATTATACTACCATCGCAGGCATTTCCATTATCATACCGGCAATTACTGCCGGCCGCTCCCAACACGATAAAGGCGCCGGCAATGTCTTTAACGACTGAATTAATAATGACGTCGCCTTGCACAATCCAAGCCACGGAAGCCAATTGATTTAAATTGGCTGGAAAATTAGTATCATATTTTATATCGCTATTGATTATTAAATTTCCCCTTACAACTATTGTGCCATTTCCTCTGATGTTTGGATTATCTGGTGAGGCATTATTGAAAGTTAATAATCCTAATGATTCATTGATCGTCAAATTTCCTTCTCGGACATAAACCTTATTGTCTAAAATTTTTGAACCGCTCCATATCTCTGGAATTATTACTATGCCTTGTCCGTATTTATTTATTATACCATTTGTTACGGCCGGCGTAATCAAGCCATCAACATCTACCTTGCCCAAACCGTTGCGATAAACCTCGGCTGTCCCCGTAGGAAAGATGATATTAACGCCCTTAACCGCCTGCTCGCAATAAGCGGAACGCACATTCAAAATATCAGAAGCAAAGATACAATAGGTTGCATTGTTGCCGGACGAGCCCCCCCTCTGCCTGACTTTTTCGGGCGTATAAATTGACCCGTATTGGGTTTCCAGCCAAGGAAAAACAATACCGCTGCTGCCGCCAATCGTATTAAGATGAATCCAACCGGCGCCAAAATCGCCGTCCGCCGAAGAAACGCCATTCCAACTCCAGCCCAACAGACCGCCATCGCTTAAATTCGTGCTGCCGCCATACAGTTCACAAGTTGGGCAATTACTGCAAACTATCCGATAATCGGTGCCATTGGCGCTTAAGACCTTGTGGCAATATTGATTGGGGTCATTTAGCGTATTATTGCCCGTACAGACCTTACAGCTATAGCCGCTGCCGCCGATGACCGGATCAACGGCGGATTCGGGAATTTTTTTGAGGTCAAATTTTGTTTCACTAAAACAGGTGTTACAAGAATCAAAAAAGTCTTTTGAATATGAAAGGCAGGGCGGAACATTATGACACTCTGGCGGATCATCCGAACAAGCCTGAGTCCACTCAACACAGACCGGTTTACAATCATAACATTCCTCGCCCGAAGCGGGACCGGTTGAACCGCCGCGAGAAAAATGAATCCAGCCGTCATCATTTAAAGAAATTATTTTCGCCCAGCCATCAAGTTTGCCATTATTTGAATCTACGGTTAATGTTAGAGTGCCGCTAGGAACCGCGCCAGTGCAACCTTTAGTATCATCGCCATTGCCATTGCCAAAACACACCCAGCCCACATCGCTTGACCAGCCATAACCGCTAATGCTGTTATCCGGTTTTAAAACAACGGCATAATCCACGGGGCTCTCAATGCAGCCGGGTAGCTGACAATTATCGGAATTTAAATTATCCGAATTTAGAGAAATCCAGCCATAAGTATCCGAATAAAACCAACCGGCTAATTTATACTGAACGGTTTGCGCCTCTATGGCCTGAAAATGATATAGCAGCAATCCGGAAAAAAGCAAGATTGAAAAAAACAAAAACGACAAGCTAATTTTTAATATTTTAAAAAACATTTAAATAAATTAATATCCTTCAGCTAACTTCTAAATAAATTAAAATAATGACTTCCAAGTATAATTGCCGTTGCTATTTCTGGCGCAGACCTCCAAAATATCTGCCGCCGCTTGAGTGAACCACATGGTTCCTCTGGAATTAACATTACAAGCCGGTTTTCCCGTGGTTGGATTTAATCTTATGCCGCCACTAACTTCTAACTTCTGGCCTGGGGCGGCCGTGCCAATGCCGACATTGCCGCTGGCGCCGCAAATATCGCCGAAAGAATTGCTTCCCAATCTAAAACATCCCTTAGTAGAATCTTGGAGACCATAAATTCCAACGGTATTAGCTTGATTAACGTCATTAAAAGTGGCATCATCACCGCCCTGAAAATAGGCCTGGCCATTATATAAACTCTTAATTAATCCGTTTACCACCAATCTGCTGTCCGGAGTAATTGTGCCGATGCCCACATTGCCTTTGAGTAATGTCATGGTTATAGAATTATTTCCAATAACAACCTGATTATCCACCGTCGCGTATGCCCCGGAGCCAAGAGCCATACTGTTTACCGCATCGGCTTTTTGATTGATGTTGCCAGCGCCATAACCCAAAAATGTATTTGAATTTCCAGTAGTGATTGACCGGCCAGCTTCTATTCCCATGGCTGAGTTGTTGAAGCCCGTGGTGTTTTGATTGAGAGCGTTCATTCCCATGGCTGAGTTGTTGAAGCCCGTGGTGTTTTGATTGAGAGCGCTCACTCCCATGGCTGAGTTATAGGAGCCGGTGGTGTTGGCGTAGAGAGCTTGCACTCCCATGGCTGAGTTGCTGATGCCGGAGATGTTGGAACGGAGAGCTTGCACTCCCATGGCTGAGTTAAAGTAGCCGTCGATGTTGGCGGAGAGAGCGCTCACTCCCATGGCTGAGTTGTTTGAGCCGGAGAGGTTGGAGTAGCCCGCCTGAAAACCGACAAAAGAATTATAGTTGCCCGTAGTGACATTGCCTGCCTGATAACCTAAAAATGTTCCAAAAATTGTATTGTTAAAATTAATCAAACCAGCGACTTGTATGGTGTTGTTTGGGCTCGCCGTGCCGATACCGACATTGCCGGCAGTGGTAATCCGCACCTTTTCGCTATTATTGGTTCTAATCGTGAAATCTGTGTTTGATTGGCTACCCACAAATGGTATGCCGGCAGTCGAACCCAAGAGAGCTGTCCCCACGCTGTCATTCATTGTTAAAAAAGTATCATTTGTCCCCTGATTGAATCTGGAAACAGTATTACCGCCATTGAGTTGTAAAAGACCGGTAGGATTATTCGTGCCAATACCCACATTGCCGTTGTTATAATAAATATTAGAACCGGAAGTTATCCATTGGCTTTGGCCGACTTGGCTCCAGTTAGTTTTGCAATCGGTGGTGCTTCCCAAGCAAATCTGATTGGCATACACGCCCTTGCCGCCCGTAAAATATCCGGCCCAGCCGGTTACTGATGAGCCATAAATGGCATTACCATTAAAGGTCCAGCCATATACGGCATAACCATTAGTTGAATAGGCCCAAACGCCATTATTTAAATAGCCCAAATAACCATAGGCATTACTCGTCGAATCGTAACCCATTACTCCTCCGACCGTGCCATAGGCCGATATGCCGGTATTATTATAGGCCAAATAGGCTTGCAAGGATTGGTCGCTATTGGAAACATAAGCGCCATAATCACTGGCGCTATTGCCCACCACGCGCAGGCCTTTGGTTCCCACGATATTTAATTTGGCGCCATCGGGATTAATGGTTGTGCCAATATCCAAATTGCCGGCGATGGTATTTTCGCCGCTGGCCGAGTCAGCGTGCAGCCATTTAGCCCTGATTTCACCGCCCAGCACCTTAAAATTTGCCTGATGGCCCGCCACATCTTCGCCAATATAAACCGTGCCGCCAAAGGCCTTGGCATCTTCCCCGGCATTTAAAACCGATAATAAATTTGGAACAGCCGTCGAAAAATCGGTACACGACCAAATAGTGCCATCGGATTTTAAAATCTGGTTAATAGAGCATCCTTTAATGGTGAGGCTATTCCAGGCGCCATTCACATCTCCGCTAAAACTCGTGCCCTCGTTCAGAGGCGCGGCCACATTGCCGGCGGGTGGCGCTGAAGCCGGCTCGCTCCAAACCGCATAGGCAAAATTAAAACCGGCCAACCAAAAGGTAAAAATAATTACCATGGTAAAACCGGCCGATAACCAGCTGCTTTTTTTAAATTTCATAAATTTTTCACCTTCCATTTTTTGATATTTTAATCCGCCAGCTGGCGGACAAAATTTTTGAGTTGATAGGCAAATTAAAATTGACTTATCAACACCTTTATTATACAATAAAATTGTAAAATTTGAAAGTGGGTTGTAAAAATTATAACATATTTCAATATAAAAAAGCAATCACAGATAATTTATTCATGTTAGATCCCTTTGAAAAATTTTCCAATAACTACAAGCAAGCGCTGAAAACCGCGGCTGATTTTGCCTTGGCCTTAAATCATAAAATGATTGAACCGGACCATATCTTATATGGCTTGGTAAATCAAAAGGGCAGTGTGGGCGCCGAATTGCTCGCCTCCTTGAAAATCCGGCCGGAAGATATAAAAAATAACCTGGCCCAATTAAATCAAACCAAAGAACAGGCGGCGGCCAAAACCAGCCCGAAATTTTCCGAGGCCGCCAAAGCCGTTATCCAAAAATCAATCCAGATCGCTTATCGCCATGAGCATAATTTCGTGGGCACGGAACATCTGCTCTCCGCCCTGTTGCAAATTAATAATCCGGAAATTGAAAAAACCTTTCAAATTTTAAGGGTCTCGGAAAAAAATCTCATTCAGCAAGTCATGGCCACCCTTAGAAGCGCTTCCAAATTGCCCGACATCGCCGAAAGCTTTCGCGTCATCAATCAAAGACACAACCGAGAGAACGAGGATGATAGCGAAGGCGAATTTTACGCCAATCCCAATATTATGCGCCAATACAGCGCCTTGGAACTTTTCGGCAATAATTTAACCAGCCAAAAATTCCAAAAGAAAATTGACCCGGTCATCGGCCGCGAGGATGAAATCAGCCGAATTATTCAAATCCTGTCGCGCCGCACCAAAAATAATCCGATTCTTTTGGGCGAGCCGGGCGTGGGCAAAACCGCCATTATTGAGGGTTTGGCGAAAAAAATAATTAATGGCGAAGTGCCGGAGGCGCTGCAAAATAAAAAAATATACGCTCTTGATTTGACCGCGACCGTGGCCGGCACCATGTATCGGGGCGAATTTGAAAATCGCGTCAAGCAAATCATTGATGAGGCCAAAAGCCGGCCCGAGGTTATTTTATTTATTGACGAAATCCATAATATCGTCGGCGCCGGCTCGGCCTCGGGTTCAATGGACGCGGCCAATATTTTAAAACCGGCTTTGGCGGGCGGCGATATCCGTTGTATTGGCGCCACCACTTACCATGATTATCGGCGCACCATTGAAAACGACCCGGCGCTGGAACGAAGATTCCAGGTGGTGAAAATCGCGGAACCCACGGCCGAAGACGCGAAGAATATTTTAAACGGCATTAAAAAATATTTTGAAAACTTCCACCGCGTCAAAATAAGCGACCAAGCCATTGAAGCGGCGATAAATTTGAGCCAAAGGTATCTGCCGGAAAAATTTTTGCCGGACAAAGCCATCGACCTGATTGATGAAGCGGCCGCCGCCATTAAAGTGAACCGGAAACCATCAGCCGCCGAACAAGAAATTAAAAAAATTACCCAGCAGATCCAGGACTTGGCCAAAAAGAAAGAGGAGGCGATCAGCGCCGACAATTTTGAATTGGCTCTTAAATTAAAAGAGGACTTATGGCAACTGGAAGAAAAAATCCTGCCCGTTCAGGAAAAACAAAGGGTAGCCAAGCGATTGGATATCGGAGAGATAACCGACCGCGACATCGCGACCGTGATTGCTAAAATAACGGGCATACCCGCGGCGGAATTAATCACTTCGGAGAAGAAAAAAATCATGGCCTTGGACAAAAAATTAAAGCAGAAAATAATCGGCCAAGACCGGGCGGTGGAAATTATCGCCGACTTTGTCAAACGTTCAAAGGCGGGCTTGACGGCGAGCCATCGGCCGCTCGCCTCTTTCATTTTTGTCGGGCCCAGCGGCGTGGGCAAGACCTACCTGGCCAAAATGCTGGCCGAAACATTATTCAAAGATGACAAATCGCTCATTAGAATAGATATGTCCGAATATTCGGAAAAATTCAATATTTCCAAATTAATCGGCGCGCCCGCCGGCTATGTCGGCTATAAGGAAAGCGGGCAGCTGACCGAAAAAATAAAGCACAAGCCGTATGCCATTGTCCTTTTTGACGAGATAGAAAAAGCCAACCGCGATGTATTTGATTTATTGCTCCAAGTCCTGGACGAGGGCTTCCTGACCGACGCGGCCGGCGCCAGAATTAATTTCCAAAATACCATTATTATTATGACGGCTAATATCGGCTCCCAGCATTTTCAGCCGGATAAAAAATTCGGCTTCGGCTCGGCGGGGTCGCGCAATGATAAAAATTATCAGGCGTTGGAAGAAAAAATTATCAATGAGACAAAAAATTATTTCAAAGTAGAATTCTTAAACCGCGTGGATAAAATCATTTACTTTAATCCCCTCTCGCTGGCGGATTTGGAAAAAATTGTCAAATTAGAACTGGAAAAGCTGAACGAAAAATTAGCCGACAAAAATATTAAATTAAATTTTACGCCCCGACTGATAAAATTTATCGCCGATAAAAGCGATGGCCCCACCGAAGGCGCCCGGGGTGTCCGGCGGACAATTCAAGAATTATTGGAAACGCCATTGGCGCAGAAATTATTAGCTGATGAAATAATGGCCGGCGACAATATGCGCATCACGGTAAAAAATGGTATAATAAATATCAAGAAATCTTAAATTGAGATAGTTGCAAAATTCCTTTTAAGCGAAATTTAGAACTTTTTGTCCAAGACGAGGAAAGCCAGCAAAATGATTTGAGCCGTAGCCCGGCTACGGTGAAAATCATTTTGCGCCGTCTTGACGAAGTATTGGACAAAAAGAGCAAATTACAGCAAAAGAAATTTTGCAACTATCTCATTAAACACGAAAAATTTAATACCCGCCCAAAAAAACTCCCAAAACCATGGGCGGAAAAATAATGGCGAATTATTTAATCAAGATGCAAAACAATAACAGCCAAGAATTGGCGCTAAACAGGCAGAGGTACGGGGCGAACCGGCAAAAGCCGATGACCGAAAACCAGGCCGCTGGCTCGGCCGGCGGACGATTGCCAGAAAACGGCCAAAGCAAAATGGCCTCGGCTCAATTAGGACAAGAACAAAACGCCGCCAGAAATGCCGCGCAAAGAGAGGGAAAAAAGGGAAAGGAAGGGGAGGGTGACGTTACCGCGCCACCGGCCGTAAATCAAATCAAAGAGGGTGTCT